>NZ_JBHXIW010000002.1:0-328865 GCF_042723515.1 Pseudarthrobacter sp. NPDC058362 | reverse complement strand
ACCCCGCGCCCCCCCCCCGGCTCCCCGCCGCACCCCCCCCCACCAACGCCCACCCCCCAACGGGCGTTTGGGGGCACACACCCCCCCACTTGGCGCTACTCAATTGGGTGGGGGTCAGCCGGCGACGCCCGCCACCATGAAGATGACCGCGGCGATGCCGAAGCCCATCACGCCGATCAGGGTCTCCATCACGGTCCAGGTCTTCAGCGTGGTCTTGACGTCCATGCCGAAGAAGCGCCCCACCAGCCAGAAGCCGGAGTCGTTCACGTGCGAGACCACCACGGAACCGGCGGCAACGGCGATGACCAGGGTGGCCAGCTGCATGCCGTTCATTCCGGCGGCGGCAACGGCGGGGGCGATCAGGCCGGCCGTGGTGGTCAGCGCCACGGTGGCTGAACCCTGGGCGATGCGCAGGATGGAGGAGATCAGGAAGCCGGCCAGGATCAGCGGGATGCCGAGGTCGCCCAGGACGTCGGCCAGCGCCGCGCCAATGCCGGAGGTGCGCAGGACGCCGCCGAACATGCCGCCGGCACCGGTGATCAGGATGACGGAGCAGACAGGGCCCAGGGAGGACTCGAGCAGCTTCTCCAGCGCCCCGGCATCCTTGCCGCGCTTGGCGCCCAGAACGAACATGGCCACCAGGACCGCGATCAGCAGGGCAACAGGGGTTTCACCGATGGTGCGCAGGATCTGGTACCACTGCTGGTCCTTGGTGCCCTCGGCGAGCGCGCCGGAGGCAGCCAGGGTGTTCAGGCCGGTGTTGAGGAAGATCAGGACCAGCGGCAGCAGGAGCAGGCCCACAATGGTGCGGAAGCGCGGCGGGTTCTGTTCGGCTTCGGGAGAGGCGTGGCCCAGCAGTTCGGGCACCGGCAGGATGAGCTTCTTGCCGGTGTACAGGCCGTACAGGTAGCAGGTGACGTACCAGGTGGGAACGGCCACGATGATGCCGGCCACGAGGACCAGGCCGATATTGGCGTCAAAGAACGCGGACGCGGCAACCGGGCCCGGGTGCGGCGGCAGGAAGATATGCGTCACGGAGAACGCACCGGCGGCGGGCAGGCCGTAGCGCAGCACTCCGCCGCCCATCCGGCGGGCCACGGCGAAGACGACGGGCAGCATGACCACCAGGCCGGCGTCGAAGAAAATGGGGAAGCCAAAGATCAGCGAGGCCAGGCCGAGCGCGAACGGTGCGCGCTTTTCACCGAAGACCCCGATCAGGTATTCGGCCAGCACCTTGGCTCCGCCGCTGGTCTCCACGATGCGTCCGAGCATCGCGCCGAGGCCCACCAGGAGGGCAACGGTGCCCAGGGTGGTTCCGAAGCCGTTGAGCAGCACCGGGACCACCTGGCCTGCGGGAATGCCGGTGGCGAAGGCCGTGGCCAGGCTGACGAGGATCAGCGCGATCAGGGCGTGGACGCGCAGCTTGATGATGAGGAACAGCAGGACGACGATCGCGGCTGCGGCGATGAGCAGCAGCGGACCTGCTCCCAGCGTCTGGGTCCATCCTTCGATGGTCATGGTTCTCCTTTGAAACAGATATTTTGGGTGGTTTTTTCGGTCGGTTCAGGGGTGCCAGGCGCCTATTGGGCGGAGAGGCCCAGGGCCTCCACGACGGCGGCAGCCAGCTCCTCCGGCGAGCGTGCGATATCGAGGCGGAGGCTGCCTGCGCGGAGCTCTTCCCCGGTCAGCGGCTCAAGGGTGGCGAGCTGGCTGGGAAGCAGCGCCGGCGGCATGAAGTGGCCTTCGCGGCCCTGCATGCGTTGGCTGATCAGGTCCGCGCCGCCCTCCAGGTGGAGGAACACGACGCGCCCCTCGGCCGCGGAAAGCAGCTGCCGGTAGCTTTGCTTCAGCGCCGAACAGGTGAGGACGGTGCTGGCCCCGGCGCGGGCCTGGGTTGTCATCCAGTCCCGGATTTCGGCCAGCCAAGGCCACCGGTCGGCATCTTCAAGCGGGATTCCCCGGCGCATCTTGTCGATGTTCTGCTGCGGGTGGAACTCGTCCGCCTCCGCGCAGGTCCAGCCCAGCCGTTTTGAAAGCGCGGCCGCCAGGGTGGTTTTGCCGGACCCGGCCACGCCCATCACCACGAGGTGCGTGGGTTGCTGCATGTCATACCTCCGGAGAAGACGTCGTTGGCTTTGGAAGAAGCTCGGTGTGGGCCCGCCGTGGAGTGGGCTACGCCATAAGGTATCGCCTTTTGAAAGCAAAGATACTATCTTTTCGTGTCACAAGTCATACCTTTACAGATCTTCGCTATCCTGTAGGGGCGCTGCGGCGCGGAAGAGAGAGCGGGAAGATGTCGACGGCGACAGTACAGGGCGCAGACAACGCGGACGACGGCGGGTCCTCACCCGCGATGCATGAGCGCGTCCTCGAAGCGGTGGGGATAGCGATCGCTTCGGCTGAGCTTCCGCCGGGCAGCCGACTCACCCTTGAGGGGCTGCAGCAGGATTACGGGATTTCCCGCACCGTCGCACGGGACACCATGAAGGTCCTGGAATCCATGAACTTGGTCTACTCGCGCCGGCGGGTGGGGATTGTGGTGCAGGAGCGCAGGTTCTGGAACGTCTTCGACCCCAAGCTGGTGCGCTGGCGACTGGCCTCAAACCGCCGCGAGATCCAGTACAGCAGCCTGACCGAGCTGCGTATCGCCGTCGAACCCATTGCGGCGGCAGGTGCGGCGCGGCGGGCGACGTCCACCGAACGCCACCAACTGCTGGCCCTGGCAGCGGACCTGCGGCGGCTCGGCGAAGCAGGGGACCTCAAGGGATTCCTGGCGGCCGACATTGAGTTTCACCAGCTGCTGCTGCGCAGCTGCGGCAACGAAATGTTCCAGGCGCTCGAGGGCATGGTGGCGGAAGTCCTGACCAGCCGGACGCAGCAGGGGCTTATGCCGTTCAAGCCACGGAACGAGGCGCTGCAGGCGCACGAGGACGTGGCGGCAGCCGTGGCAGCGGGCGACACCGCGGTGGCCGAACAGGCTATGCACCACATCCTCAACGAAGTGCGAGAGGCGATGGGCCTGCACTAGCGGCCGCGCGGTTGCTAGGCCAGGGAGAGGAAGAGCTTCTCCAGGTCCTTGCGGTCCAGGCTGGCGTCCTCCTGGACGATGCACTGCTCCAGGCCGCTGGCGATAATGGCGAAGCCTGCGCGGTCCAGCGCCTTGGACACGGCGGCGAGCTGCGTGACGATGTCCTTGCAGTCGCGACCCTCTTCCAGCATGCGCGTTACGGCAGCAAGCTGCCCCTGCGCGCGCTTGAGCCGGTTGACCACCGGGGTCAGTTCAGTTGTGTCCAGTTGCACGGCGATCTCCCATTTCCAGAATTCGTACCCCACCATCGTATACCCAGAGGGGTGTTTTGCCTACCCCCTGGGGTATATAGGATACTCGGTGGGGTATTGAGCAAGGCGGCCGCTGCCATGGCAGAGTGCAACAACTCAACCGGCACGGCCCCTCATCGTGATCTCAGGAAAAGCACCGGCACGCCCTCTTTTCAAGATACCCCTAGGGGTAGACGATATTTATTAACCGAGTTCAGGAGATCCCATGCTTATCGAACGCATCTATGACGAAGACCTCGCGCAGGCCAGCTATTTCATCGGCTGCCAGTCCAAGGGCGAGGCGATCGTGGTGGACGGCCGCCGCGATATCGCGGTGTACCAGGACCTCGCCGCGAAGAACGGCATGAAGATCGTGGCGGTGACTGAGACGCACATCCACGCCGATTACCTCTCGGGGACCCGTGAGCTGGCTGCCGCTACCGGTGCCACGATGTACGTTTCCGGTGAGGGCGGGCCGGACTGGCAGTACGGGTTCGACGCCGAGCGCCTCTATGACGGGGACGCCATCACCCTGGGGAACATCAGTGTCAAGGCCCTGCACACCCCCGGGCACACCCCGGAGCACCTGTCCTTCCTGGTGACCGACGGCGCGTTCAGCGACCAGCCCGGCTACCTGCTCTCCGGTGACTTCGTGTTCTCCGGAGACCTGGGCCGCCCGGACCTGCTCGATGAGGCAGCAGGCGGCATCGACACCCGGTTCGAAGGCGCCAAGCAGCTCTTCGCCAGCCTGCGGGATAAGTTCCTCACCCTGCCCGACTACGTCCAGGTCCACCCCGCCCACGGCGCCGGCAGTGCCTGCGGCAAGGACCTCGGAGCCATCCCCTCCTCCACCGTGGGCTATGAGCGCCTCTACGCCTGGTGGGGCCCGTACCTGGCCGCCAACGACGAACAGGGCTTCATCGACGAACTGCTCGACGGCCAGCCCGACGCGCACGCCTACTTCGCCCGCATGAAACACGAAAACCGTGAGGGCCCGGCCGTCATGGGTAAACGTGCACCACTGCCGGAACTGGACGCTGCCGCCGTCGTCAAGGGCTTGGAAGAGGACACGCTGACGTTTGTCGATACCCGCGGCAACCGCGAGGTGCACCGGGGAACGGTGGCCCGCTCGCTGAACATTCCCGCCGGCAAGATGGCCAGCTACGGCGCATGGGTGGTGGACCCGGAGAAGGGCAAGAACCCCCTGGTGCTTCTCGCACCGGACCAGGACGCCGCACAGGAGATGTGGGACCACCTGGTCCGCGTCGGCATCGACAACGTCGCCGGCTACGTCACCACCCTTGACGGCCTGCCGATGACCACACCCCGGCTGATCCAGCCCGAGGAACTGGACGGGTTTGACGCCGCGCTCCTTCTGGATGTCCGCAACCGATCCGAGCACGCCGCCGGGCACATCCCCGGCTCTGCTCAACTCGGTGCCGGCCGCATCATGTGGCACCTGGACCAGCTCCCCGAGGACGGACCCATCGTGACGTACTGCCAGAGCGGGGCGCGCAATTCGGTTGCCGCCAGCGCCCTGCGGCGTGCGGGGTACGACGTCATCGAACTCGACGGCAGCTATGCCGCCTGGAGTGCCTCGCGGCTCAGCGCCCAGTCGTAACAGGCTCTGACGCAGTACGGCTCCCCAGCAGATGGACATTTCCCCCTGGGACCCCGGCGGGAAATGTCCATTCGGCGGGGACAAACGGCAGCAGGCACCAAAAAAGCAGGACCCGCCGTGTTGAAACGGCGGGTCCTGCTTTTAAGTGGAAACCTAACGGTCCCGGAACTCTAGGAAATTAGAGAGCCTGGATGTTGGTGGCCTGGGGACCCTTGGGGCCCTGCTCGGTGTCGAAGGAAACCTTCTGGTTCTCTTCGAGGGAGCGGAAGCCGTTGGAGTTGATCGCGGAGTAGTGCGCGAAAACGTCCTGCGAGGAGTCGTCCGGGGAGATGAAGCCGAAGCCCTTTTCAGCGTTAAACCATTTGACGGTACCAGTAGCCATTATTTTTGTCCTTCGTGAAGGTGGAGGGATAGTCCCGACTTTCGGGCCCTCCGGTGTGGGGTGTTCAAAACCGCTACTTCAGAAGAACGCGGACTTTCGACCGCGCGTACTGCCTGAACTACCAACTGCATAAACACAACAACAGTTTCGAGACTACAGGAGTTTTCCGCCGCACCCTAAACGGCTGCCGCCGCGTCCCTCGACCGCCCCGGGTATATCCTGCATCCGGATCCGAAGAACGCCTGCCCCCGGGAGATGACGCCATGGATATGCCCAAAGCCACCGACGCCGAGAAAGCACACTTCCGCGCCCTGGTCCCGGACCGGCCGGATGTGGTGGTCAAACCGATGTTCGGCAACCTGGGGGCCTTCGTGAACGGCAACATGTTTGCGGGGCTGTTCGGGCCCACCGTCGGCGTGAAGCTGTCCGCCGAGGACCGCCGAGTGCTCGAAACCACCGAGCGGACGGTCCCGTTCGGTCCCGCGGAACGCCCCATGGGTGGGTACACCGGACTGCCTGAGATGTGGAATGAAGAGGGCGACGGCGACGAGGCCCGGGCGCGCGCGTGGGTGGAGAAGGCGCTGGACTACGTTTCCACGCTGCCGCCTAAGGCGCCCAAGGCCCCCGCCCGGAAAGCCCAGCCCCGGAAGTAGCCGCTCCCCCGCCGCGAGATGGCACCAACGGCCGGGACCAGTCAGCCGGGGAATCCGAAGCAGGGGAAGAACCCCTCCACCCCAGGACGGGCGACTTCAATGCACCGTGACTTCACCTGTTCCAGCACAGCGTTGGGATCCGTGCCCGCGGCCGTCATGCCGTCAACTGAGACCGCCACGTCGGCAGCGGCGGCCCGGCGCAGGTTGTTGTCCGTTGCGTTGACGGTGCCTTCATCCGGGTAGTTGCTGTGGGTATGGACGGTATCGTGCTCCAGCGGACCGGTGGCGGTCCACGTTGCCGACAGGCTGATGGTCACGGGGTTGCCCTCGCCATCCGTGCCAGCCATGCCGGTACTGATGGAGGCGGTGTTCAGCCGCGGGTCAACCACCAGCGGCGCCATGTTCTGGCCTTCGGCCTGGAACAGGACCGTACCGCCGCCCGCAGCTGCAGTGACCACACCGGCCGGAGCGGCGCAGATGTCCGTGACGCGCACAAACACGGCACTGAGTCCCTGCTTGTTGACGGGCCCGGGCTGGCTGGCGTACATCGCCACACTGGAGGAGACAAAGACTTCGGTCTGCTCGCAGCCGCTGATGCTGGTCACCGTTGCGGAGCCATGCGTCGACGAGATGGTGTGGTAAATGTTCGGGGCCGCCCCGGCCGGGGCCGCGGCCAGAACCATCGAGGCTGCGGTGCAGAGAAGAACGGGCAAACGCTTCATGACAACTCCTTTGTATGAGGTGAGGCTACTCCCGGCTGCAGGCCACCGGCAGGGCCCAATGGCCCAAAAGTTTTCCCAGGTCACCCATCCGACCTGCGGCAGCAGCCGAATAGCTTGCATAACCCTTTGGGTCGGCAGCAAGCGTTCTGCTGATCCATGAATCCATACCGCATTCAGGAGAACATCATGGCTACACACACCAGCACCGGCACGGCAGTCCGCACCAACGTCCAGAAAGCGTCCATGGCAGTAGGCGCCGTATTCCTGCTGGTCGGCGTCCTGGGCTTCGTCCCGGGCATCACCGGCAACTTCGAGCAGCTGCACTTCGCAGGAGCGCACTCCGAGGCCATGCTGCTGGGCCTCTTCCAGGTGTCCGTGCTCCACAACGCGGTCCACCTGCTGTTCGGCGTTGCCGGCCTCGTCCTGGCCAAGACCGCCGGCGGCGCCCGTTCGTTCCTGCTCTACGGCGGCGTGATCTACCTGGTCCTGTTCGTCTACGGCCTGGTGGTTCCCCAGGATTCGGCCGGCAACTTCGTCCCGTTGAACCTGTTCGACAACATCCTGCACCTGCTCCTGGGCATCGGCATGGTCGGCCTGGCGCTGGTCCTCACCAAGGGCCACAAGGCACACGCCTAACCACAACTAACCACGCAACGCACGACGCCGGGACCCGCCAGATATGGCGGGTCCCGGCGTCGTTTTCGTGGCTGGGCGGGTTGGGGCCGGCTACTGCACGGCCAGGCGCCCTTCGATCTGCGGATCAACCGGTGAGTGGTGTTCCAGGTAGTGCACCACGGTGTCCACCAGGTTGATGCCGGTGTCCACGGTGCCGGTGCCCTGGGTGAAGGTGGTGAACTGGTCGCCGCCGGTGGCCATGAAGTTGTTCGTGGCCACGCGGTAGGTGGCACCCGGATCCAGCGGGGTTCCGTCCGGGAGGGTGACGGAGGTGACCCGGGCGCCGAAGGGTGCGCCGGCGTCGTACGCCCACTTCAGTCCGGAGACCTGGACGGTGCCGTACTGGCTGAAGGCGCCTTCCTCCAGTACCTTGCGCACCTGGGCTCCGGTGAGGTCCATGGTGACCAGCGTGTTGTTGAACGGCAGGACGGCGTAGACCTCTTCGAGCGTGATGGGCCCGGCGTCAATGTCCGCGCGCAGGCCGCCGGCGTTGGTGAAGGCGAAGTCCACCCCGTCAATGTAGGAGCGCATGCTGTCGGTGACGAAGTTGCCCATCTCCGACTCGACGCCGCGGCTGGAGCCGCGCGTGATGGACGTGGCCGCCTCCCCCACGCTCTTGCCGAGCTCTTCGCCCAGCTGAGCCTGGTAGCCGTCCACGATCGCCTTCACCGCCGGGTCCGGGGCGATGGCGTCCGTCCAGGTGGCATCCAGCTCGATGCCGGTGCCCACTACGTCCTTCGTGGCGCGGTCCACGGTAAGGGTGACATCCGCGTAGCCGCGGGTGTTGCCGTAGGGCTGGACCACGGGAATTCCGTTGATGACGGTGTTGTATTCGAGCGGAATGTGTCCGCCAAGGACCAGGTCCACCTCGCCGGAAAGCTGTCCCACCAGGTCCGCGAGCGCGCCGGTGGAGGCTGTTTCCAGGCCCTGGTGGGCGCTGACCACGATGGTTTCCACGTGGCGTTCGCGGAGTTCCGCCACGGCATCGTTGACCGCCGCGGCCGTCTGGTTCAGGTCCAGGAAGCTCAGGCCCTCGGTGGCGGCGGGGAGGGTGACGTTCTTGGTGTCGGGGTTTGCGACGCCGATGACGCCCACCTTGACCCCGTCCAGTTCCTCGATGACGTAGGGGCTGACGCCGGCTGGGGCGGCTCCTGTGGCGTCGACGACGATGTTGGCCGCGATGAACGGGAAGTCGGCCTGCTCCACCCGTTCGGCGAAGGCGTCCTGGCCCCAGTCGAACTCGTGGTTGCCCACGGCGGCCGCATCCACGCCGATCGCGTTGAAGACGTCCACGGTGGAGGCGCCCTCGAAGTAGGAGGAGATGGCCGGGCCCTGCATGAAGTCGCCGGAGTCCAGGATCAGGGTCCGCGGGTTCTCCGCTTCCTCTGCCTTGAGATAGGCGGCGAGCGCGGCCGCTCCCCCGGCCAGGCGGCCCGAGCGCTTGAGCGGGGTGAGCTGGCCGTGGGTTTCGTTCAGGCCGAGGATCTGGATGTCCACGGTGCGCTGGGACTGGGGTTCGGCCTGCGCCGGCGGCGTGCGGTCAGCGGCGGTGGCCGTGCCGGGGACGACGGCGGCCAACAGCACCGCGGTCACCGCGGCTGCGGTGCCCCTTTGGAGGGCAGGGGCCAGGTGGGTTCGAGGGGTCATGAGGGCATCTCCTGGTGCGTAGCAGTGGGATGCCGCGAACCTAGCAGCACCGGTATAACCGCTGGTGAACGGCAGGTTGCTGGCTCGGTACCTGGGGTCTGCGCACGGAACGTTCACGTATGGTTCACTCAGGCAACAGCCCGCGGTCAACCTGCCTCCCTAGGTTCGAAGCCATGCACAACATCTCCCGCAGATCCCTCATTTCCGCCGGTCTCGGGGCAGGCCTTGTCGCCGCCCTGCCTGGTACCGCCGTCGCCGTTTCCACCGCAGACGACGCCGGCCTCCGCACCGATCCCTTCATGCTCGGCATCGCGTCGGGTGAGCCGTGGCCGGACGGCTTCGTGCTGTGGACGCGCCTTGCGCTGGACCCCTTGGCTGCGGACGGCCTGGGCGGAATGCCGTCCCGTCCGGTCCCGGTGGCCTGGGAAGTGGCCGAGGACGCATCAATGCGCACCGTGGTGGCACGCGGCGTCGAGGAGGCCCGGATCGAGACGGCCCACTCCGTGCATGTGGAGCTGCGCGGACTGAAGCCGGGCCGCGAGTACTTCTACCGGTTCCGCAGCGGCCGCCACATCAGCGCCGTCGGCCGTACCCTGACGGCGCCGGCGCTGCACGAAACACCCGCCGCGCTGGCCATGGCGTTCGCCAGCTGCTCGCAGTACGAGCACGGCTACTTCACCGCCTACTCCCGCCTGGCGCAGGACCACCCGGACCTGGTGCTCCACCTCGGCGACTACCTGTATGAGTACAAGAAGAACCACTACGTCATCGGCGGTGGCAACCCCCGCGACCACCAAGGACCCGAGACGGTCACGCTCGAGGGATACCGGCAGCGGCACGCCCAGTACAAGTCCGACGCCGACCTGCAGGCCGCGCACGCCGTCGCACCCTGGCTGGTCGTGTGGGATGACCACGAGGTGGACAACAACTGGGCGGACGAGATTCCGGAGAACCGCGACGCCAACCAGATGAACGACACCACCGAGCGCTTCCGGCAGCGCCGCGCAGCCGCCTTCCAGGCATACTACGAGAACATGCCGCTGCGAAGGTCCTCCGTTCCCGCCGGATTCGACATGAAGATCTACCGCACCATCCAGTGGGGCCAGCTTGCCAACTTCCACATGATGGACACCCGCCAGTACCGCGACGACCAGCTCGCCGGCGACGGCTGGAAGAAGAACGTGGCCGAGCGCCTCGCCGAGGACCGCAGCATCACCGGTGCCGAGCAGGAAAAGTGGCTGCTGGACGCGTTCCGGAACTCCACCCAGCGCTGGGACATCCTGGGCCAGCAGGTCTTCTTCGCCGAGCGCGACCGCAACGCCGCCCCCGAAATCGACGACGTCTCCATGGACGGCTGGGACGGCTACGCCGCCTCCCGCCGCCGCATCACCCAAGGCTGGGTGGACGCGAACGTCCGCAACGCCGTCGTGCTCACCGGGGACGTGCACCGCAACTGGGCCAACGACCTCAAGGTGGACTACAAGGACCCCGCCTCCCCCGTCGTCGGCTCGGAACTGGTGACCACCTCGATCACGTCCACGGGCAACGGCTCAGGCTCCACCGCGGACCCGGTCATGGCCTGGAACCCGCACCTGAAGTTCTACAACGACAACCGCGGCTACGTGAACACGAAGATCACCAGGGACGCGATGACCGCCGACTTCCGGACGCTGGACTACGTCACGACGCCGGGCGCCCCCGTGTCCACGAAGGCCTCCTTCGAGATCCGCGACGGCGTGCCGGGGCTGCACGCCCGCGCCTAGCACGCAGGACGTCGGGACGCACCGAAAGTAGTGCGTCCCGACGTCGTTCAGCGTCAGCGCTTGGCGTAGTCGGACGATCCCTGCCAGTCGATCATCACGCAGGGCTCCTCACCCACTACCCAGGCATCATGACCCGGTGCGATGGTGGCGAAGTCGCCGGGCCCGTACTCCATCTCCTGGCCGTCATCCATCACCACGGTCATGCGGCCCGAGACGAAGTAGCCGGTGTGGCTGGCCTGGCAGCTGTCGGTCTTGGCGATCGGCTTGACGTGGTCGGACCAGCGCCAGCCTGGCTGGAACGTAGCGCGGCCAACAGCACCCCCGTCCATATTGACCAGTTCGAGCTGGCCCTTGCCGTCCTCAAACGGGCGGGTTTCCTCGGGTGAATTCAGACTTTTGCGGACTAAACCTGCCATTTCAACTCCTCCAAACGGTGCTGCTTCTGGTGTGGAAAGGACTACTAGTGAAGCGCCGATATCCGCAGCGGAGGAGATATGGAACCCCGCCAGTGAGCACATTCTCCGCCTGCACCGCGGCGGCGGCAAGGGTCCCGGAAAAGCGCTGTGGAAACCCCGTAGCCGGGCACCTGAAGGGGGCGTAGCATCCAACCATGGAACCCCTCCGGGCACTCCTCCTGCCTGGCAGCGTCCTCCCAGCCGGGCCTGCCTACGGAGCGCTGATCGAGGCGCTGGGACCGGACGTGCATGCCGTCGCCAAGGACCTGGAACTGTACGCGGATGCCGCTCCCCCGCCCGGCTGGACCCTGGACACCGAGGTCGACGGCGTCCTCCGCGAAGCCGGCCGGCTCGGCTGGGACACCTTCCACCTTGTGGGCTATTCCGGCGGCGGTGCTGCGGCCCTGGCGCTCACCGCCAAGCATCCCGAGCGGTTACGGAGCCTCACACTCCTCGAAGCAGCGTGGGCCGGGAACTGGGACTGGAGCCCCGCCCACGCCGCGGTCTGGGAAGAGTACGCAAAGCTGGAGTCCCTGCCGCCGGAGCAGTTCATGCCTGCCTTTATGCGGCTGGGGGTGAAGTCCGACGTCGTCCTGCCGCCTCCGCCGCCGGGTCCCCCGCCACCGTGGATGGCCAAGCGGCCGGCGGGCATCAGCGCGTTCCTGGCGGACTTCAAGCGCTACGACCTGGACCGGGCCCGCCTGGCTGCGTTCATCAAACCGGTGCTGTTCGTCCTGGGCGGGCGGAGCAATCCGGATGACTACGGCGAGGTGGCGGACCGGCTGGCCACCGTGTTTCCGGATTTCACGCTGGAGGTATTCGAGGCGCGGCACCACTTCGACCCGCCGCACCGGATCGAGCCTGAACGGCTGGCCGGGCTGCTTCGGCAGCACTGGGAGCGGGCGGGTCAGGGTGCCCGCACGGCGTCGTAGGCGTTGACCCGGCCGTGCTTCCAATGACTTCCGGTGCCCGCCACGGTTGGGTCGGCCGTGGATTCGACGATGCCTCGTACCGTGGCGTTCGTGGCGGTGGGGTGCGAGCCCAGCGCCAGCGCGGCCACGCCGGCAACTACCGGGGAGGCCATCGACGTGCCGCTGGCAATGTCATACCCCTCAGAACGGCCGTTTGATTGCAACGCGAACGGGTGGTTGGGGAAGGTCGAGTAGATGCTGACCCCTGGCGCTGCCACGTCTACCCACTTGGCGCCGTAGCTCGAGAAGGAGGCCTTGGCGTCGTTGTTGTCCGTGGCTGCTACGGCAATGACATTGGGGTAGGCACCGGGGTAGATCTTGGCCTGGCTGCCGCCGTTCCCCGCTGCCGCCACGATGACCACCCCCGCCTTCCAGGCATTTTGGACCGCGGTTTCAAGCGTCCGGGACGATACGCGCTGGCCCAGGCTCATGTTGATGATGTCGGCGTTTCCGTCGCCTGCCTTCGCGCTGGCCGCCCACGCAATACCGTTGACGATGTTGGACGTGGACCCGGACCCGGAGTCGTTGAGCACCTTCACGTCCACGATGTCGCACTCCGGGCACACGCCGGCTACACCGGTGGAGTTATGGACCGCGGCCACAATGCCGGCCACGTGGGTACCGTGCCCGTAGTTGTCCTCCTGCGTTGCGGTGCCGCTGAAGTTCGCGCGCGCCACCACCTGGGTGCTGATATCAGGGTTGTCCGACGCGACACCGGTATCGAGGACGGCTACCCTGACGCCGGCTCCGGTGGCGATGCCCCAGGCTTCAACAGCGTCGACGTCGGCGTCCGGGGTGCCTGCGGGGACAGTGGCCGTCTCCAGGGTGTTCTGGAACGATTGCCCGTCGTTCTTGAGGGCGTACTGGCGGTCGAAGTAGGTGTCGTCCGTGACGGCGGTAACCACGGCGTCAGGTTCTGCATACTCCACCGCGCGGTTGTGGCCCAGGGCCTCAATCAGCCGGAGTTCCCTGCCGGCCGGCACCTTGATGACCTGGGCCCCGGTAGTCCCCACAAAGTTGCCCTGACGCAGACCGTGCTGGCGTAGCACGCCGTCGGCCGACCCCTGGTCCCGGAACTTAACCAGAATCTGCCCTGCCACGTGGGACGGGTCGGGGGCCGCGTTCCCGGGAGCCGCCAGCGTGGTGGCGCCAAGACCAACGAAGGCTGCAGCGAGGCCGGCGATCAGGAGTTTTTTCATAGCTCATAGTGCGCCCGCTGAGGGCCTGCTGGATAGGGCTGACGGAAAGTGTGTGGTTAACGGCAGGGAGCACCTCAGGCCAGCTGAAATTCGGTCAATTGGACTCATAGCCGAACCACGTGAGAAACTTCACAGGTTTGTGTGGCGCCCACCACGGGCTAACCTGCCCGTCCCTGCGCCCCGCCAAACCGCATTCGTTTCGCATCACCCACGCTCTTCATGGAGGGAACCCACTCATGAGCGATGTCTTATCCGCTATCAATGGCGTTATTTGGAGTGACTGGCTCGTTTACCTGTGCCTCGCCACCGGCGTCTACTTCTCCGTCCGCTCCCGCTTCCTGCAGGTGCGCCACGTCAAGGGAATGGTCCAGCAACTGCTGAACGGCGAAAAGTCCGCCGCCGGCGTCTCCTCGTTCCAGGCCCTGGCCATGTCCCTGTCCGGCCGCGTCGGCACCGGCAACGTCGCCGGTGTCGCCACCGCTGTCGCCTTCGGCGGCCCGGGCGCACTGTTCTGGATGTGGGCTGTCGCCTTCCTGGGCGCCTCCACCTCCTTCATCGAGTCCACGCTCGGCCAGATCTACAAGACCCGTGACCCGCAGACCGGTGAATACCGCGGCGGTCCGGCATACTACTTCTCCCGCGCCTTCGCCCACACCAAGGCTGCCGGTTTCTTCAAGGTCTACGGCTATGTCTTCGCCGCCGTAACCGTCCTCGCCTGCGGCGTCCTGATGCCGGGTGTCCAGGCCAACTCGATGGCCACCGCCATCGACGGCGCCTTCACCGTCCCGGCCTGGGTTGTCAGCGTCGGTGCCGTCATCGTCCTGGCACTGGTCATCATGGGCGGCGTCAAGCGCATCGCCAGCGTCGCTGCTTTCGTCGTGCCCTTCATGGCCCTCGGCTACATCATCCTGGCCCTGGTGGTCGTCTTCGTCAACGCCGGCCAGCTGCCGGGCATCCTGGCCATGGTCTTCCGCAGCGCCTTCGGCATGGACGCCGCACTCGGCGCCGTGATCGGCCTGGCCGTGATGTGGGGCGTCAAGCGTGGCGTCTACTCCAACGAGGCCGGCCAGGGCACGGGCCCGCACGCCGCCGCCGCGGCTGAGGTTTCCCACCCGGCCAAGCAGGGCCTGGTCCAGGCGTTCGCCGTCTACATCGACACCCTGTTCGTCTGCAGCGCCACCGGCTTCCTCATCCTTTCCACCGGCGCCTACCGCGTGTTCTCCGGCGGCAGCGAGGACGGCGAGGTCCTGGTTGAGGGCGGCCTGCTCTCCGCCACCGCCACGGTTGGCCCGCAGTACGTCCAGACCGGTTTTGACTCCGTCTTCCCGGGCTTCGGTGCCGCGTTCATCGCCGTCACGCTGATCTTCTTCTGCCTGACCACGATCATCGCTTACTACTACATGGCCGAAACCAACCTGCGCTTCCTGGTGGGCAAGTCCGCCAACAAGCTGGTGCCGGGCATCCGCGCCAACCTGGGCCGCGTGACCACCCTGGTCCTCCAGGTGGGCATCCTCATCGCCGTCGCCTACGGCTGCGTGAACACCGCCGCCGATGCCTGGACCATGGGCGACATCGGCGTGGGCCTCATGGCGTGGCTGAACATCGTGGGCATCCTGGTCCTCCAGAAGCCGGCATTCCAGGCCCTGAAGGACTACGAGCGCCAGATCAAGCTCGGCCTCGACCCGGTCTTCGACCCCCGTCCCCTCGGCATCACCGGTGCCACCTTCTGGGAGTCCTACAAGGTCGCCGAGCGCGAAAAGGAAGACGCACGCGTCTAAGCTGCACAGAACTTCCTGAAGTACGACGGCGGGATGCCGGCTTTTCTGCCGGCACCCCGCCGTCGTCGTTCCCCGCCGCGGCGTGCGGTTCCGCCGTCACCGCCGCGGGCGTATCCTGAAAATCCAGCTGGTGGCGATCAAAGGAAAGTGATCAGGATGGCGTCCGAACCTGCCACACCCGGAGGACTGCCGCCGAAGCCGCCGTCTGACGTACCGGCCCCGGGAACAGCACCTCCCGCTTCTTCCAGTACCAGGCCGCAACCGACCCGCTCCGGAGTGGTCTGGGTAGCCGTGGTCGTAGCGCTCCTCCTGCTGGTGCTCCTGATCATCTTCATTCTGCAGAACCAGGAGACCGCCAGGGTGATGTTCCTGGGCTTCGAGGGCACGCTTCCTCTGGGGATGGCCATGTTCATCGCCAGTGTCGCCGGCGGCATAGTCGTGGCCGTTGCCGGCGCAGCGCGGATCATTCAACTCCGTGCCAACGCCCGCAAGGTGCGGATGCTCCACAAGCGCCGCTGACGGCGACAGGATTACGGCCAGGAGCGCGGCGGAACTTTCGGGCGTGCCGAACGTTGTGCGGGTATGAAATGTCCTTTGGATTCAGTAGAACTTGTCATGACCGAACGCAGCGGCGTTGAGATCGACTATTGCCCGCAATGCCGGGGTGTGTGGCTTGACCGGGGGGAGCTGGACAAGATCCTGGACCGTGCTGCCGCGTCGCCCGCTCCCGCCAGTCCGGCACCGCCCGCTCCCCTGCCAGTCCCGCCGCCTCTCTACACCGGCCATGATCAGCGGCGGGACGAGCGCAGCTACGATGGCCGCCGCAATGACAAACCGGGCTATGACCGCGACTACGGCCGGCGGCCTAAGAAGAAGGAAGGCTGGCTGGGCGACCTGTTCGACTTCTAAAGTCCCCGCCCGTTCCGGGCCGCCCGGCCCGGAACGGCACCCTCCCGGCAGCCCGGTCCCATATACTCTGACCATGCCGATCACGCTCCTGAACCGTGCCCTGGACGCTCAGCCGTCCGCCGTCGAACAGTCCGGAAGCGACCTGTGAGCGGCGGTCTGGTCGCCCTCCTGGACGACGTCGCAGCCCTCGCGCGCATAGCCGCCGCCTCGGTGGACGACATCGCCGCCGGGGCCGCGAAGGCGGGAACCAAAGCCGCCGGCGTGGTGATCGACGACGCCGCCGTCACCCCGCAGTATGTGTCCGGAAAGGACCCGTCCCGCGAACTGCCGATGATCCGGAAAATCTTCTGGGGCTCGCTGCGGAACAAGCTGCTGATCATCCTGCCGGCGCTGCTGCTGATCAGCACCTTCGCCTCCTGGGCCATCCCGTTCATCCTCATGATCGGCGGCACCTACCTCTGCTACGAGGGCGCCGAGAAGGTCTGGCACAAGATCCGCAAGGACCACGCGGATGAGAAGGCACCGGCGGTCGAGCGCGGCCCGGAGGCCGAGGCCAAGGTGGTCAAGGGCGCCATCACCACGGACTTCATCCTGTCCTGCGAGATCATGGTCATCTCGATGAACGAGGTGGCAGACGAATCCCTCTGGGCCCGGGCATCCATCCTGGTGGTGGTGGCCCTGGCCATCACGGTGCTGGTGTACGGGGCTGTCGCCCTCATCGTCAAGATGGACGACATCGGGCTGCACCTGGCTGCCAAGGACTCCGCAAGCTCCCAGCGCATCGGCGGGCTGCTCGTCAAGGGAATGCCGGCCGTGCTGGCCGCCATCACCCTCATCGGAACCGTCGCCATGCTCTGGGTCGGCGGCCACATCATGCTGCAGGGCGCGTACGACCTTGGCTGGCACCTGCCCTACGACCTGGTCCATGCCGTGGAAGAGCCGGTGGCCCACGTCGCCGTGGTGGGCGGCTTTCTGGCCTGGCTGGTGAACACGCTGTTCTCCGCGATCCTCGGACTCGCATGGGGGTTGCTCGTCATGGCCATCGTCCACCCGCTGCTGCACGCGCTGCCGTTCGGCAAGGGCAAGGGCGGCCACGAGGAAGGCGACGTCCGCGCCGAGCTCGCCGGGTACCGGCCGGGGAAGCACGACGGCGGTACGGCGCCTTAGCGAGGAGCCCGCCCACTTCGCGAGATGTTGGCGGCCGACCCGTACAGCAAAGAAAGGAAAACAGTTGATTTTCATTACCGCCAAGTTCCCGGTCAAGCCGGAGCACGCCGACGCGTGGCCGGAGATCTCCCGCGAATTCACGGAAGGGACCAACGCAGAAGAAGGCTGTCTGCTCTTCGAGTGGTCCCGTTCCGTGGAGGACCCCAATACCTACGTCCTGATCGAAGCCTTCCGTGATGACGAGGCCGGCGGAGCGCATGTGAACTCGCTTCACTTCAAGAAGGCCACCGCCGAACTGCCGGCGTACCTGGCCCGGACCCCGGACATCATCAATGTGAAGGTGGACGGCTGGTCCAGGCTCGGGGAACTTGCGGTCGAGTAGAGCCTAAAATCCCTTCGCCCGAGGACACCATGGATAAGAGCACAGCATCGCCGGCCACGTGGAGCCTGCAGCGGGAATGGTCCCGGGCGTTCATTGTGATGCTGCTCGCACTGCTGCTGGGCGCCGTGATCACCATCGTGGGAGTCCGTTCCGTGCTGGGCCAGGTTGAAGGCGCTGCCGCGCGGCTCCAGGCCGAGTACGCCAGTGTGGCTACGCTGGCTGAAGCGGTCGACGGGCACGAACAGTTGGGGCATCAGCTGCTCTCCGGGGCCCGGGTCAACAGGGAGGCTTTTGTTCTCGAACAACAGGACATCGAGGAGCTCTTCCAGGCTGCTGCCGAGACCGGAGACCGCGGCCGTTCCGAAATCCTGTCCCGGGCGCGGCAGTACTGGCAGTCGGGCCTGGAAAAGGGTGGCCTTTGGGGGGCAGCCGCTCTGAACCATGCCGGGAACGATCCTGCTGCCGGGACGGATTTGGCGGCTGCGGGTTCGAAGGTCCGGACGCACCTGAGCGAGGTCCAGCGTTCCTCGATCCAAGCGCTGAACAGCGGGCTCGTGGATACCAGCGCAATGGAGCGGCTCCTGACGATCGCCAGGATTGGACTGCTCTTGGCGGCGATCGGCGTCACACTGTACTTCCGGCGCCGTATGGTGACGGACCTGATCCGGCCGGTGAACAGCCTGCGGCAGGGCGTGCAGAAACTGCAGGCCGGGGACTTCGGCTACCGCGTGGAGGTGGCCCGGCGCGATGAACTGGGCGAAGTGGCGGTGGCGTTCAACGGGATGGCTGCCGCGCTTGAGGACAGCCACCAGAGCCTGACGTATCGGGCCACGCATGATGCCCTGACGGGGCTGGTGAACCGTGCCGGCCTTGCCGAGCGCCTGGCGGCATGGTTCGAACAGGACGATGCCCCCGGGCCTCCCAGCGTCGGCCTTCTGTTCATCGACATCGACGATTTCAAGGACGTCAATGATTCCCTGGGCCACGAGGGAGGCGACGAACTGCTCGTCCAGCTCGCCCGGCGGCTCCGGTCCAGCGTCCGCGCGCACGACGTCGTCGCCCGGCTGGGAGGCGACGAGTTCGCCGTCGTGGTTTTCGGCAAGGACGCCAACAGCCCGCCCACGGAGTCAGTCATAGAACGCATCTACGCTGCCACGAATGAACCGTTCATGGTGGGCGGACGGCCGGTCGGCGTGTCCCTGAGCATGGGAGTCGCCCGGCGGGCCGGGCAGTTCCCTGATCTTTCCGAGCTGCTGCGGGAGGCCGACGCAGCGATGTACCGGGCCAAGCATACGGGCAAGGCCCGGTACGAGAACTTCAGCTAAGCGCTGGACCGTCCAGCAGCACGGGTCTCAACGGCCACGAGTTACCCCTGCTGGCGCGGCGGGCCGCTCGATTCACGCGGAATGAGCGTGGGGATCGACTTCCTGATCCGGGGTTCCTGGGTTGGGTCGATGATGAGGTCGATGGCCGTCCTGGCGATCTGGTCCAGGGGTACATGCACCGAGGTCAGCGGGGTGGGCAGCCTGGCGGACAGCGGTGTGTCGTTGTAGCCGACCAGTGCCAGATCAGATCCGATTCTCAGGTCGTGGCGGTGGGCGGCCGCCATGATGCCCATGGCGGTGTTGTCGTTGGCGGCAAACACTGCGCTCGGCCGTCTCCTATCGCTCCCGGCCAGGAGCGATTCCCCGGCAGCGAAGCCGTTTTCAATGCCATAGCCTGCCGCCACGAGCCAGGGCCCGGGCGGGGTGATCCCTGCTTCGTCCATGGCCTTGCGGGCGCCGGCCAGGCGGGCGATGCCCGTGGAGGTGAACGATGGTCCCGTGACGACTGCGATGTCTCGGTGCCCCAAGTCGATGAGGTGGCGTACGGCGAGGTAGCCGCCCACTTCGTCGTCGCCCAGTGCTGACGGGCTGACGCCGTCAGTGCGCAGCACCAGGGCGTGCGGGACGCGGCGTTCGCGCAGGAAGAGCGGAAGGCCGTCGTCGAGCCTGGCCGTAGCCAGGATCAGCCCGTCCACGTTGCGGTCCAGCAGGGTCTCGGCGGCACGCCGTTCATCGTCCGGGTCATCGCCACTGGTGGCCACCATGGCGAAGTAGCCGCGCGAGGACGCCGCCCGTTCCAGCTCTTCGAACATCAGCGCCATGACGGTGTCGCTCAGCCGCGGGACGAGGACGCCGAGCGTGCGGGTCTCTCCCCGCCGCAGGCTGGAGGCGAAGGAGTTCCGCCGGTAGCCGAGTTCTTCGGCGACTTTTCGCACATGCGCAGCAGCCGCGGAGCGGGATGTTGTCCGCTCATCCAGCGCCCGGCTGGCCGTGGAGATGCTCACGCCGCTCGCTGCCGCGACGTCCTTGAGCGTGACGATGGTGCCCGGGGTGGCCGGTTCCATGGGCTGTTCTCCTCTTCAGCAGGCGTGTAACAGACACTCTATTCCCCTTTTTGCAAACGTTCTCTTGACAGTGAGCTGGGACACGTGCAAACTTGAAAACGTTCCCGCAAACGTTTTCACGACACGGCGGGACGGCCGACCATCAAAGAAGACATGAGGTAGTTCCAATGACCATCGATCTCCGTGGGCTGGTCCCCGCACCCGTCACCCCGTTCAACCGCGACGGCAGCGTCGACGTCGACGCGATCCACCGCTTGGGCGGTTGGCTGGCCAGCGTCGAGGGCGTCAAGGGCCTGGTGGTCCTGGGCCACGCCGGCGAAGGAACGTTCCTGACCCAGGACGAGCAGGCCCTGGTGATTCGCGAATTCAAGAACGCCGTAAACGGCGAGATCCCCATCATCGCCGGCATCACCGGCGAAGGAAACACCGTCGCAGCCCTTGAAGCCAAGCGGGCGGTGGAAGCCGGCGCTTCGGCAGGCCTGGTGTACCCGTCCCACGGCTGGCTCCGCTTCGGCTACCAGAAGGGCGCACCACAGACCCGCTACAAGGAAATCTACGAAACCTCCGGCCTGCCGCTGATCCTGTTCCAGTACCCGGACGCCACCAAGGCAACCTACGACCTGGAAACCCAGCTCGAGATCGCCGGCCAGGAGGGCGTGTTCGCCACCAAGAACGGTGTCCGGAACATGAAGCGCTGGGACACCGAGATCCCGGTCCTGCGCGCCACCTTCCCTGACCTGCAGATCCTCACCTGCCACGACGAATACCTGCTGCACACCATGTTCGACGTCGACGGCGCCCTGGTCGGCTACGGCGGACTGGCACCGGAGCCCCTGGTGGAGCTCATCGCCGCCGGCAAGGCCGGTGACTACAAGGCAGCGCGTGCCATCCATGACCGCCTCCTGCCGGTGACCAAGAACGTGTACCACCGTGGTTCCCACATGGAAGGCACCGTCGCCCTCAAGGAAGGCCTGGTGGCCCGCGGCATCCTCGAGCACGCCACAGTCCGCCCGCCGCTGCTTCCCCTGGCAGAGGGTGCGGACCAGGAGATCGCGCTGGCCCTGAAGTCCGCCAACCTGGGCAGCGTCACCGCCCGCGTCTGATCCACCCCTTCACGGATCCTTCCGGGCGGCGGGTCCCGCTACCCGCCGCCCGGCCCCAAAGCTTCACACTCTCCATTCCGGTCAATGACGACCACCCAGCAACGCCGCTGAATAAGGAGGACTCGCCAATGCGCGAGCAGAATAGGACCATCACACACCCCGGCACCAGGGACGAGCAGATGGCAACGCAGCACGGAACCCCTCACCAGGGGACCACCAAGAAACAACGCACGTTCCTGGGCTACCTTGCCCTCATGGGCCCGGCCTTCGTGGTCGGGGCATGGCAGTTCGGTCCCGGCAACCTCACCACTGCCGTGCAGGCCGGCAGCCGGTTCGATTACTCCCTCGTCTGGGTCATCGCCGTCTCCACCGTCCTGATGATCTTCTTCACGGACATGAGCGTCCGGCTCGGCATCGTCACCCCCGTCTCCCTGATCAGCTCGATCAAGGAGCACCTGGGCAAATGGGTCGGCGTGCTGGCAGGCTTCGGCGTCTTCGGCATCACCCTGATGTTCTCCGTCGGCAACGCCGTGGGATCGGGCCTGGGCCTGTCCCTGGTCTTCGGAGGATCCCCGGTGCTGTGGACGGTCGTCTGTACTGCCGCCGTCGGCTTTGTCCTTGCGTTCCGGAACGTCTACGGCGTCGTGGAAAAGGTCCTCCTGGGGATCGTGGTCCTCATGGGCCTGGCCTTCATCGCCAGCACTATCGTGGCCCAGCCCGACTGGTACCGGTCCATGGCCGGCATGGTCCCCCAACTGCCGGCGGGCAGTGAGATCCTCATCGTGGCGCTGGTGGGCACCAATTTCTCCATCAACGCCGCCTTCTACACCTCGTACGGAGTGAAGGAACACCGGCGCACCCGTGCCGACTACCGGGACATCACCCTCGCGGATACCATCCCCGGCATCGTGGCTCCCGGGATCATGACCGCCCTGGTCATCCTCGTCGCCGCCGCAGTACTCGGAAAGACCGGCGGCGAGGCCGGCACCATCAACGCCCTTGCCTCCGTCTTCACACCACTGGCGGGACCGGTCGGCTCGATGGTGTTCGCTTTGGGCCTGTCCGGAGCAGCGTTCTCCTCCATGATCGCCAACGCCACCGCCGGCGGCACCATGCTCTCCGACGCGCTGGGCCGCGGCCCCAAGGCGGGATCCCCCACCGCCCGTGTCTTCACCGGACTGATCCTGGCCTTCGGACTGATCATCACCCTGTCCTTCCAGTCCTCGCCCGTCGGGCTCATCGTGATCGCCCAGTCCCTCACCGTGCTCATCGCGCCACTGCTCGGAATCCTGATCGTGACCATGGCCAACAAGACCGCCGTCATGGGCGACCTCCGCAACAAGTGGTGGCACAACGTCTTCGCCGTCGTAGGCCTCATCGCCATCATCAGCTCCTCCATCAGGCTCATCACCATCCTCCTGGGATAAGGGACTGACGGCTGCTGCGACCGAAGTGCCCCCGCCGGCTGGCGGGGGCACTTCCGTGCGTGCGCCGTGGAGGCCGCGGCGAAAGGCGGGCGCACGACGGCGGAAGAGCCGCCGCCCCTTCCCCGTGCTTTCGTCCATCATCTCGAAACGATAGTAAAACGTCTGGATTTTCCTATTGATTTCCGGATTTGCTTCCGTATAGTCTGTGCCTGGCGGATTCGAGCCGCGGTTATTTTGGGGGTAATCCGTTGTAGTTTGCCATTTTACAAATCACTCGTATCCGTAAGAAGGTATTCGATGCTGTTAGCTCTGACCGATTATGCAATCGGCGCCCATGTCGCCACTCAGAACACCATCGCGCGTGCTGTTGATTCCGCCTTGGACAAATCCAACGGTTTCCGCTGGGTATGGCTTGTCCTCATCGGCATCTTCGTTATCGCCGCGGCCATCGCGTGGATCTACTGCCGGAACGCCGGTTACCGTGGATTTACCGGACACATCGAAGCGGTCAAGGGTCCCTGGGGCATCAAGATCGGCATTAAGCTTGGTTGCTACTAAGGCCGAAGCCCGCTAATTAAGGACTGAAAATGGACTTGCCTGACCCGCTGCAGGTAGCGGAATTAACCAAAATGTATGGGTCCCGGCCCGGGATCGAAAACTTGTCCTTTACGGTCGGGGCCGGACAAATAACCGGACTTCTGGGACCGAACGGGTCAGGCAAGTCCACCACCATACATTGCATCACCGGATTTATCAGGGCTTCTTCCGGCCGGATCCTGGTTGGCGGCGCCGCCCATGATTCGGTGGAAGCCAAGGACCGGTTCGGTTTTTTCCCGGATGACCTGCCCATGCCGGATTCGCTCACCGGTTCCGAAACGATCGCGTTCTACCGCCGGCTGCGCCCCCTGTTTTCAGATGCGACGGCGGACGGGTTGGTGGAACTGCTCGGACTTTCGGCCCACCTGGGGAAGTATGTGGGCGAGTACTCGCATGGAATGAAACGCAAACTTCAGCTGGTCGTCGCGCTGGCCCACCGGCCCGAACTGCTGATCCTGGATGAACCGATGCGCGGACTGGACCCCGAAGCCGGGCTGTTAATGAACGCCCTCTTGAAGACCTTTACCGAAGAGGGTGGCGCCGTCCTCCTGGCAACCCACGACCTCACCGCGGCGGAACGGATGTGTGGTTCGGTGGTCATCCTGGCCCAGGGCAAGATGGTGGCCGCAGGCGCACCAGGTGACCTCATGGCACGTCACGGCACCGCGTCCCTGGAAGAACTGTTTGTCCACGCCACGGGCCTGCACACAGCAATGCTCGGTAAAGAACTGGAGCTGCAGCGGTTGCTGCAGCTGCCCTGACAGAACATAGGAGAAGAGCAGATTATGACCTTCGCTAAGTCCCTCGGGTTTGGAGCAGCGCTGTCCCTGCTGACGCTGGCAGCGGTCTTCCTGATCACCTTTGTCACGAACGGCGACTTCTCACTGCCGGCTTTTGTTGTGGTGGAATCGACCACCACCGCCACGGGTGCACCGGAAACCAGCATGTTTTTCAACCCGCTGGGGCCGGTTCTTCTTGCACTGCTGGCCGGAGCCCTGATCTGGCTGGTTTCCCGCGGCATGAAACGCCAGGCCAGTCAGCAGTGACGCTCCCGCTGCGCCGCAGCCCGGCACCGCCGGGGGCGTTCACCGTCACTGCCGCAGTCCACAGCATCACGTGGCGGATCTGGTTCAACGATCTGGCCCGCTCACTCGGCTCCCCGGCCCGGGCAAAGTCACTGCTGATTGGCATCGGCGCCGCCATGGCAGCCTGGACTGCCTGGTCGAGCGTGGAACTCGGCCGGCAGTTGGGACTCGACGCGGAATCGGGGTGGCAGATAGCCGGTCCCGTTGCCGGTGTCATGTTCACCATGCCGGCCCTTGCCACACTCATGGCCGTCTTGTACGCCCCCAGCCGCACCCTGCTGACGGAGATGCTGTCCGTGTTGCCGGTCAGGCAGGCCCACACCAGGGCAGCAGTCCGGTGGCTTACGGTTGCAGTCGGGCTGTGCGGGGGGCTGCTGATCGCCGCACCCCTTGCCCTGCAGTTCGCTTTCGCCGGAAGTGTGCGGGTGGCCGTCATCGGATTGAGCAGTGCCGTCTACGCAGCCCTGCTCGGCGCGCTGACCACCCAGGTGCTGATCGAAGTGACGCAGGTAGCCGGAGGGCGGCTCCTGGGCCGCAACACCGTCATTATCCAAGGCATCAGCGGATTGGCCGTCGCCGCGGTGCTGCTCCTCGCCTTCATCGCCACGATGCCGCTCAACGGCAGGGAAAGTGGCGGGCCGCTGCGGCCGCTCGGCGATGTCCTGGCCTGGCTGCTTGGGGGGCCCGATCCCGCATGGTGGGCGGCCGCCGTCGCGTTCGGCCTCCCGGTTCTCCTGATCGGGATGCTGCGTCTGCTCGAATCAGCACCCAGGCCGGACATGGCACCTTGGCGCCCCGGCCTTCGGCTGCGCTTCCGGGCGCGGGCCGCACGCGACGACTCCTTGTTCCGCCTGGAGCTTCTGCAATGGATCCGCTATCCGAGCAATGCAGTCCTGCTGCTGTTCATTAACGGGCTCTGTATCGCCGCTGTCGTGTCGGCAGCGGCCGCAGGCGCGGATGACCTGGGCCTGACGTACGTCGCCTTGGCCGTTGCCAGTTCCATTGGCATCGGCTGCTACGGCCCCACCCGCAGGCACCACTGGATTTACCGCACCGCCGGGAGCCCCACGGCCTGGGTGGCGCCAAAATTCATGGCCGTGGTGGGCGTGTGGTCCGCAATGATGGCCATCTACGGTACGGCTCTGGTGCTGCTGACCGGATGGGAGCCCTTCGAGCTGGTGATGACCCTTCCGATGCTGTTCGTGGAACTGTGTGCCAGTTGCATCGTTGGCCTGGTGCTCCCGGTGTCCCGCGACCAGTCGATCGGCGGGGCGGTGTCCGAGGCCGTCGCCCTTATCGGCCTGATCGGACTGACTTTCTCAGCCCAGTCCGTTCTTGCCATGTCGGCAAATCTCCTGATCGGGGTTCTGCTGCAGCTGCTCATGGTGGCCGCGGTGGTGACGGCGTACTTCGTGATCGGCCGGAAGCTGGCACTGCGCGGATCCGACATGGCGGAGATGTGACCGGGCGCCGCGGTCCAGGGGGCAGCCTCGCCGTCTTGGGCAGCGTCGCCGCTTCCCTGCTGGCCGTGACCAGGGCGGCGCTGAAACCGGCGCTGGTGATGGCCGTCCTGTTTGTCGGAGCAGGGACCGTGGCCGCAGTGGCAACCGGGGTGCCGGACGTTCCCCTGTCGGCAGCATTGACGGGCCTCATAGTCAGCGTCACGTCCCTCATCGTCCATGAGACTGCACATCTGCTCACCGCACGCGCCCTGCTGCGCCAGCCTTCGGCATGCTCCGTCCACCATTCAATGACCGAAGTCTGGATAAAGACCCCACCCCTGGGCGGCAAGCAGAACATCCTCACCGCACTCGCCGGGCCGTCCGCCGGCATCATCTGGTGCCTGCTCGCCATTCCTGCCGGTGCCCCGGCCTGGATCGCTGGTGCCATCGCCGTAGTGCATGGCGTGAACCTGCTGCCGTTCCTCGCCGACGGACGAATGCTCCTGGTCGGTCTGGGCCAGATATTCCTGGCGGCTTCGAGATACTCAGGACCACCGCCGCGCCGCGCGAGCGCAGGAGCTCGAGTTCACCGTCGAACGTGTGGGTCTCCCCCGCCACCAGGCGGCGGATCCTGAACTGGATAATGGTTCCGACTCACACCTAGGAGCGGGCCTCCTCATTTGCATCGATGGATTCGGCGATCCGCTTGATCGCGGCGAGCGTTTTCGGAATACCGTCGAGGGCGTGCTGGGTGCGGTCGGCGATCTGGGCGTCTGCGCCGTCGCCGAATTTTTCCTCGAACATGGCTATTCCATCCGGCAGGAATTCCCAAGACTCGGTGAGCGTCGTCCCGGTTTCGGCCGGGGTCATCGTGAAGCCCCACCGGACAAACTTGCCGCCTACCACCCAGGCGAACTCACGGCCGCGGTCGGCAGTCACGACCTGCGACCGTGTCTCCCAGGTCCGCTGCGGCAGCTCATTGCGCCCGGTAAACCAGGCCCCGGGCTGGCCGGCACTGTCCTCGTCGTCCCACCAGCACGATGTACAAACCGGACTCCATTCGCCGGTGCGGGTGATATCCGAGACCAGGTCATAAAGGGTCTCGGCTGAGGCCTGGACGGTGATGGAGTCCTGGTACTGGCGGATGCTGGTCTCGTTCATGGGTTCATCCTTCCCAACGTTCACTTCTTCTGACGCCGGCTGCCGCCGTGCCAGTCCTCCTGCTGACCCACTGTATTCGCGGCCACTCCGAAGGCAGGCAGCTGAGGCTGCTCGCGCAGGCTGCGCTTGAGCTCGGCGAAACCTCCGAAGCGTGCCAGCCCCACCACGTGGTCCCACAGCTCTGCGGCTGACTCCCCCTCCGGCAGCCGGCTGATGACCGGCCCGAAGAAGGCCACGCCGGTCGGTGGTTCAAAGTGGATGATGGGCGTGCCCACGTCCTTGCCTGTCAGCGAAAGGGCCTCGTCCGTTTCCTGCCGGATTTCGAGGTCCCAGGACTCGTCGTCGAGAGCGTCCGCGAGGTCCAGTGGCAACCCGGCGTCGGCGAGGATCGGCTCCACAAACTCCCGCGTCCCGCGCCTCTCCCGCATCTCGCCCTCGGTGCCCTGGTCCGCGTCCGGCGCAGTTTCGAAGATGTGTGCCCCGAACGCTTCATACAGCCGGGCGATCGACTCGCGGCCATGCTCCGCGCGGGCCCTGGCTGCCACCCGCAGAAGCCGGAGTCCGGCAGTGTGCCCGGCCTCGTATTCCGGCGGAAAGTGAGCGTCATAGTCAACCTCGGCATTGACCTGGCGCAGGGAGATGAACCGCCAGTCGACGGTGTAGTCGCGCTGGGCCTGCACCAGCCGCACCCATTTGCTGGTCATCCAGGCGAAAGGGCAGACCGGGTCGAAGTAGAAATTGATATCGGCTTTCATTCGTCCACCCTTACACCGGTTAGTGACGCAGGTCTAATCAGGCCTCTTCCGCGATGTCCTCCGCCCACAGCTCCGGATGGGAATCCTGGAAGGCGCGCATCATGTCCACGCACCGCTGGTCCTCCAGCACCACCACCTCAACGCCGCGTGACCGCAAAAGCTCCAGTTCGCCGTCGAACGTTTGCGCCTCCCCCACCACCACCCGCGGGATCTTGAACTGGATGATGGTCCCGGCGCACATGGCGCACGGCGCGAGGGTGGTGTAGAGCGTGGTGTCCCGGTAGCTCTTCTGCCGCCCGGCGGCGCGGAGCGCGGACATCTCCCCATGCGCGATGGGGTCGGCGTTCTGTACCCGTTCGTTATGTCCGCTCGCAATCACCACACCGCCCCTCGCCAGAGCTGCTCCGATCGGGACGCCGCCTTCGGCGAGGCTCTTTTGGGCGGCTTGGTAGGCGGCGTCGAATGCGTGAGCGTCGGTGCTGTCCGGTGCCGGTGCGGCGGGCTGCTGCGGCTCGTGGGTCATGGCGCCATTGTTGCACGGGGCTCTGTTGTTTTTGACTATACGATTCTCTAGAAACCCGGAAGCTGTGATTTTCCGGGAAATGAATATGGGGGAATTTTATGCAGGAATTAAGCCGAATCTATTGGACGCGGATTGGCCTTCGGCTGGCGTATTCGGCGGCGATGCTGTGGCTGGCTTTCTCGGTGATGACAGCTCTTATGCCAAAGGCCGCGCCGGTTGCCGGCCCGGCGCCGGAGGTCCTTCGCGGACTCGTCGACGGGGTGGTCGCCGTGGCAGTGCTGCCAGGGCTGGTGATTGTCGTTCTGGGCATCGTCGCCGCGGTGGTCACCGCCGGTGATGTACGACGGCGGGACCCGGTTCGGCGCTTCACCCGCCAGCAGCGACGCGAGGGGATGTCCCGGGCCGGCGGGCTGTGCGAGCTGGAGTCGGGGTTCGGGCGGCGCTGCGCACGCCCGGCCGAGCACGGGGACCACTTCTATCCGTGGTCCAAGGGCGGGTCCACCAGCCTGCAGAACTTCGTGGCGGCGTGCGCCAGGTGCAACCGCAGTAAGCGTGCCGGCATCCCGTCGCCGGCCCAGCAGCGGCGCCTCGAACGACGACGGCGGGACTACCTGCCGTCGTCGTCCTCCGTCAGCGTGGGCGAACGCCAGCCACTGCCCTGACGCGGGCAGCCAATAGCCAGCTCGAGTGAATCAGGCGGGAAGCACTTCTTCCGCAGTTCATCCCATAGCGGGGATCCGGACTATAAAATGGGCCATGGTGTTGCTTTTCTCAGCAATGGGAATACTGCTTTGGGCCGGCTTCCTGCTGGCTGCCTGGCTTTTCCTGGGAACCTTGCTGGTCATCGGCAAGTCGATTGGTTGGTCCGTGGACCTCGTAGCTCTCCTCATCCGCAGGAATAAGGTCCGTGCCGCTTCAAAACGCAGCGTCCGCCCCGCACCGCCGCGACAAGTTGCCCGAAAGCGGAACGCGCCTCCTGCCCGCAAACCGCCGGCCCAGAAGCCGACCGCCCAGGAATTGACGCAGGACATCATGCCCAAATGGAACACGGCGCATCGGCGCGACGTGGACCGCGACCTGGCCGAGTGGCAGGAGTTGTTCGACGCCCTGGACCGCCGCAACCTGTAGCAATGACCTCCAGGTAGAGCCGATCTTTGCCCGGTCCCGACGCGGCCCCCAGCTGGTCAAGCGTCAGTCTCGTGGTGGAGCCGGAATTCGGCATGGTCATGGAACAAATAGGGGGAGTTTGTAATGGAAGCAGCCGCAGTAGCTACATGGATGTTCGTGGAGGAATGCCCGATTCCCCAAGACGTCGCGGAGCTCATGGTCGGCGGTGAGCAGCCCGTAGCGGCCTACAAGACGTTCCGGGACAGCGCAATTTTCACGACCAAGCGCATGATTGTCCGTGACGCACAGGGCTTTACGGGCAAGAAGGTGGAGATTTATTCACTCCCCTATTCAGCCATCAACATGTGGTCGTCCGAGAACGCCGGGACATTCGACCTCGATGCAGAACTGGAGCTGTGGACCCGGGCAGGGCATATCAAGATCAAACTCGGCAAAAAGGCTGACATCCGGCGGCTCGACATGCTGATCGCCCACTCCGTGCTGGGAACGCAGCACTGATGTAATGGGAGGCCGCGCGCTTCTTGCCTGTGTACGTCCCCCGCCCGGAAGTGCCCGAGCGTTCGCGGCGGAAAGCCCGCATTAAGTGAGAGAGCGTCGGAGGGGACGACGGCGGAACTGCCTGCCGACGCCGGTCTATCAGCGTGCCAGGCCGAGGAAGACGGCGAGCGATTGCTCCACGGCAACCATGGTTTCAGAATCGATTCTGCCGATTCGCTGGCCGAGGTTCGCGCGTCGCACCGTTGTCAGCTTGTCCACCATGATCTGGCTGGTCTGCGCCAATCCCGTCAGGGTGCTTGGCTCCACCGTCAGCCGTAGCAATGGCGCGTCAGTGAGGTGCGAGGTCAGCGGGAGTAGGGTGATCGATTCTGATTTCCCGAACACGTCATCCTGGATGATGAGCGCCGGCCGCGGTTTCTGCGCATAGGTTCCGCCGGATACCGTCCACAGCTCACCGCGGTTCACTCGGGCCAGTCTTCCGAGATCTGTTCGACGAAGTCCTGGTCGTCGAAGGCCCGGTCGGCAGCGGCAACCGCGAGCGCCTGACGTTCGGCCTCCCGCCTGAACTCGTCCGTGCGCGCGTCCGGCACCCACATCTGGATCTGCCGGAAGCCCCGTTCGCGCATGACGGCACGGTGCCGGGCAACCCGGTCTCTAACACCCATACCTCAACGTTACATGTAACGCTTTGCCCTGTCACTCAAGCGGAGGTTCTGCGCCCGATGCGACCGCGTCAAACATGCCAACCCCCGGCCAGCAACAGCGGATGGAACGTCGACGGCAGGACTACCTGCCGTCGTCGTCCTCCGTCAGCGCGGGCGAACGCCAACTGCTGCCCCAGGCCCTGTCAGCGCCTTCCGGTAAGAGGAGTGATGGGAGTTATGGAGAACGGTACGGCCAGCAGGGAATGCACCTCTTTCACGAATTCCTTGACATGGTTTTCTTCGTTGTGGGCCTCGAGGTCCCCGCGGCTGGCCCACCCCTCAAAGAGGACGAAGGTACCGGGCCTCTGATCGTCAGAGAAGACGGTGTATTCCAGGCAGCCTGGGTCTTCCCGGCTCGCGGACTGCAGCCGAAAGAGTGCCTCATGAAGCGTTGCTTCCTGCCCTGCTTCGGCGATGAACACTGGCGTGAGCCAGACTTGCTCTTCTCTTGTTTGTGGCAATTTCACGTCCTCGGGTGCTCCTGTGCCCGCGGGAGGGACGGCTGGTGGGCCGCCCCTCCCTTCGGGTCATGCGTTGATCTGTGGAACGTCGACCCACGATTCTTTTGCAGCTGACTCGACGATTGCGTCGTCGATGAGGGCTACCTGATAGCCGTCGGCAAAGCTCGGGCTTACGCTGCCGCCTTCTGCGATCGCTTTGAAGAAATCGTAGGCCTCGATGATCTTCGTTTCGCCGTAACCGATGCCGAGAGCAGGGATGGGCCACAGTCCTTCGCCATAGGGGTGCGCGGGCCCGGTGTAAACGGTACGGAATCCACGGCGGTCGCCCGGGTCGGACGCGAAGCAGACCTGCAGCTCGTCGCGCCGCTCGTAGTTGAACACGATGCTTCCTTCGGTTCCGTGGATTTCGAAGGTGATGTAGTTGTTTCTGCCATACGCGTTGCGTGTTGCTTCAACGGATCCCACGGCTCCGTTGGCGAAGCGGATCATCGTCATCACTTCATCGTCAACATCAACCTGGCCCCTTGGGCCTTCTCCGCCACGAACGGTGCCGAGCGCGTCAGCGCCGCCCGCCTGCAGCGGCCGCTCGGGGATCCAGGTGGACATCATGGCGTTGACGGCGCTGAACTCGCCCACGAGGTACCGGGCCATGTCAATGACGTGTGTTGCAATGTCTCCGAGGGCACCGGAACCTGCGATGGATTTCTGGAAGCGCCAGGAAAGCGGTGAATTGGGGTCGGCGCTCCAGTCCTGCAGGTAGGTCCCACGGAAGCTGAGCACGCGGCCAATGGCGCCTTCCTCGATGTATTTCTTTGCCAGCGCAACGGCAGGGGTGCGCCGGTAGTTGAAGGCAACCATGTGGACGATGTTCTTGTCCTTGACCGCGTCATACATGGCCTTGGACTCTTCGCCGGTACGCGCCAGGGGCTTTTCGCAGATAATGTGTTTTCCCGCCTCAGCCGCGGCAATGGCAATCTCGGCGTGGAGGTGATTGGGCGTAGCAATATCGACGACGTGAATGTCGGGGTCCTCGATGATGCTGCGCCAATCCGACGTGGACTTTTCGAAGCCGAAGCGGCGGGCCGCTTCCGAAGCGAGGTCTTCGCTGGCTTCTGCAATCACTTTGCGGACCGGCATAGCCGGTGCAGGCCAGAAGAACATAGGCATGGCGGCGTAAGCCAACGAGTGGGCCTTGCCCATGAAGCCGCCTCCGATGAGGCCGACGTTGAGGTTCTGCATGTGAGTCTTTTCCTTCCGGAAGGCAGGGCTGATGCCGGCTTTGGCGATGCCCTGCGGTTGAAAATTAGTTGGAGAGGAGCTTTTCCAGGTATGTCTTGCTGATGGCGGCCGCTTCCCGGGGGTCGCCGTCGTAGTTGTCGAGTTCGACCATGAGCCAGCTGTCATACCCGCTTTCCCGGATTGCGGCGATGATGTCCGGGAAGTCCAGCTCGCCCTGTCCCAGGGGCAGGAAATTGAAGGGGTCCCGCTGGAAGTCTTTAAGGTGCACGTGCCGGATACGGTCTGGGTATTTCCGGATAATCGCGGCCGGGTCGGCCCCACCGGCAGCAAGGTGGGCGGTGTCGGGGCAGAAGCCGATCCGGGTGAGCGGCATCAGCTTGTCCAGTTCGTCCGGGCTCTCCACGATGGTGCTCAAGTGCGGGTGGTAGCTGGCTGACAGCCCGAAGCTTTCTGCGATGTCCGTGACTTTGTCCAGCGCCTGGCCGAGCCGGCGGTAGTCTTCCTCGGTGGTGCCGGCCGCGCGGCGTGCTCCGCCTCCTACTACTAGCCGTTCGGCTCCGAAGCCGGCAGCCAACTCGGCGGCGCGGTGGATCCGGTGGAGCTCGTCGGGAAGTATGTCGGAATAGATGAAGTTCGCCCCGGTATAGACGCTGGTTAGTTCGATTCCGGCAGTAGCCAGGATCTCCTTGAGTTCTTCGGGCTTCTCTGCGTACTCCGCGAGGTTGCCGTCGAACATTTCAACACCCTGGTAGCCGACTGAGGCGATGTCCTGGACGGCGTCCCGCATCGACCCGTGGGTCAGGTAGAAAAGGTCCTTCACGCTGGTCACGCCTTGCGGGTGGCCGACGACGCCGCCCCAGGTGATGGAACAGTAACCGAGTTTCATTGCTTCTGCCTTTCAGCTGCTGAGGAAGACTTGAGTGATCCGATGAGGTTGTCTGTCTGGGGAACGTCGACCCACGTCTGCTGCGCGGCTGAGCGTACGACTGCATCGGTGAGGAGTGCTGCCCGCAGTCCATCCCGGAAGGTGGGCAGACCGTCGGGTTCTTGACCCTGGACAGCCGCATATACGTCTGCGACGAAGGCATTGAAGCTGTCCTGGTAGCCCTGCGGGTGACCCGGAGGAAGCGTGGCGTACCGTCTCCCGCCGGGGGTCGTGAGGGTTTGAGGGCCTACCGGGATGTGGGCGGTTGAGTCGGTGCGGCCCATGTGCAGGGTGTCCGGCCGTTCCTGGTTGAAACTGAAGGACGCTTCGGTTCCGTCAAAAGAGAACCAGAGGCGGTTCTTCCTTCCGGGACTGACCTGGCTGACTACCAGGGATCCTGTGGCGCCCTGGTCCGTCTCGAACAGGAGCGTCGCCCCGTCCTCGGTAGCCACAGAGGACATACTCCCTCCTGTTTCCCGCTGATCGTAGGCACGGCTGGTGCTCGCTACGAGCCGGATAATCTTGTGCCCGGTGGTGAATTCCATGAGGTCGCACCAGTGGACGCCGATGTCACCGAAAGCCCTGGACGCACCGCCGATCGATGAATCGACCCGCCAGTTGGTGGCTTCTGCGCCCACGAGCCAGTCCTGCAGGTACGAGCCGTGCAGGAGCCAAAGACTGCCCGCCTCGCCGCGGGCGATCCGGTCCCGCGCTTCGCGCACGGCCGGATAAAACCGGTACACGAACGGAACGCCAGTAACCACGCCGGCCTGGTCCGCGAGCTCTTTCAGCTCCCGGGCGTCATCAACGCTGGTGGCCAGTGGCTTTTCGCAGACGACTGCCTTTCCTGCAGCAATGGCCTTGCGGGCGAGGTCGGCGTGGGTCGCATTCGGTGTGCAAATGTGGACCACGTCCACGTCGTCCCGGGCTATCAATGCCTCGGGCGTAGCGGCCGCGAAACGGGCGCCGAGTCCGGCTACGGCGGACTCGGCTGCTGCCAAGGTCCGGCCGGCGACTGCGGTGACTTCACCGCCTGTTGCGCGAACTGCATGGGCGTGGACAGAGCCCATGAATCCTGTTCCGATGATTCCGGCCCGTAGTTGGAAAGTCACGGGTGCTACTTCTTCCTGGCCAGCGCGACAGCCAGGATGATGATGGCACCGCGCACCACCTGCTGCTGGCTGCTGTCGAGCCCTGCGAGGATCAGTCCGTTGTTGATCAGTCCAATCAGCAGCGCCCCGAAGAGAGTGCCGATGATGGACCCGAACCCGCCAAAGAGGCTGGTTCCACCCAGGATGACGGCAGCGATGGCGGAGAGTTCGTCTCCGGATCCCCACTGAAACCGCCCCGACTGGAGACGTCCGGCGTAGAGCATGCCGGCGACGCTTGCCGCCACGGCCGAGATAAGGAGCACCTGGAATTTGATGCGCTTGGTGTTGATGCCGGTAAACTCTGCGGCGTTGCGGTTGCCTCCAGTAGCCAGGACCTGACGGCCGAACTTGGTGCGGTTCAGCACGACGGCGCCAATGGCGACGAAGATGGCGCTCCACACCACCAGACCCGGAATCGGACCGAAATTGCCGGATCCAAACAGCATGTTGAACGTGTCGTTAAGGATGGGCTGAGGCGCCGAGGCCGTGATCCACTGGGCCACGCCGACGGCGATGCCCAGCATGCCGAGCGTCACCAGGAAGGAAGGGATGCCAAGGAGGCTGACCAGGGCACCGTTGACCGACCCGACGACGAGCCCGACAGCGAGGCCGGCCAGGATGCCGGGGATCAGGCCCCACTGGGAGAGTGCCATCGCGGTGCAGACACTGGAGAGACCGGCCACGGATCCGACGCTCAAGTCGATCTCTGCACACGCGATCACATAGGTCATGCCGACGGCGATGACGGTGATCGTGGCGGTCTGCCGGAAGATGTTCAGCAGATTGTTTGGCGACATGAAGCCCTGGTCGCGCAGCAAAACTGCGAAGAAAAGGAAGACCACGACGAAGCCGATGTAGATGACATAGCGACGCCAGTCGAGTTCTTTCAGGACGGTACCGAAATTGCGGGCCGCGTTGTCCCGCGGCGCTACGGAGTTTGCCTTGCTCACTGTTCAGACTCCTTGGACTGCGAGTTGGAGATATTCCTCGTCAGCGATTTCGCTGCGGGGAATGTCACGGATGATGGAACCGTCCTTGAGGACGAGGACGCGGTCGCTGACCGCAAGTAGTTCTGGATACTCGGAGGAGATGACGATGACGGCTTTTCCGGTACTGGCCAGTTCACGGATCATGTCCAGGATTTCGCTTTTGGTGCCGATGTCGACGCCGGCCGTGGGCTCGTCCAGGATCAGAATGTCCGGGTCGGTACCCAGCCACTTGGCGATGACCACCTTCTGCTGGTTTCCGCCCGAAAGGAGCCGCACCGGACGGTGGGGATGGGCGACTTTCACTGCGAACCTCTTAATCAAGGACGAAGACAGCTCCTTGGCCTTGGCCCCGTCCAGGAAGGGTCCCCGCTGGATCTGGCTGAGGAGGGGAAGCAGCAGGTTGTCCTGGACGGAGTGCTCCAGGACAAGCCCTTGGGCCCTGCGGTCCTCCGGGATGAGGGCGAGGCCGGCATTGATGGCCTGCTGCGGTGAGGTCAGGGTTACCTTCTTTCCCCGCAGGAGGACTTCGCCGCTTTCCGCCTTGTCTATTCCGAAGAGTGCACGCGCGAGTTCGGTTCGTCCGCTTCCCATCAGCCCTGCCAGGCCAAGGATTTCGCCGGGCCGGAGTGTAAAGGAAACGTCCCGGACGCGCGGCCCCGCATTGAGTCCGCGGACTTCCAGCAGCGGCGCCCCTTCGTGTGCCACGTGGTCCCGGGCACGATAGGAGAGCTGGCCCTCGATCTTCTTGCCCACGATGCCTTCCACGATCTGTTCGGGAGTGACGTCCGTCAGTGGCGCGGTGAGGAGGTGGCGGCCGTCGCGGAGGATAGTGATCCGGTCCGCAAGCCTGTACACCTCATCCATGCGGTGGGAGATATAGATGATTGAAATGCCGCGCTGCTTGAGCCGGTCAATCAGTTCGAAGAGGGCTTCGGATTCATGCCGGGCAAGGCTGGCTGTGGGTTCGTCCATGATCAGCACCTGGGCGTTCTGTGCGAGCGCCTTGGCGATCTCGGTCAGCTGCCAGTAGGCAGTGCCGAGCCGCGAGACCTCGGCGCGCGGGTCGACGTCGACCTCCATCTCAGTGAAGACTTCCCTGGCCCGGCGCACCGCGGCACGGTCGTCGATCATTCCCCCCACGCCGAGCGGTTCGGCGGCAAGGAAGATGTTTTTGGCTACGGTCAGGCTCGGTACCAGGCTGAATTCCTGGAAGACCATTCCGATTCCGGCGGCCTTCGCGTCCTGGATGGAGTTGATGGCTGTCGGTTTGCCTCCAACAAGGATCTCCCCGGCATCTGCCTGGTAAACGCCCTGGAGGATTTTCATCAGCGTGGACTTCCCTGCGCCGTTGCCGCCTGCGAGCGCGTGGACTTCGCCCTTGCGGACGTCGAAGCTCACGTCCTTCAGTACGGTAACGCCGTTGAAGCCCTTGGAGATCGATCGCATTTCGACGACATTGTCTGCGGTGTTCATCGTTGCCCTTTCGGCGCGGTGCGGAGGAAGGAACCCCCGCACCGCCGGTTCTTGGCTACTGCTTGTAGGAGTCCCGGATGTCCTTCGGAGCATCCTCGTGGTAGACCTGCTTCCAGGCTTCCAGAACGTTGGAGTGGTCAACCGGGAGGGCGCTCAGTGCCACGTAGGCCGGAGCTTCCTTGCCGATGAGCGCCCCTGCGGCCAGCCGCGCTTCCGTGACACCCTGGTCGAACGGAACCTGCGCTCCAAGGCCAACAATGAGTTCGTCTTTGGCCAGGGCAATCGCGACGTTCTTGCCCAGGTCCTCGGTGGCGATTTTCAGGTCCTGCCGGCCCGCGGCCCTCGCGGCTGCCATGACCCCTTCTGCGGGGACATCCCAGACAGCCCAGATGCCGGACAGGTCGGGGTACTTGCTCAACATGGCGTTGGCAGCAGCCTGTGCGTCTCCAGCGAAGTCGGGACCGGCGATCCCCTTTTCTTCGACGATCTGGATCTCCGGATATTCCTTCGTAATCGTTTCCTTGAACCCGTCGTAACGCTGCTTGGTTACGAAGAAGTCGGCCTGGTGGAAGACCACCCCGATCTTCCCCTTGCCACCGAGTGCTTTAGCCATCTGGTGGGCAGAGACGACGCCGTTGCCGTAGTTGTCGGCGGAAACAACAGAAACGTAGTCCTTACCGGCGGTCAGTCCCTGGGGGATGTTGTCCATGAAGACGAGCTTTGTCCCGGCAGCTGCAGCCTTCTTATAGGCCGATGCCGTGGCGACGGGATCGGTGGGGATGGAGACGATGATGTCAGGGTCCTGGGTCATGACCGTCTCGATGTCCGAGACCTGCTTGTCCGGCTTGAAGTTCGCATCCGTTGTGGCGATGACCTTGATGCCGAGTTTTTCGAATTCACTCTTGAGCCCGTTGACCTGGGCCGTGGCCCAGTCGTTGCCGCCGTAGTGCATCACGATGGCGGCTTTGGCGTTGAGTCCCTTGACCTTCTCGATCTCTTCGGGCGTCAAATCTGCGACGGAGGCGGGCGAGGGGGTCTCGCCGTTGGGGCCCTTACTCAGGACCTGTCCCTTGATCTTATCGAGGGCCTGCTGGGCCTTCTCTGACACGCCGGCGTCGGGAGCATTCGAGGTGTCTGCTGCCGGGCTGCTGCAGGAAGCGATGGATAGGGACAAGGCTGCGGCGAGGGCCACAATGGGAAGCCTGCGGATCATCATTGTTCTCCAGTGCTTTGAGTGGTGGATGGATGGGGTGGATGTTGAATGTGGGTCAGGCGAGGGCAATAGCCAGGGCTGGAGGAACCGGCGACAGGACAAGCCCGCCGGAGGCCGACGCTGCGCGGATGGCAGCGGCCTTGTCTGAAGCTCTCAGGAGCGCCTCTGCGTGCACTCTGTCGACGAACAAACCGAGGGAACATGGCCCGTGGTGGGCTTGAACCCACTTCACCGCCTCGTTAGCCGCCTTCCCCATATCAGCGCCCGGTTCCGCGGCGGGGCCGGAGATGGTGGACACCGAGGCGGGTTTACCCGAGTTGTCGACGAAGAGGACCAGGCTTGCCCAAAGCAGGTTTTCATCGAAGATTCCGATGACCGCCGAGGAACCGGCAGGGACAAAGGTGCGGACAGCGGCTGCGAGATCGTTCGGCGGCGCGTCTTCCAGGATCAGTTCCAAATTTGCCCACTGGGACTCATCGACGTTTCGAAGCCCAGTGTTGGGATCGAGCGCGAGGGCGTCGGCGATCGTGTCAGCCATCCCGCTCCTTTCCTCCGTTGGTGGTTGGGGTCACTTCCGTAAGCGTTTATGGAATACCGTGAACGTTTACGGACACCATCGTAAACGTTTACGGAGAGAGGTGTCAACCATCACATTGCAATTCCTTTCCGGCGCGCGGGCCGGTGGCCCGGCGTAAGATCGAAAGGCATGGAACCCGAGGGTTTGTGCCATTGAGGTGCTAGACAGGAGAGAGTGTGGCAGGCACGACTGTTCCCCGCGAGGCGAACGAGAGGTTACCGGACGCCCCGTTGCGGCGGCGCAAGCCTACTATCAACGATGTCGCGAGCGCGGCCGGCGTGTCGTTCGGCACGGTTTCGCGGGTGCTCAATGACGCGCCGGATGTGAGCGCCGCGACACGGGAACGTGTCTTGCAGGTCATCAAAGACATCGGCTACCGGCGCAACCGGGCGGCCACTGCATTGGTTACCAGCCGATCGACGTCCATCGGCATACTTTCCGACGGTTCGCCGCGGTTTGGTCCTGTGGGTACGCTGATGGCTCTCGAAAACGTTGCCCGGAAGAAGGGCTATGCCACAACCGTCATCAGTGTCGAGAAGCCCTATGATGCGTCCGTCCAGGACGCCCTCGACACCCTGGACGATACCGGAGTGGGGGGAATCATCGTCATTGCCCCGGTGGTGGACATGGCAGCCGCCGTATGGAACGCCACGTGCCGCGTCCCTGTGGAGATGATTGCCGCCGGGGCATCCTCAACCCCCAACGTCTTCACGTACTCGGAAAACCAGGAACTGGGAGCGAGGCTGGCCACCCAGCACCTCATAGATCTGGGCCATAGGGACATCGCCCATATTGCAGGATCCATGGAATGGTTCGATGGCCGGGTGCGCAAACGCGGCTGGGAAGCGGCGCTGAGGGAGGCCGGACTCACGCCGGGGCTTTGCCTCGAGGGCGACTGGAGCCCCAGGTGGGCCTATGAGACGGGCCTCCGGCTGGTGCGCGAGGGAAGAGTTCCCCAGGCCATCTTCGCAGCCAGTGACCACACTGCCCTCGGACTGATCCGGGCTTTCACCGAAAACGGCATCCGCGTTCCGGAGGACGTCAGCATCGTGGGATTCGACGACGTTGAAGGATCTGATTATTTCCTTCCTCCCCTGACCACCGTGCGCCAGGACTTCACCGCGCTGGCGCTGATGAGCACCGAGGTGCTTCTGGGTGCCATGGAGGGGCGGGACGTTGACCGCACGCCGATCCCGCCCACCCTTGTGGTGCGCGACAGTGCCCGCCAAGCCACCTCCCAAACGTAGAAACGGCAGGGAAGTGAGCGAGCGTTCGCGGAAAACCTGCATTAAGTGAGAGAGCGTCGGAGGGGACGACGGCGGGACTACTAGCCGGGATCGCCTGCCGTGCCGTTCTCCCCGGCCTTCGTCAGCGTGAAGATTCCGTAGCGCATTGCGCCGGTGCGGTAGGCAAGGATCATGCGGGGAATGCTCAGGACAGCACCGCGGTTCCGTGCGCCCAGGGCGACGCCGCGCATTTCGCGATCGACGAGCAGGACCTTCAGCAGCCGGCCGGCACAGATCCACCAGGTGCGGGCCACGCGGCGGCTGACGTCCTCATAGCCGGTGACCGTGAAGCCCGCCGCCGTTGCCATCGCCTCATACTCCTCGCGCGTGCCCATCGACGGCAGGCGCCCTTCGCGGCAGATCGGCTCCAGCAGGTGGCGGCCCTTCCACCCCCTGGCATCGGTCCCGACGAGCCACGCGCAGACGACCAGGCGGCCGCCCGGGGCCAGCACGCGGTGCGCTTCGGCGAAGAACCTGGGCTTATCCACCATGTGCTCGCTGGACTCGATCGCCCAGGCCGCGTCAACCGAGGCATCGGCCAAGCCGTTGGCAAGCCAGTCGCGGACCTGGATGTCCACGCCCGGCACCGGATGTGCGGCGGCGTACTGGGCCTGCTCGGCGGACAGCGTGAAACCGGTGACGCGGACCCCGCGCGTCACCGCGACCTGCCTGGCGGTGGCGCCGTAGCCGCAGCCAATGTCCACGCATGTTTGGCCGGGCGCGAGACGCAGCCGGTCGCCAACCGCGTCCACCAGCGCCTCGACCGCTTCACGAGGTGTCTCCCGGCCCGTCAACCAGTACCCGTGATGGACATGGTCACCCCACACCCGGCGGTACACGGGATCGAGGTCGTCGTAGTGGTCCGCCACTGCCACGGCGTCCTGGGAGATATCGGGCACGATCATGTCACACCAGCCAGCGCCACCAGCGTGGCTGCTCAGGTTCCGGCACCGGTTCGGGCTCCGGTTCCTCGCCCAGGGCCAGCGCGGCCTGGATGATGTCGTCCGCCGTAAGCGTCATGACGGCGTCACGGTCGAGCGCGTCGAGGCTTTGTTCCTCGTCGAGCGACAGCCGCAGCGCCTGCCGGTTGAGGGCCTGTTCGAACAGCGTGCGGGCGAACCGTGCGTTGCCGGAATCCTCGCCCGCGTGGAGGCCAGTGAAGATCTGGCGCAGCACCTGGTCCGCCTCGGGCTCCAGCATGTACTCGTGCTGGGCCAGCATCCGGTGGAAGATCTCCTGGAGCGCGTCGACGGAGTAGTCCGGAAACGTAATCTCGCGGGCGAACCGCGAGCGCAATCCCGGGTTGGAGAGCAGGAAAGCCTCCATCAGCCGCGGATAGCCGGCCACGATCACCACAAGCCGGTGGCGGTGGTCCTCCATGCGTTTGAGCAGGACCTCGATCGCCTCGGGCCCGAAATCCATCCGGCCGTCCTCGGGGGCCAGCGCGTAGGCCTCGTCGATGAACAGGACGCCGTCCAGCGCGCGCCGGATCACCCGGTCGGCCTTGATGGCGGTCTGCCCGACGTACTGCCCCACCAGGCCCGAACGGTCCACCTCCACCAGGTGGCCCTTCTGCAGCAGGCCGACAGCGCGGTACATCTCGGCCAGGAGCCGCGCAACGGTGGTCTTGCCCGTGCCCGGGTTTCCGAGAAACACCAAATGTTGCGACGTGGCCACCTCCGGCAGGCCGTGCGCCTTCCGGCGGGCCTGGACCTGAAGCAGTGCCACGAGGGCGCGCACCTGTTCCTTTACGGTCTCCAGCCCGACTAGCGCGTCCAGTTCCGCCTGCACCTCAGCCAGCGGCCGTGCCGGCCCGGGCCTCGCACCCATGAGGTCACCGACCAGGTCGTCAACGCGGTCCGAACCGGGCAGCTTGAGCTGATCGGCCAAGTGGCCGATGGTTTCGCGCAGGTCGTCGAGCGGGTTGCGGCCGTGAGCCATGCCTCCACTGTAAACCTCTAAGCCCAGGTCCTGGATCCAAGGAGCTACACCGATAGAAGCCGATAGAAATCGCGGCCGGGCGCGGCCGGGTCGCTGAAATCAGTGCCCATGCTGCCAGACTATCGGTCAGGGCAGTCCACAGAAGGAGACAGGACATGGGGTTCCAGCCGTACCGTTCGCCATCCACCGGGCGCGAGGTGCGCGCCGTCCTTTTCGACACCTTTGGGACCGTGGTGGACTGGCGCTCCGGTGTCGCACGGGAGGCGGCGGCCTTTGCCGCGGAGCGGGGGCACCATCTCGACGCCGAGGCCTTCGCGGACGACTGGCGCGCCCTGTACCAGCCGGCCATGGACGCCATCCGCAGCGGCGCCCGTGAGTTTGCCACGTTGGATACCTTGCACCGGGAAAACCTGGACCAGGTGCTCCGCCAACACGGCTTCGCCCCGGAGCGGCTCGATGCGGAAAGCCTGGAGAAGCTCAACAGGTCATGGCACCGGCTCCCGCCGTGGCCGGACAGCGTGGAAGGCCTGGCCGCCATCCGCCGCTGCTACATTGTGGGACCCCTGTCCAACGGCAACACCTCCCTGCTGCTGGACATGGCCAGGAACGCGGGCCTGCCGTGGGACGTGATCATCGGCTCGGACATGACCCGCACCTACAAGCCGCTGCCGCAGGCCTATCTTCGGACCGCGGAGTTCCTGGACCTAGACCCCGGAGAAGTGATGCTCGCGGCGGCCCACAACGACGACCTGCAGGCAGCCCGGGAAGCAGGATTGGCCACGGCCTTCATCGCCCGCCCCACCGAGTACGGCCAGGCCCAGACGGCGGACCTCGCCCCGGAGGCCGACTGGGACCTCTCGGCCGCTAGCATTCCGGAACTGGCCGGCCTCCTCGGGACCCCGGCAAAGCTTCAGGCGGGGGTCCCGTGGACCGGCTTCTCCGGTCGGCGCTTCCTGCGGATCAGGTAGCGCGCCATGAGGGCCGCGATGAGACCGGCGAGGGTCACCAGCTGCACCTCGTCGAAAGACAGGCCGTCGATGTTCGGCTGGAGCTCCTCCTCCGTTGCCCAGCCGAAAAACACCCCGCTGACCAGAATCGCGGCGCAGAAGTAGGCCACCGCCGAAAGCAGCCATACCCACTTGGGCAGGCCTTTGCCCACGATCAAACGGGCAATAAGGCCAAATGCCAGCGACATGGCCGCAAGCAGCGCCACCGCGCCGAATCCCAAGTCCCACTGCATGGACGTCTCCTTTCCCCGTGAACCAATCAGCCACTATTTGAGGCTGAGCACCTCGTCGATGGGCCGCCCATTGACGAACACCTGCGCGCTGGTGGCCCCCGACGCCGCCATGGCGGTGTACTCGAGCTGTGCCTTGGCACGCGGGACATCGCACACGCCGCCCAGCATGAACTGGCCGGTCAGCCAGATGGCGATCGTGCTGCCGTTCAGCTCGCCGCCGACGTACGCGAGGTTCGACTGGTACAGGGCATTCACGAGCCCGGACAGGCCCACGTCACGGCTCTTGTTCGCCAGCAGTGTCCTGATGCTGGGTCCCACTTGGTCCGTGAAGCGGACCGGCGCCGTCGTGGTAGCCACCGCACTGTCGCCGCAGCCAATGGCAGGCCCGGCCACGCCGTTGTTTCCGACCGCGACGTAGTAGACCGTCAGCGGGGCCACCTGCTCCGGCAGGCCTGGAGGCGCGGGCTCGGCAGTCGGCGGCGGGCTTGCCGGGGCGGACGACGGCGGCACGGACGTCGGGGGCACAGTGGCAGTCGGTGTGGCGGCAGGTGAGGTGGGGGACGCCGTCGTCGTTGACGTCGGGGAGGCGCTGGCCGTCGTCGTCGGGGCGGCGGAGGTGGCGGTCGGGGCAGGGGCCGGCGGCCCGAAGCATCCCGTGAGCACCATCAGGCCCGAGAGCCCCAGAACGCTGAATACCGGGATTTTGGGCCTGGCCATGATGCCCCCTTCGAGAGCGGGCCCGCGGGTGCCGGCCCTGTTCTCAAGCTACGCCCGGGGGTTTAGCCGGAACAGGGACCTAAGTCCGTGCGGAAGCGTTCTCGGAAATCCTGCACTAAGTGAGAGAGCGTCGGAAGAAAACCTGCATCAAGTGAGAGAGCGTCGGTGGTGGGCGGGCCTAGAGTGCCGGGCGGAAGTGGCCGGGCCAGTCCTTCAGCCTGATCCGGCTCAGGTCGCGGATGTCGCCCAGGATTCCCCACTCGTCCAGCCCCAGCCGGGCCAGCGGTTCCAGCAGGTCGATCCGCGGGTGGCCGCCGTCCAGCACCGAATCACTCACGGCTGCGTGGGTCACTTCGCCGAACACCAGGGTGGAGTCCCCCATCGGCAGCACCGAGTGGAGCCGGCATTCGAGCACCGCGGGTGATTCCTTCACCCTCGGCGCGCGCACGGTGACGCTGGGCTCGCGGGCCAGCCCGACGGCGTCGAACTCGCTGACCTCCGGCGGGAAATTGGTGCCGGTCGCGTTGATCTCCTCGAGGAGGCTGACCGGAGCGAGGTTGACGACAAACTCTCCGGACGCCGTGATGTTGCGGAGCGAATCCTTCTCCCCCACCGACGTGAACTGCACGATGGGCGGGTTTGTGGACGCGACGGTGAAGAATGAGTGCGGCGCAAGGTTGTCAACGCCGTCCGGCGAAACACTCGACACCCAGGCAATCGGCCGCGGCACCACCACCGCGGTCAGCAGCCGGTAGAAATCACGGGCGGACGCAGCCGAGGGGCTGAAATCAGTGCGCATGCCGCCCTACGCCGCCGCGGGAAACGGCCCGGCCCCTGACAGCCCGGAACGCGGAGCCGTGCCCACCTTGCCGCAGATCCAGCGGCCCAGTTCCGTCGCCTTCTGCAGGTCGATGCCGGTGTGGAATCCGGCCCGCTCCAGCATCCACGCGAGGTCCTCCGTGGAGCTGTTTCCTGCCGCGCCGGGAGCGAACGGGCATCCGCCGAGGCCACCGACGCTGCTGTCGAAGACATCGACGCCGGCCGCCATCGCCGCATAGGTGTTGGCCAGCGCGGTGTGGCGGGTCTCGTGCAGGTGCGCCCTCAGCTGCAGGTCGGTTTCCCCGCGCAGCCTGGCGAACGTCTCCCCTACCTGCCACGGCACCGCGCAGCCGATCGTGTCCGCCAGCGCCACCTCCGCGAGGTCCGCGCGCGCCATGGCATTGCGTACGACGTCGAGGGTCTGCTCCGCGGGGACGTCACCTTGATAGGGGCATCCGAAAGCGACGGCGGCGGTGACGCTGAGCGGTATGGAGGCCGACGCGGCAATCGCCGACACTTCTTCCAGGGCGGCGAGCGCGGCGGCAACGGTGGTGTTCTGATTGGCGGCGGCGAAGGCGTCAGTCACCGGGAGCACATAGTTCATCTCGTCCACCCCGGCGTCGACGGCGCGGTGGGCGCCCCTGGTGTTCAGGACCAGGCCGATGTAGCTGGCGGCGCCGGTGCGCGGGACGGCCGCCATGACGGCGTCGGCGTCGGCCATCTGGGGAACTGCCTTGGGGTTTACAAAGCTGACGGCTTCGATCCTCTTGGCGCCCAGCCCAATCAGCTCTTGGATGAGCCGGACCTTGTCTTCGGTGCTGACGGGGGTCTTTTCGTTCTGCAGGCCGTCACGCGGGCTGACGTCCACGATCGAGACGGGCCGGGTTTCGTGGGCAAACGCCATCAGATGGCTCCTTCGCTGCGCGCATTCTGCAGGTCTTCTTCGGTGAGGTTCAGCAGGCCCTGGTACACGTCCGCATTGTGGGAGCCGTGCACCAGGGGCCCGTTCCAGCCGATCCGGCCGGCGGAGCGGGTGAGCTTGGGGACGATTCCCGGCTGGACCACGGTGCCGAGTTCGTCGTCGGGCACTTCCACGAGCATGTCCCGGGCCCTGAGCTGCGGGTCCTCGAAGATGTCTTCAACGGTGCTCACCGTGCTGTTGGGAACACCGTGCTGATCGAGGAGGCTGACGAGCTCGCCGGCGGTGTAGTTCACCGCCCAGTCGGCGATGACGCCTTCCAGCTCCTCCTGGTTGTGGCCGCGCTGCGCGTGGTCGCGGTATTTCGGGTCCTCCGCGAGGTTGGGCATCCCCATCGCCGCGGCCAGGCGCACGAAGACCGAGTCCTGGTTGGCTGCGATGACCACCCACTTGCCGTCGCTGGAGCGGAAGATGTTCGACGGCGCGATCCCCTTAAGTCCCGAACCGCTGGGTCCCGGGACAACACCGGCAGCAGCATAGTCCGGCACGGCGCTTTCCAGCAGGGAAAAGCACGCCTCGACGAGCGAGACGTCGACCACCTGGCCGGTTCCGCCGCGCGCGTCCCGCCAGTACAGGGCCAGCAGGATCCCCTGCAGGGCGTACAGCGAGCCGAGGCTGTCCCCCAGGGAAATGCCGGTGCGGGGCGGTGGCTGGTCCGGGTAGCCATTCAGGTGCCGCAGTCCACTGCGCGCCTCGGCGACGGAGGCATACCCGGGCTTTGACGCTTCGGGGCCAGTCTGTCCGTAGCCGGAGACGCGGGCAATGATGAGGCCGGGGTTAATCTTCCACAGCTCTTCCGGACCGAGGCCAAGCTTTTCCATGGTGCCCGGGCGGAAGTTCTCCAGGATGACGTCGGTTTCCTTGCAGAGCTCCAGGAAGAGCTCCCGGCCGCGCGGGGCCTTCAGGTCCATGGTGACGCACTTCTTGCCGCGGGACTGGACAGACCACCACAGGGGATGGTCGTTCACCCGTGCCCGGCCCCATTCACGCATGGGGTCGGGACGGTTGGGGGATTCGACCTTGATGACTTCGGCGCCGAAGTCCGCCATCTGCCGTCCCGCGAACGGTCCGGCAATCAGTGATCCCAGTTCGAGGACCCGCACTCCGGACAGCGGACCGGCGCCATTGCCGGGAGCTTCAGCAGCAGATGCCGCCGTGCCGGTTTCGAAAACCTTCATCAAATCTCAACTCCTGATTCCTGATGCGGACCGCGCTCACGCCCGGAGGTCCGTCGGCGCCGTCGTACAGAAACCAGTATGCACCCCGCTCCTCATATTGTGAACAGAAAATCACGATACGGGCATGACCTCCGGCGGAAGGCTTCCCCCGATGAGCCGGGTTCCTTCAGCTGCGGCGGCGATGACCGGCTCCACCCAGGAGGCGCACACATCGTAGGGCATCCTCATGGTGGGGCCCATGACGGTGAGTGCGCCGTAGAGCTCGGCCTGCGGCCCGAAGATCGGCACCGACAGGCCGCTGGCCCCGGAAACCCGCTCCCCGGTGGTGATGGCAAAACCGTCCGCGCGGGTCCTGGCGACGGCGGCATCAAGGTTTGCAGCGTCGGTGATGGTCCGGTCGGTCATGGACTGGAGGCCCGAGCCGTAGACCCTCTCCGCAAGGTCGGGGTTCCAGGCGAGCAGTACGCGGCCCGCGGAGCCGGCGTGGAGGGGCATGATGTCACCCACCTCCACCGCCCGACGGAGCACGCGCCGGGTTTCCGCCACGGCAATACACACCCTGCTCCCCTGTGATTCCCGGAAGATACAGACCGTTTCACCCAGTTCGTCCCGCAGTCGGCGGATCACGGGAGTCAGCAGTTCCAGGAAATCGAGGCCCTGGCGGGCGGGGGCGGCCCAGTGGGTCATGCGGATGCCGATCCGGAACCTGTCATCACGGCGGTCGAGCATTCCCTCGTGCAGCATATTGGTGACCAGGCGCTGCACCGTGGAGTGCGGCAGTCCGGTCTCCGCGCGGATCTCGGCGAGGCTCATTTCGGGCCGTACCAGCGAGAAGGCATCCAGGATGGATGTGATCTTCTTCAGCACCAGCAGCGGGGCGGCCGCGTTCTCGGTTGCGCTCATGGCTCGGATCCAGGTTCCTCTCAGTAGCTCTACGGCGGTTTTTGTAACCCCTTGTAGTGTGACAGACGTTACTGTTAGCCTTGTGCCCACTATATGGCCAACAACCCACAATGTGGTTAGCGAGAGAACAGCAATGACGCAGCCCTTTCAGCCTAAGTCTTCGAAGTACGCGGTCGAGCTCAACGGATGCACCAAGGAGTTCGCAACGCCCGGCGGCGGGTCGTACTTCGCTGTCCGGGACATCGACCTCAAGGTGGAGCCCGGACGCTTTGTCTCCATCGTTGGACCGACGGGATCCGGCAAGTCCACCATCCTCAACATGGCGGCCGGCCTCCTGAACCCTTCCTCCGGCACGGTCCACAGCTTCGGCGAGCCCGTCCACGGCGTGAACCGCCGGGCCTCCTACATGTTCCAGCAGGACGCCCTGCTGCCGTGGAAGTCGGTCATCGACAATGTCAGCCTGGGACTCACCATGGCGGGGGTATCCAAGGCCGAGGCTTATGACGAATCACGCCGCTGGCTCGAGCGGGTGGGATTGAAGAACTTCGCCGACCGGTACCCCCACCAGCTTTCCGGCGGCATGCGCAAACGCACCGCAGTTGCCCAGGCCTGGATCGTCAACCCGGACATCCTGCTGATGGACGAACCCTTCTCGGCACTTGACGTGCAGACCCGCCAGATCATGGAGAACGAACTCCTCCAGCTCTGGCAGGAATCCGACAAAGCCGTCGTGTTTATCACCCACGACCTGGACGAGGCCATTGCCCTGTCCGACGAGGTGGTCATCCTTGGAGCGGGGCCCGGCAGCACAGTCGTCGGAAGCTACGAGATCGACATCCCCCGCCCCCGGGACCTCCTTGAAATCCGTGACGATCCCAAGTTCGTCGAACTCCACAGGGAAATCTGGGGCCGCCTCAAGGTTGAGGTATCCAAGACGTACGAATCCGCACGTGAAGAAGAAGAGAGCGACGCAGCATGACCGTGGCACCAGCTCCGAAGAACACCCAGCGCTATCCCCTCCGGAAGGAGCAGAGTCCGGCGGCGGTCCGGCGTCCCAAGCGCAAGCGGCCTGAAGCATCCAACTTTTCCATCCGGATGGGGCAGCTCGGCCTGGCTGTCGCCGTCCTGGGCGCGTGGGAACTGCTGGGACGCGCCGGCATCATCGACCCGTTCTTCTTCCCCCTCCCCTCCGACATCCTGGCGACGGTGTGGGTCTGGATCTCCACGGGCTTCGTCTTTCCGCACCTTTGGATCACCCTGCAGGAAGCGGTCCTCGCATTCATCACGGGCGCCACGGCCGGCCTGGTCCTCGGCTTCCTGCTGGCCCGCGTGCGGCTCCTCGAACGGCTGTTCGACCCGTTCCTGCAGATGTTCAACGCACTCCCCCGCGTTGTCCTCGCCCCGATCTTCCTGCTCTGGTTCGGCCTGGGCATCTGGTCCAAGGTTGCCTTCGGCTTCACCCTGGTGTTCTTCATCGTTTTCTTCAACACCCTGGAAGGCGTCAAGAGCGTGGACCGGGTCCTGGTGGACAACGCCAAGATGCTGGGAGCCAGCGAGAAGCAGCTCCTCCGGCACGTGTTCATTCCCAGCGCCCTGACCTGGATCTTCTCCAGCCTCCACATCAGCGTCGGCTTTGCCATTACCGGCGCGGTGGTCGGTGAATACCTTGGCGCCTCGGCAGGTGTCGGCTACGCCATCGCCCAGGCCCAGGGCGTGTTCGATACCGAGGGCGTGTTCGCCGGCATGTTCATCCTGATGGTCGTGGTCCTCATCATCGACCTCGGGGTCAACCGGGTGGAACGACATCTCCTGCGCTGGCGCCCGCCGCAGCAGGCCTCCTAACCAATCCAAAGCCCATCCGTCCGAAAGGGATTCCCATGTTCAGCTCCGCAAACCGGCAACGACGCCGCGTTTTCCCCGCCAAGCCACTCGCCGTCATCGCCGGCCTGGCCCTTGCCCTGTCCGCCTGCGGCGCCCCGCAGTCAGCACCTCCTGGCCAAGGAGGCACCGCCGGCGGAGGCGACGGCGACAAGGTGATTATCGGCGTCGGCGGCCAGACCCTGCTGACCTACCTGCCCACCACGCTCGCCCAGGAACTCGGCTACTACGAGGAAGAGGGCCTGAACGTCGAGCTCCAGGACCTGCAGGGCGGGTCGAAGGCGCTGACGGCCATGATCGGCGGCAGCACCCACGTCACCAGCGGCTACTATGAGCACGCCATCCAGATGCAGGCCAAGAAGCAGCCCGTCAAGGCGTTCGTGAACATGAACCTGTCCTCCGGCCTTGCGCTGGTGGTCGCGGAGAAGAACAAGGACTCCATCAAGTCCGTCGCCGACCTGAAGGGCAAGAACGTGGGCGTCACCTCGCCGGGCTCCTCCACCGACATGTTCGTGAAGTACCTGCTCTCCAAGAACGGCATGAAGCTGGACGCCGCCGCGGTATCGGCGATCGGTGCCGGGTCCTCCGCGGTGGCCGCCGTCGAGCAGGGCCAGGTGGACGCTGCGGTCATGCTCGAGCCGGACCTCACCGTCCTGGCCAAGCGGCTCGGAACCGAGCCGACCATCATCCAGGACGTCCGCACGCCGGAGGGCCTGAAGGAGGTCTTCGGCACCGACGCGTGGCCGTCGTCGAGCCTGTACGCCACCGCCGGCTGGCTGGAAAAGAACCCGGAAGCGGCCAAGAAACTGGCCTCAGCCATCAAGAAGACCCTGCAGTTCATCGCGGACCACTCCGGCGAGGAGATCGCCGCGGAAATGCCGGAGAAATTCGCCGGCGGGGACAAGGAGCAGTACGCCAAGGTCATCGAGGAGATGAAGCCGGCGCTGAGCAAGGACGGCGCCTTCACCGAGGAGGGCGTCAAGGCCGTCCTCGAGACGCAGCGGGTAGCCAACCCGGAGGTCGGTGAAACCGAGATCAAGCTCGAGGAAACCTACACCAACGAGTTCGTGAAGTAATACCGCTTTCCTGCGGCCCGCCGGTTCACGGCGGGCCGCAGTTGTCTGTACGCACAGCGCTAAGGAATCCCAGTGGCCCAGAACCTGACCCAGAAGCTCCTCGGCAGCCACCTCGCGTCCGGCGAGCTGACACCCGGCAGCGACATCACCATCGCCGTGGACCAGATCCTCATCGAGGACGCCACCGGCACCATGACCGCCATGCAGTTCGAAATGCTCGGCGTCGATTCCATCGCGGTGCCGCTAGCGGTCATGTACGTCGACCACAACGTCCTGCAGATCGACGACAAGAACATGCAGGACCACCACTACCTCCGCACCTTCTCCGCCCGCTACGGGCTGCGCTACTCCCCCGCCGGGCACGGCATCTCCCACTACATCCACCTGGAACACTTCTCAAGACCCGGCGGTGTGCTGGTGGGTGCGGACTCCCACACCTCCACGGCGGGTGCCCTGGGCATGTTCGCCGTCGGCGCGGGCGGCCTGGAGGTGGCCGTGGCCATGGCGGGCTACGGGTTCGACTTCGTGTGCCCCGCCGTCGTGGGCGTGGAACTGACGGGCACGCTCGGACCCAATGCCGAAGCGAAGGATGTGGTGCTGGAGCTGCTGCGCCGCCACGGCGTGCGCGGCGGCCGCGGGAAGGTGTTCGAGTTCTACGGCGAGGGCGTGGCGTCCCTGTCCGTCTCGGCGCGCGCGACCATCTGCAACATGATCATCGAAACCGGTGCCGCCACCGCCGTCTTCCCCTCCGACGAGCAGACCCTCGCCTGGCTGCGCGCCCAGCGCCGCGAGGACCAGTTCGTTGCCCTGGCAGCGGACGCAGGGGCAACGTACGACGACGATGAGCGGCTTGATCTCTCGGCCCTCGTTCCGCTCGTGGCGCTTCCGCATTCCCCGGGCAATGTCCGTCCGGTGTCCGAACTGCCGCGCACCGAGGTGGTCCAGGTCTGCGTCGGCTCCTCGGTGAACAGCTCGTACGAGGACCTCGCGACGGTGGCGGCCATCCTCAAGGGACACACCGTCCATCCGTCCGTCCAGCTCACCGTGACCCCGGGCTCGCGGCAGATCCTGCAGACGATCATCGCTTCCGGGGTCTATGAGGACCTGATGCAGGCCGGGGCGCGGATGCTCGAGCCGGTGTGCGGCCCGTGCGTGGGCATCGGGCAGGCGCCCACGGAGGGCGCACCGTCGCTGCGCACGTTCAACCGCAACTTCCCCGGCCGAAGCGGTACCGCGGAGGACAGCGTGTACCTGTGTTCGCCGTCGACCGCTGCCGCCAGCGCGCTGGAAGGCGCCATCGTGGACGCCTCCACCGTCAGCCGCGGCGAGCTCCGCCCCGCCACGCCCCCGCGCCCGGAGGTCCACGACCTGCATATCGCCGGCGTCCTGCCGTTGGAGACCCGGCGCAGCATCGAGATCGAGCGCGGCAGCAACCTGGTCCCGCCGCCACAACCGGAACCGCTCCAGGCGGACCTCGACGCCCGGGTGCTCATCGTCGCCGGCGATGACATCTCGACCGGCGACATGGCTCCCGACGGCGCCATCGCCATGTCGGTGTGGTCCAACATCGCCGTATGCGCGCGCTTCATGTTCCGCCGCCTGGACCCTGAATTCCACGACCGGGCCCTGGAATGGGGTGGCGGGATCATTGTGGGCGGGGAGAACTACGGGCAGGGTTCGTCGCGGGAGCATGCCGCTTTGATCCCGCTGTACCTGGGGGTCAGGGTTGTCGCTGCCCGCAGCTACGCCCGGATCCACCGGCGCAACCTGATCGCGGCCGGGATCGTGCCGCTGGTCCTCCCGCCGGACGCGCACAGCTCAACGGGGCAGCGCTGGGTGATCGACGGGCTTGCCGACGCCCTGGCCTCTGGCGCGGACTCCGTCACCGCCCGCGTGAACGGGGACGCGGAGCTGACGCTCGGGCTCGATTTCTCGCCGGCCGAACGTGCTGTCCTCCTTGCCGGGGGCCTACTGGCCCAGGTGCGCACCGGCGGGCGGTCGATGCTGGCGGGCGACGCCGTCGTATCCGACGACGTGGCGGGCGTAACGCCGAGCTCCGCGCGGTGAGGCAGGGCGCCGTCGGACCCGTGCGGAACCCGGCGCGCCGGCCGGGACAGCGGGCCACGGCCATCGCGGCGCTGACGACTGTGGTGGCTGTGCTGCCGGTCTTCCTGGTGGGCGGGCTGGCGGTCCAGCTCGAGCAGGACCTGGGCATGACGGCGTCGGCACTCGGCGTCGCGGTGGCCACCTTCTGGGCCGTGTCGGCGCTGCTCTCCGTCCCGGCCGGGTACGTGGCCAGCGGACTGGGGCTCCGCCGCGGGATTCCGCTCGCCGTCGGGCTGGGCTTTGTGGCACTGGCCGGCATCGCATTCGTTACCCCGCACTGGGCGCTGCTGATCCTCTGGCTCAGTTTCGCCGGTGCCGCCAACGCCCTGAGCCATCCGCTGTCCAACGGCCTGATCGTGGACCAGGTGGCGGTCCGCAACCGCGCCTTCTCGTTTGGCCTCAAGCAGGCGGCCATTCCGACGGCGACGCTCACCGCCGGCTTGTCGGTCCCGGTGTTCGCGCTCACTGTGGGGTGGAACTGGACCTTTGCGCTGGCGGCGCTGCTGGCGGCGTCCCTGATCCCGGTGGTCCTCCGCACCCTCCCGCGCCGTGCTCCCGTCCCGCGGCGCTCCGGCAAAGCTGGCAGGGAGCCGCTCCCCCGGCGGCTGAAACCGTTCCTGTTTGCTACCGCGGCGGCCAGTGCCCTGGGAGCGGGGCAGGCCAATGTGGTGGGTGCTTTCACTGTCAGCATGGCGGTGCAGGCGGGTTTCGATGCCGCCGGCGCGGGCCTGTTGCTGGGTGCTGCCAGCGTGGCCGGGATCCTGGCGCGCCCGCTTGTGGGGATCGCCGCGGACCGGGGCATCGGCGGTTCGATGGCCACCGTGGCGCTGATGATGGGGGCCGGGAGCCTCGGTCTGCTGGGCATGGCGTCCGGCTTCCCGGTCGGCTATGCAGCCGGGGCCGTGGTCGCGTTCGGCCTGGGGTGGGGCTGGAACGGCCTGGCCCATTACGTGGTCGCACGCACCGCGCATCCGTTCACCGCCCAGGCCACGGGGATCACCCAGAGCGGAACCTACATCGGCGGAACGCTGGGGCCGTTGCTGTTCGGGATCGTGTTCTCCCAGTTTCCTCCGGCGGTGGGTTGGACGCTTGCGGCTGTGGTGGCAGCAGCCGGGGCGGGGGCGTCGCTGGTGGCGTTCCGGTTGGAGAAGGGGTTGCGGGGCGGTTCTTAGTCGCCGCGTGTCGCGGTGCCGAGGATGTGGAAGGAGACCGGTGTGCGGGCCTCGGGAAACAGGTACCGCTCCTGGCTCTGGATGGTAAACCCGGCATCTTCGATGGCCGCAGCGGTATCACGGCCAGTGTGGCATCCTCCTGCCACGTGTGGCCAGAGGGTGGCGTCGAGCACCCGTTGAACCCGCGCGAGGCCGGGTGTGTCCGCCCGGACATGTTCGAGGAAACGCAATTGCCCGCTAGGTTTGAGCACCCGGTGGATTTCCTTGAGCGCCGCCGCCTGGTCGGCCACGGAGCACAGGACCAGCGACACCACCACTGCGTCCGCGCTGGCGTCCTTGAAGGGAATCCTCTCCGCCAGGCCATCGACCACCTGCACCGGTACCGGAGCCTGCTTGGCCGCTTCGCGGGCGAGCCGCCGCAGGCGCGGTTCCGGTTCCACGGCCAGGACCCGGGTGACTGTAGGCGGATAGTGCGGAAAGTTGAGCCCGTCGCCGGCGCCTACCTCGACCACCTCGCCGGATAGGCCGGTGAGCAACGCCCGGCGGCGCTGGTCCATGCCGCCACGCTCCATCGCCTTACCCATCGCGGGGTAGAGCCGCGCGAAAACCGGATGATGGACTGCCATGCTCGCCACTGTACCGGGCTTCGGAGAGTACGACGGCGGTGCCTCCTTCTACGTGCAGCCCGGCTGCGGCGGTGCTCGGGTGGTGCATCAACGCTTCCGGCCTTCCCCCTGAGAGAGTTTTCCCATGAACACAACACGTCCTGCCGTCACCGTGGTCGGCAGCATCAATCTGGACCTGATCGCCACCGCCGAACGACTTCCGACGGCGGGCGAGACCATCGGCGGCGCGGTGCTGTCCGAGCAGCCCGGCGGCAAGGGCGCCAACCAGGCCGCGGCCGCAGCCCGGTTGGGTGGCAGCGCCCGCATGGTGGGCGCCGTGGGCGACGACGCGCAGGGCCGGAAGATGCTCTACGCTTTGGCTGCCGCCGGCGTGGACACCGCCAACGTGGCCGTCCTGCCGGAGCCGACCGGGACGGCGCTGATCGCGATGGACCGCGACGGCGAGAACCAAATCGTCGTGTGCCCGGGGGCCTAGGCACACGTTTCGCTGGACGGGGTGAAGTTCGGCCCGGATGAGGCGGTGCTGTGCCAGTTGGAGGTGGGCCTGGACGTGGTGCTGGAGGCGGCCCGAAAGGCGCCCGGGTTCTTTGTGCTGAACGCCGCCCCGGCGGTGGACCCGCCGGCGGAGCTCTGGAGCGCTGCGACCAGGTGATCGTCAACGAGAGCGAGTGTGCGCTGATCCCGGCGTTGGCTGACGCGAAGCTGGTGGCGGTGACATATGGCGGCGAGGGCTCGGCGATGTTCGAGCACGGCCGGAAGGTGGCCGCGGCTCCGTCCGTTGCAGTGGCGGTGCACAACACCGTGGGTGCGGGGGACGCGTTCTGCGCCGCCCTGGTCCTGGCTCTGCGGAGCGAGCTGAATTACGCCCGAGCACTGACCGTGGCCAATGTCGTGGGTGCTGATGCCGTGAGCGACCCGTCATCGCAGCCGGATTTGGCACATCTGGGCCACTACGCGGAGCGAGTTGTCGCTGCTTCGGGCGCTTCCTTGTGAGGGTTGCGTTCGGGCGGGCGGGCCGAGTGGACATCCCGGAGGTCCGCCGGATTATCCGCGCCGATCTGCGGGCCGGGCACTTCCCTGCCGACAACCCCTACATAAGCGTGCTGGAGGACGTGGAGCACCGCGCCGAGCACGCGCAGGTGTGGGTGGCGGAGGCCGCCGGTACCGTGGTGGCGGCGCTGATGCTGACGTTACGTGCGCGCCTGGGCATACTTGGCCGCGCAGATGGAACAAACGTCGACCGGGTTCACTCCCCATAGGCAATCATCACACTATCTCGCCAACTCCGTCACCAGTGGCCTCCCGGATGTAGGTGACTCCAAAGGCGCGGACCTGCCGGAATTCCTGGCGGTTGGTACCGAAGTCGAACCAGCCCCCGTCGGACTTCTGGAAGATATCGAGGCCGCGTCCGAGGTTGATGCGCCAGCCGGTGTCAGTACGGATCCAGCGGTCATGGGCACCTGGGTCCTTGGCGACGTCAATCTTGATGCCTTGCTGGGCTGCGCCCTGAACGATAGCACTCAGCATTTGCAGCTGCTTCGTCTGGTGCTCCGGGTCGCCGTCAAGCACCGTGAATAGCTTGAAGTTGATCTCCTCTGCTGGGTCCTTCGCAGCCGCGATCATGGCAAGCAGTTCGACAAGGTTGCGGCCCTGGTGGCCGAGTCGGATATACGGGTCGTGCAGCTCAATCTCGCTCGCCCCCGCCAGATAAGGCAGGAGCAGTGTCTCGTACGAGATTCCCTGCTGGTTCTCTGCGAAGTCATGGTGCCCTTGGAAGAGCTCTACCGGGACGGGCGCCTCAGGCACGGACGCGGCATCGTGCCCCGCGCCGTAGGTGTTCTCCGCATTCGCCTCTGCATCGTCGGCCGACGTGGCCGGGCGCCCGCGGTGATAATAGGCTGGGTACTGGTCTTCTTCCAGCGTCCTAACGCCTTTCCACCCACTCTCGACCGACTTATAGCCGAATTCCACCTCGGGCATGGTGGCATCAATGCGCAGGATCTGGTCTTTGACGCGCTTGCGGCCCTCGACCGCGAAGCGCAGGATCTCCTCGATCTCCCCCGTGGTCGCCTGCTCGTGCGGATAAAGCAGCTTCATGAGCCCGGAGAAGGTCTTGTGGATACCGTCCCGGTCACGGGTGGAGATGTCCGAACCGAGAGTGAAATGCTGCTGGTACCGGTCCGAGTAGTCGAGGTTCCGCATGGACTTGAGCACCTCGGCGATGTAATCGACGACGAACCCATAGCCGGCCGAGAACATCTCGCTGCGGATTGTGTCGACTTCCCACCCGGGGATGTAAAAGTGCAGCCGGTCCAAGTAGGCGGGATCGTGATAGCTCTCCGGCAGTTCGTCGAACAAGTCAGAGTGCTTGAGCATGTATGGCACGGTGTGGGAGGTATTGCCGACGAAAACCATCGAGGCTTCCGCCCCAAGAGTCTCAACACCACGGGAGAACGACTTGTTCGCCATGTAGTTCTTCATGATGTCGACAAGCGCCTTGTCCGCGCGCTTTTTCTTCCCTGCGAACTCGTCGAAGGCGACGACGTCCCAGTAGCCGACAAGCCCGAGGCGACCGTTGGAGTTGTTGACGAACAGCTTTGGCACGGTTACTTCACCGCCGGAGATCAGCATGCCGTGGGGCGAGAACTCCGAGTAAATATGCGACTTTCCAGTGCCCTTGGGCCCGAGTTCAACGAGGTTGTAGTTGCGCTCGACGAACGGGATGAGGCGGACGAGCTGGAGCAGCTTGGCCCGGCGCCCGAACATCTCGGGGTTGAATCCGATGGACTGGATGAGCAGATCGATCCACTCATCCGTCGTGAACTTCGCCCGGGCCTCAAGGTAGCCGTCGTAGTCGAAGTTCGACATCTGGATCGGTTTGAGGCTCCCGAGTACCCACGGGACGATGCGGGAGTCGTCACTGTGGGAGTACTCGATGTCGCACAGGCACCAAACACCGCCGACGAGCAGTTTCTGGTTCGCGGTCACGGTACCTGGGTCGACGAGTACCCCGCCGATGCCGAGGTTCGCGAAGGATGCCTGGTAGACGTCGTCCTTCTCGTTGAGGGTGACGCTGACTTTGTCGATGATCCGGAAGCGGCCCTTCTCACGGATGCGGGACTTGACCAGTTCGGACTCGTTGCGGTGCACGTAGTGCTGGGCCAGGATGGAGCGCACCCTGTCAATGCCCGCCTGGATGGTGGCCTCATCATCCGACGCCGCGTACTGCCCCAGCAGGTACTCCAGGACGTAGGAGGGCACGATTGCGTTGCCTTTGACGGCCTTGACCAGGTCCTTGCGGACGACGGCGCCGGCAAAGTGTTCGTTGATCTTGCGGTCCAGCTCGCTCGGCTTCCCCGCTTCCGGCGTTTCGGCGTCAAGAACCTCATCGGCGGGTACCGGCTGAGACAGGTCGATGCTCTCGGTCATCATGGCTCCTTAGAAGTCGAAATCCGTCGTGAAGGAACGCTTGATCGTGTACGGAACGCTCTTGTACTTCTTCCACTGGTCCGTGCCCTCGATGGGTTCCATAAGGCGGAACTCGACGCCCTGGTTGTTCGCCGCGTCCGCGTCCTTGCTCAGCAGAAGCCGCACGCTCTGGAACCGGTCCCGTCCCTCGGGGCTCTCGGAGTCGAACACCGTCTCCTGTTCGTTGGAGATCAGCTGCTCACCGAAGTAGAGGCCGGCCCGCAGCCGCCGCGCAGTGCGCTGCGGCTCGACCTGCATCGACTGGTACAGCTTGACGACGATCTGGCCGGTGGTGATCTTGTCCGACTCCGGATGGATGTCGACATTGACCGGCTCGACCGTGGTGGAGCGTCCCTTCTTGATCACGACAACCGGCACCACGATCTCCTGGAGGGAGGCGCCCCCATGGACGAACTGGAAACCCGCGCCGGGTTTGACGATCCGATGGATCGAGTTCGGAATCTGCACTTCAAGGTCGCCGGATAGCCCGAGCTGCTCGGGCTGGAAAGTCCGGAATGCGGCGTTCTCTTTGAGGCCACGGCCCAGGGCGTATCGTCGCTTCTCGGCTACGATCTGATCGCCCTGTGGCTTGACCGTCAGGTTGAACTGCGGTGCGAGCTTGGAGCGCTGATACAGGAAGCCGTGGTCAGCGGTGACAAAGATGTTCGTTGCGTTCGCACTGGCGAGCTTCTTGACGATGTCCACCAATTGATCCAGCGCCTCGGCAGCCGCGGCGAAGGTACGGTGCTCAGACTTCGCATTGTCGCCCGTGGCGTCAATCGTATCGTGGTAGACGTAGAGGACCTGGTGCGAGGAGTACAGCTCGCGCCGTTCGCCGGGCTTCATTTCGACATAATCCTTGGCCTGGATCGCGGCCCCTCCGACGGCGCCCAAGATCGAGTTACGGTTTGCGGAGCCATCAGATTTTATGCCGTCAACCAGGACCGGGTCGCCATCCGGCGAGTGAGCCAGCGTCTTGTGCGGCAGGAGCGCTGCCATGCCAAGCTGGGTGTAGCTGGGCAGCACACCGAGCATGGCATCGGTCTTCGCATCGAACTTGTCCAGGCCGAGGATCTTCGATTCCAGTTCCTTGCCGACCTCGTACCGCATCGCATCGGAGATCACCACGACGGCTTTCTTAGTCCCGCTCTTGGTGAGCTTCGCTATGTAATTCCAATAGAAGGACGACTGTGCTGTCACGTCACGAGCGTGGGTACCCCACCGATCCACCATGTCGACCTGCTGCTGCCAGCTCATGCCGAGCGGCGCAAGGAAGTTGGTAACGTAGGCGGCTTCGACCCGCTCGGCCAAGTCATGCAGCGGCTGTTTAAATTCCGCCGTCTGATACGCATGCGTAAACTGACGGTAGAGCTGGTCGGCCCGGAACAACTCGTCCCGGTACCGTGTCAGGCCTTCATCGAAGCTGTTGAAGTCCAAGCGTGCTGCGCGGATCGTTGGGAGAAGTTCGGCGGCCGCAGCCAGCGCCTCGTAGACGGTGGTGTAGTCCTCGAACCAGAAGCTGTCTCGACGGCGGGTGGTAATCGTCTCGAGGGTCTCGCGGTGTGGCATCGTCTGGTTGACAACGCCGTCGACCAGACGACGGATGACCTCTCGTTCGTCCGCCTCGAAGATGTCCGCCTCCTTGAGCGAGGTCCACTCGATCTCGGCGATGTGCTCTTGATATCCGAGGTCTTGCTCCGCTTTGCCGGCCAAAGCCTTGATCGCACTCGCGCTGCGCTTTGAGTCCCGGAAGCTACGGAAATCGATGGCTAGATTGCGCGCCGCGTTCGAGGAGGTCACGTCGAAGCCAGCGCGGGCCTGTTGGAACATCCACAGAACAAAGCCCTGAATTGTCGGAGCCTTGGAACTGTAGCCATAAATGCGCTCGGCCCCGTCCCAATGGAACTCAGCGAGCCCGTTTTTGGCCACAGCCGCATACCCCGAAGAGATTCCCTTCGCCTGCTCGATCAGAAGAGTGCGTGTCAGTTCCGAGAGGCTGTGTTCTTTTTGCCCGATCACAACAGCACACATCTTCGCCCGAACCATCACGAGATCGTCGCTTGGAAAGAGCAGCTCCTTCAGATTTCCGACCAGCTTGGGGTCTGCGAAGAAGGAGGTGTGCTCAGCAATTAGAGCATCCACCGCGGGGTCGTCCACGCCAAGTTCGGCGCGTATGAGCGCACGGCGGTCAGCGGTGAACACCGGCCCGTATGCAAGCTCGACGTCGAGCAACCAGTTTCCTGGTCCCTCAGCTCCTGGACCCGAACGGTAGAGCAGGAACTGCGTTGTGGTGTCCTCGCGCAGTACGCGGTGCTTAATCGCGAACTCGTTGTTCGCGATCTGTATAACGGTAACGCCGTCCGGCACGTAGCTCTGGAGGTCAGTCCTGTAACTGCCATCCGGGTCGTGCCACACGATGATGCGGTAATCCGCGAACCGCTCGCGGAGATGGTCCTGAATCGATGACGACTTGCTCAATTCCTCGGCTCCAGGCGGTTCTTAGGCCAGGTCCAGCTCTCAACCTTTGTGCGGTCTTTCTCCAGCCCAAAATCCCTGACTGCGGGGCCGAGGCGCAGATAATTGACCAGGACACCGTCATCGAGGTCGATGTCCAATTTCTGGATGTCGAGAGGGTAGAGGACATCGTGCTCGTAGTCCCGAAGTTCGGCAAGCACCTTGCGCAACCCGTCGGCCTCCTTTTGTTCCCTTGCCGAGGCGCCGCCTGCTGCTGCTTCTTCAGCCCGCTGGAGTGCGACCTCGAGTTTCGTGCGGTACTCCCGCAGGTACTCATTGAGCACCGTTGAGACCGTCGACGGGGTATAGCGGTGCATGTTGATCAGGGCATTGAAGGAGCCCTTGGGTGAGGAGAACATCCAGTAAATCGGGCGTTTCTTGTAGCGCTGGACATGATCCTCGTAAAACCTCGACTTCGCAGGCGTTTTCGCAGACGGGTTCGACTTGGCGATGAAGTAGTCACGGATCGATTTGACGCCCAGCGACTCTTCCACGAAGTGCAGGTTCTCCTCGAACTGCTTCGCCCCGAAGGCGGACCGCAGGAACTGCCGGAACTTCTCGACGATGTCGTCCTCAAACCATCCATCATCAACAATCGGGATGACGTTGTCAGCGTCCGGCATGAACGTGGGTGAGGGCACCTTCGCGAGATAGTCCTGGAGCGTCGCACCCTGATTGGCGAGAATCAGTCCTGGTTCGTCGAGGCTGAAGCGGCCGAGCATGCAGCCAACCGCGTAGGAAACCAGCTCCGCGGCAAGATCTGCCCGTTCCAGCACCCCATATTCAGCCGCAGCCTTGCCGGGACCATAGCGGAACTCGACGTTTCGAATCAAGGAGACACGATGCAATGGCACCTCGACTGGGACTTGCTCCTGCAGGCCATATGCCTTCGCGACGATGCGATTGTTCTCAGTCTCCCGGGCCTGTTGTTCGCGGGCAAGCTTTGCCCGTTTCGCCGACCACACGACGTGTCGTTCTCGAAGGGGTCCCCTCCCAAAGGGGCCCTCCAACCACGAAGGGCAGTCGTAGTCCCACGAGATCTCAATTTCGTTCCAATCATCCCGCGCTGCCGACAGAAGCGATTCAGCCAGGTTGTCAATTTGTTCCGACATCAATTCCGGAAGTACAGGCAGCAGGGCCATCGAACCCGCTTCGAAATTGAGAGTGGGGGAAATTGCGCCAAGCAAGTTGAGCGCAACCGAAGAGTTCAAGAATGCAAGAAGCCCGTGGTGGTTTGCTCGCGTATCTTCCCCATACAGTCCAAGACCGGCATCGCTGAACATCCAACCTTTCGGGTAATAGCGGAATGCAGGCTCACCGGAACTGATCTTCGACCACGACACAGTCGGCCGAAAGTAGAACCTAGTATTCTGGGGCCGCGCACCCAAGACCTGTTTGACGGCCGCTCCGTGGTCTTTCCAGTCAACGACATGTTCCTGGTTCCCCCACCACTTCCTATACTCGCCTCCCTTGTTGAAGGGAAACCAACGCACCCCAGGTATCGCGGATTCACTTTCGTCCGCCACGCTTCGCTCAACGCGTGCTCCAGAAATTTCCCACCAGTAACGCAGGAATCTTGGCGAGTCACCTGGGCCAAGACCCTTCCTCGGTTCAGCCGTTTCCGCCAGCGGACGTCCCTGCGCAAAAGCGGCGCGCATCGCATCCGAGAGCCAGTAAGCGATCGGCGAACCAGGTACTTGGGCGAAGTCCTCGGAGGATGCAGTGAACCTCCACTCACAATCTGCGTTGCGAACTGCCTCCTTCAAACCAGACTGCTTCGCCGCCTCGTTCTGACCGGTGACGACTCGGATGAACGGCGCTTCACGATCGGTGTTACGACCAGGCGCAAGCACGAAGGCCGTGGTCGATACAACTGCACCACTGATCGAATCGAAAGCCCGCTCCCCGAGATGCACCATCGAGGCGGGAGGACTGGTTCGAACGATCCGATGCCGCAGCCCTTCATAGGACGAAATGAACATCCACGATTGCATCGTGATCATGGCAGTGGTGCCGTGGTGTTCTGTAAGCGCGAGACATCGATCGATGAACATCGCGAAGAGATCTGCCTTCGACTCTGGGAACTCGGACTTGGCAAATTGGACGAGCCGTGCATCCATGTTCTTCGAACCCATGTACGGCGGGTTCGCCGTCACCACAGAGTAGCGCCGGCTCAGCGCCTCCGCCTGGCGAACTGCCTGACGCGCACGGTCGAGGGTCTGCCCGTGGAAGAGCCCGCCCTCGAGCGTCGACAAAACCACCGCAGCGTGCTTCATCGCATCGAGCTCTGGCTGTATCAGCGAACCTAGCGTGTCGGCGTCGCGGAATTGGTTCCAGAATGTCTCCTCTGCCAGGCGATCACCACTCCTAGTGACAAGGAAGTCCAGCTCATCAGGCTCGAACAAGATCGGCGCGATCACACAGATCTTCGGCTCAACGTCCTTTTTGAAGAACCGGCGGTCCTTTGCCCGCGCCTTCATGGTGAGAGCGAATGCAGCAAGCGCCCCGGCACGGGGATCGATCTCGGTGCCATGCAGGTTGTGGTTGAGGATCAGGCTCGGGATTTCGGACGGCGCGTAGCCCTCTTCTTCGTAAATTGCGTAGAGAAGATCGAAGGCGTAGGTGAGCATGTGGCCGGAGCCGCAGGCCGGGTCGATCACCGTCAGGTCTTCAGGTCCGCTGATCTTGAAGAAGTCTGTCTCTTCGTCCACCGGCGCGATGTAGTAGTCCATTTGGTCGACGGTGCGCGACTCGGGGCGGTTGAGCATCCACAAGCGCCCGAGCGAATTCTCGAGCAAGTACCGGACGATCCAATGCGGGGTGAAGAGCTGAGTGGCCGCAGGAATCTCGTCCGCTCCGGCCTTCTTGCTCTGGCCGAATCCGGCGAACACCTCATCTTTCCGCTCCGAGATGTAGAACTGGTACAACCAGCCGATAACCTCAACGTCTTCGCAAACATCTTTGGTCAGCACCGCTCGCGCACGCGACAGAATTCCACCATCCGCGAGGAGTCCCGCGGGGACCAGCAGTTCGGTGTAGTCGCCTTCCCGCTCAAACATGAAGGGCATAGCCTTGTTCCAATAGCGGCAGTACTCAGTCAGGAGCAGTGCGTAAGCCTCCCCCTCGGCGTCCGTGCTGCGGCGTGTGCCATCAAGGAGCCCCACAATCGCTTCTTGAGCGCCGGGTGTGATGACTTCGCTGTCGAGGTGACCGCTCTTGGCATCTGCGAGGATCTCAGGCTGGCCGTGTTCATGGCCTTGCGCGGGTGAGACGACGCCGGCGCTGGTGTAGCCATGGATGTCCATGTACCGCAAGGCGATCAGACGGTTGAACCAGGTGTAGGCGACCTTGTCGATGACATGCTTCCGACTGTGCTTCGCGATCTCGGCTTCGAGCCGATTCACCGTCTCCCCGCGCTCGCTACGTGCCACCGAGCCAGCTGCAAGAACAACAGATGACTGCGCTTCAACGGCGGTGAGGAGCTCTCGGCGGGCCTGAGCCGCGAAGCGCTCCAGTGGTTTGGTATCCATAAGGTTCTCTTCCGCCTTAGAGCGTGATGCGCTTGTTGTCGTTAATGGCGGCGAGGAGGACCGCGCGGAGCTTGTCCAAGTACGCGTCGACGTCGTCCTGGCTCTTGAGAACCTGGCCTGCGCCCGGCAGTGCGAGCTTCTTGATGGAGACCGTCTGCTTGACCGGCGCTGGCGCAGGGTCAGGCGCCGGTGTTTCGTGAGAGCTTTGCTGCGGATCCGGCGAAACGTTCGGAACCGGGGTTGGTTTGGCGGCCTCAAGTTCGTCGAGCATGGCCGGGTAGATCGTGTCGGCGAACTGGGATGCGAGGTTCCTGATGGCCGGGATCTGCGTCTCGTGCTGCACCTGGTCGAGAGCCGACTGTGCCTGGCGCGTCACCGATTTTTGGGCCCTCTCCGACGCTTCTGCGTAGGCTCGGCTTCCCGGCACCTGTCGCCAGTAGTCGTTGATCTCTTGAGCGGCGTTTGCCCTCTCCGCGTCGATCAGATTCTGCAGCTGCCGTTCCAGCTCGCTTACTGCCTGTCCGAGCTGCTGCGTCTTCATGCCGCGGAAGATGTGGACATCCTGCAGCGCGTGCAGGACCGAATCGACAGCACCCGTCGGCAGATAAGCGATGTTCGACTGGTTGGTCTGTGCGAACGCCAAGGCGTTTTCGAAGATGCTTCGCTGACTGCCCTTGAGGAAAGCCTTGATCGGGTCGATCACGTGGTCTTTCGCGTCGAGGAGATCGTCGGCGTCATGGAACTCCGTGATGAACCAGTCCGACTTGTGGTCGCACAATTCGGCAAGCATCTGAATCGGCTCATCCAGTTGGGCGACAAAAGCGAAAGGTGAAGCCGTACGGAAAGTCTTCAGCTCGGCAAGCTTGCCTTCGAGGCGTTCTCTGCCGTCGTGTGCGAGTTCCCGAGGATCCTTGGTGATCCCGCCGTCGTCGGTGAATTCAACGACGAACTTACGGAATGCGTTCACCACCTTGGGGTCGAACACGCGCTGCGGTGCCACAACCATGGCCGAGTAGCTCTGCGTATTCTTCAGCCCAACGGTGACTTCAGTGCGGTGCAGGACTTTCCCATTGAGCTGGATCTCGATCTTCGACTGCCCAGCCAGGAAGGCGACCACCGCAGCGATCGACCACTGATCCCATCCGTACGGCTTTGCCGAGTAGCGGTCAATGAGTTGGCGCATTGTGACCTGCTCATGACTCTTACGTCGCAACTCCAGGTGACTGAGAACATCCGCACCCGGGACTTCGAGAATGTTTGCGGTCTGCTCGAACAGGGCGCCTTCTTGGGGATTCACCAGTCCGCTGAGGCTCTGTTCGGCGAAGGCTTTGCCGCACAGCATACCGAGGTTCGTGTAGGTCGCCGCGATAACCCGCTGGAAACCCTCGATGATGCGGGTCTGGGCATCAACGGACGCGACGTCAAGCTCGGCCGCGTTGTGAATCAGGCGGGAATTGCCAACCGCGGTACGCAGGCGCTCGACGATTTCCCTCTCACGCTCCGCGTTCTGAGTCGCCTTCGCTTGCAGGATCGTCTGCTCGATAGCCGTGCGGCTCGCGCCTTGGGCACGCTTGATGTACTTGTCCGTCTTCAGCAGCAGACGGAGGTCGGCCAAGATGCGGCTGGTTTCGGGTGGGAGAACGATGCGCAACTCATCGAGCCCGGCGCTGTGCGACTTGATCTGTTCGAGGCTGAACTCCGTCTCCGGGCTGGTGAAATGCAAAGACAGTTCGTGCTGCTTGCCGTACGACGTGCCGTCGAGCTTGTGGCCGAAGGCAAAGTTCTGCCCGTTCTTGTAGGCCGTTTTGGTCATCTTGACCACGGACTCGGCAAGCAGCTTGTTGAGCTTCCCGGAAACCTCGGCGTTGTCGATGTCGACACTCTTGATTTCCTGTTCGATCTTCTGCTCTTCATTGGTCAGGTAGTCGTACAGGTCCCCATTGCGCTGGATGTATGTCTGGGCCTCCAGGGCATTCAAGGCTGCGTTGACGTCTTTGCCCAACTGGGCAAGATCCGCACCAAAGCGGTCGTAGACTAGCACGGTGAGGTTCCTGGCAGTGGCCTTGAACGTTTCCACGTACTTGACCAGGAACAAGGCCTTGAGCAACTTCACTGCCAGCGGCGGCAGCGAAGGACTGCGCTCGGCGTCGTTGATCGCCCGCTGATTGGCGGACTTCAGCGAAGCTCGGATGCCCTCAAACATCTGATCGAAAGAAGCCAATGCCCCCAAGGGCCTGCCCGCCATGGCGGTCGCGACCTGCTGCACGACGCCGAGCATCGAACGCTCACCGACGGAGCTGTTGCGGCCTTCGAAGATGTCGTGGTCGCTGATGCCTTCGATCGCCGCCTGGAACAGCGGGAACTGGTAGCTCACGAACGGGTAGGTACCAACGAAGTGGGACTCGTCCCGGAAGTTCGAGTAGTGGCGTCCCTCAGCAAAGTCGAACAATGTCTTGAAGTTCGCATGCTCGGTGCCATAAATCGCGGCGACGTCATGAGTCGCGCTGTCAGTCTTGGCGAGCAGGCGCTTGCGGATGACCTCTTCGACGTCCTGGCTGGTGAGCTTGAACCGATTCTTGAAACGGGCCTGGATCTTGGAAAAATCACTGGCCTGCTGCTTGGTGCGGTCCCCGCCGACCTTCTCCATGTCCTCCTGTGAGGTGACGAAGATCCACGCACGGCCCTTGCACTTGGTGGCCAGTGACTCGGCGATGGTCTGGAGGTTCAGCATCAGCTGGGTGTTCGTACCGATGAACTGGCCCACCTCATCAACGAAGAAGTTCAGCCGGTACCGCTCGGGCTGCTGACCCAGCCAGGCGGCGACTTCGTCCGCGAAGTCCTCGATCGAGACTGAATAACTGGCGCTGTACTGCCGGATGATGCCGGGACTCTCGGCGCCATTGACCTCGGCGAAGGCCCTGTCGATATTCCCGGCCTCCAGGGCCGACTGTTCGCGACCCTGCGACCAGGGAATCCCCGACAGGCGTTCAAAGGCATCCTTGAACGCCCCGTATTGGCCGCGGGAGTCGAGATCGCGTTCGAACCGGGCGATGTGGCCTTGATTGCCGTAGTACCCACGGGACTCGTCGAAAACCTTCACGAACACTTTGAGCAAAGCGTCGTTCTGGTCCTTGGAGATCAAGGTAGCCTTCTGGTCGATGTTGAACAGGAGGCTCTTGGCCTTGATTCCGTCCGCCTTTCCTATCAGAGCAGGAAGGAACTCGCCGTCGGCTTTGGCCCGGAACTGTTCCGAGACCCCGGCGCGAGGGTAATCATGGCCGTCGACGTCGCCGAGCAGGTGGGCGAGCATCTTCAGCAGGTGTGACTTACCGGAGCCGAAGAAGCCAGAGATCCATACGCCATTCGCGTTCGTGTAGTCGGTGTAAGCCTCCAGCACATGCTCCACGCCTTTTGCCGCCTCGTTCGTGAGGACGTACTCCTCAACTTCCGTGGCAAGGTGCGAGGTGTCATCTGCCTTGATGACGCCCTCGATCGCCCGGTCAATCGGCTTGGCGAAGATCTCATTGATCGTGCTGATGCTCATGCTTCCTGCTCCAGAATGTCTTTGGCCCGGTAGTAGCTGTCACTCGCACTGAGGTTCAGGGCGCGAAGCTGATGTCCAGCCGTTCGTGTGAATTCGTAGGTGCCCGGGAACCAGGCGAGCATCGGGCAGCCGACCACGACGCTTTGCAGGTTCTCCAGCACCGTGTGTGCGCGGATGAAGGGGAACACCTCGCCGATGCCGGTGAGGAAAACCATTTCGCTCACCTGAGGATCGAGCCGTGCCCGGATGGCGGGCGCGAGGTGATCGTGCGGGTCGAGCATGCCCTGCAGCACCTCGCGGAACTCCGATTTCTTCATCGTCGGTTCCAAGGCAAGGACGCGTTCCCAGACACCGCGTTCCTTAAGCAGGTCGATGGCCAGGTCGTAAAGGTTGATCTCCACGACGCTGAGGCCGTCGTCAGTTTGAAGCTTCGTCCGCACGCGGTCGCGCATGTCTTCGACGTCCAGTGCCCAGGACGGCGGGAAGTGATAGATGAAGAATGGGATTTCCTTGGAAAGGCCTTCCATCTTCAGAAATCGCTCGCTGCGCAGCACGTCGTAAACGCGCTTCTCATCACCGACGAGGTCTCGTTGGGTTGTTCTCATCGCTGTACGTCATTTCTTGACTGGGTGATCGGCGTCATCGCCGGAAAGAACCGAAGGTCGCTCGGAGCCCGGCGAGCTAGGGCTTCGGCAACACGGGCAGAGAGCACCGCAGGGACAATTTTTCCGTCCGGCGTTCGAAGTCCGGCCTCATGGAGCATGCGGAACAGGTTCTGGCGGAGCTTCTGGCTGGTTGAGGGTTTCAGCTCATCGAGTTCTGGGTGCCACAGGCCTTTGCCAGTCAGGAACCGTTCGAAGTCATGAAAGCTCAGCGTGGGCGTCATGAGCAGGAAGCGCTCACGAAGAACCTCTTCAGCGAAGTCTCCGATGAAGTCGTAGCGACGGCAGGCCGCAGCCCACATAAGATGTCGCAGCTCGGTATTGCTTGCCTGAGTGAGCAGTTCAAGTTCGCTGTCGCTGAGCACAGATACCCGCTGGATAGCCTCGCGGGTGATGCGTGAACTCGACGATGACGTGCGAGCCTGCAGTAGGTTCGCCTCAATGACGCGGACTTTCGCTGCGTTCCAGTCACGGGTGGTCAGATACACCTCGGCAACCATCTCGCCCTCCCGTGCCAAGAGGCCGCCGCTGGTGAACGACAACGCGTAACGCGCTCGTTGGTCATCGGTCACAGACAAGGAGCCTCCTTCCTCTTTTTTGGGCAGTGGGTCAGGATATAGCACGCCACCGACAACCGATGACGGCGGAACGGGCGGCTTTGACGCTTTAATCCACGGAGTGGCTTCGGAAGCGGACCGCTTCGTCGCCTCGGACTACCTCGCCAGTTTGAGACTTTCAAGGCGTGCATTCTTGCGTGTATTCCGGCGATTCAGGTGAAAGCCGGTGACTTTGGTCCCCCGCTTGGTTAGGGACGATGTCTTCAGCAGACAGCCATGGCTCAGTCACCTTGGTCCTCCCCCAGTCGGCCCGGCGGGCCACGATTCCCGATGATACCGGACAGAGTGGGCTATAACCGGGGACCGACCTCGTAGTCCCTGCAAAGAGCCGGACTTGGAGGTTGACCCTAGCCTGCATGCGTGTAGGCAGCCGGGCAGGAGCAACAGGCCGGGCATAAAGCCATGAAGTCGCCCCGGATATTTGTAGCAACCGACATCTGCACAGCAACTTCGGCAAATCTACGCGCCAGCCCAGAGGTTCACGCGTTGAATGGAGACGGCTCTCCAGGACTTGGCAAGAGCCGAGTTTCCATGATCGCGTCGAGTGTTTGGCGGCCGACCTTCATGAGAAGGCAGCCACGAATGATTCTCCACATGCCAGGCCCGCAAGAGTACGTCTCAAGACTTGCCAAGGATTGCCGAAGATTGGCTATGCTTCACGGCTCTTCGGATCCAATGCCTTAAAGGATTCATGCTGGAGCTCACAAATCGAGCGCCGGTTACTGGACCACCCGCTGAGCAGGGATGTGCCGCGGACCAAGCACATGCTTGATGGGTTGGCGAAGTATCGGCTGACCCTCGGGCAGGCTCGGCAGGACGACTTGCTGGGCTGATCAAGGATGGAACGGAGCTGAAGCCGCTCGATTTGCGGCCATAGTTAGAGCCGGAGTCATCGTCGTCGCCCTGTCCCTTGCGAAGTTCCCAACCTGACCCGACGCCACCCGGCATCGGTTTCAAGGTCCTGTCGTGGGTTGTCCTGAAAAAACGACCAGTGCGCCTCGCGCGACACGCGGCCATTCGGGGCAGCGAGGCCTCCAGTTGCTTTCTTGGTGGGTAGCACCTCGGGACGGTCTCGCTTCTCAGCCGCCAACTTCTGCGCCTGCAATCGGAGTCTGGACTTCGAAGCCGTCGTCCCATCCCCAACTGCGTTACGACGTGCCTGCGGCTTTTTAGGCTTCCGCTTTATAGCAGGGTTAGAGGCTGCTTTTCCAGAGCCAGGGCACAAACCGCCATTGCGGGCCGAATGCCCGATGACCTTTCCCAACACCGGCTTTGCCGTGAGTGGCTTGCCGCAAGCCTGGCATCGCCATCCGGATTCCTTCGAAATAACCTTCGCCACTTTTCCTCCCCAGATCCTCTCTCGTGAAACCTACAACTACTGACTCTGGAGCTCCAAAATCCGCTTCCCTTTCAGCATCAAATGCACCGATAAAATGACTTGGTTGACCGATAGCACGCACGAACTGACAGCGAGAGTCGCCGATCGCGGTATCTCTGCTGGGCCTAATAAGCTAACCCAATGACGACACTCAGAGTTGGCGGGGCAACTGTTGAATTTGACGAGGCAAAGGGCTGGGCTTGGACTTACTTGCATGAACGCCCACGGACGTCCGCATATCCGGCCTACGACGGGTACCCTGGGTCCGCGGATGATTTGGTTGGGGCACAGGATCTACTAGCAGTCGTTTTGCTGAACGTCTCGAATAACCCCATACCCGTTTACTACGGACTGGAAAGTCTTACCCCCTCAATCAACGAGCGGCTTCAGGACCCAGCAATGGTTGGCGAACTGGTCGACGCCGATTCTGCCACCTTGGAGGCTATCGTGCGCCTTTTCGGAGTACTGGAAGCCACCCCGGCTAAGTACGTTCGGCTCACCACGCTGTCCAAAGTTCTTCACCGTAAGCGTCCCAACCTAATTCCCCTATTCGACGACAATATTGGATATTGCTACAGCGAGTGCGAAGGCGCTCCGGTTTCTTTCGAGGATGGCAGGAGCCGAGCGGATTATCGGCTGAAGTGGCTGAAGGCCGTCCAGGACGACCTGGCGAGCCAGCTCACCTACTGGGAAGAAATTGCAGCTTTGGCTTCCGGGCCCAAAATCACTCCTCTGCGCGCCCTGGACATTATTGGTTGGGAGTTGGGCAACCGGAGGAATTAGACAGGGGACTTTGCCTCGCACCAGATCCTATTGGGCTACCGCAGCCGCGATGGCAAACACATCCGCCGGCATCGGCCGATGCAGCTTCCAGGTGATCGCAATAGGTTTCTCGCCGGTGTGCTGGAGGTAGTCCACCTGTCCCAGGCACGTGTAGGGAACAGTCAGCCCGGTTTCATCGTCCGCCGTGTCCCTTGTGAAGATCAGGATCTTCGAATCATGCGAGGCCCGGTCCAGATACCGGCGTCCCGTCGGACTGGTGGACGACGTCGCATTCTGCGACTCCCAGTGGAACAGCTCGGGACTGATGGCGTAGTCCTTGTACATCGTGGTCGCCGAGTGCTTCTTGTCGTCCTTGTTCAGGGTGACAAAGAAAGCGTCCGTGGACGTCACCGGGCACCAAGCAACTCCTTCGCGGTGCTGGACGTTCTTTCCATTTTCCAGCGAGCCGTACTGCAACGCCGCCAGAACCTCCTCGCGCCTGTAGGTGGCGTGCGACAGCAACGGGATGTGCTGCAGCCCTGCTCCAAGGCTCTTCGCTGCATGCTTCGATGCGGCCACCCCCAGCTTGACCACCTGGCGGATCTCGCGGCACACAAACTGGTAGCCTCGCAGGTGGTCCAGGCCGTCGTCGTACGTGCTGAATCCGCCGCCGTCATCCCACAGCGTGTAGAAGAGCATTCGTGCAAAAGCCTGCTCGCGCATGCCCAGATCCGCATAGCGGGGCGCGTCGGCAGCGACCAGCATGGAATAGGCGGCGGCGCGTTCCGGATCGTCGACGTGGATCAGCGCGGCCATCCGGCCCAGCAGCTTCTTTTCCTCCGCGCCCGACAGCTCCACGAGCTTCCCCCGCAGCACCGTCTCCAAGGGTGAAAGCCCCTCGATCAGCCCTGCCTGCCGGAGGTAGCCGGTCCACGAGTCCCTGGTGGAACGGTAGATGGTCTTGATGTCATTCCCGGACAGCTTCAGATAGGCCTGCAGCTCGGTCTCGGCGTATGAGGCGATGTCCCGAACCAGCTGCGCCCGGTTGACCCGCAGCTGTGCCTTGATGTTGTCCAGGACCACCTTCTGCGCGACCCGGTCCAGCACGATCTGCGAGCCGGAGGGCAGGTACGGGAACTCGTCCTCGACCGCCTTCTCCAGGTCCTTGCGGCCATAGCCGGTCAGCGCACGGTAGCGCAGGTCAAAGCGGAACTCACGGCGCTGCTGGCCGATGAAGTCCAGGACCGTCAGCACCGATTTGCCCTCTGCACGGCGCAACCCGCGTCCCAGCTGCTGGAGGAAGACCGTGGCGCTCTGCGTGGGCCGGAGCAGCAGGATGGTGTCCACCTGGGGGAGGTCCAGTCCTTCATTGAAGAGGTCGATGGCGAAGATGCAGTTGAGCTCCCGCTGGCCCAGGCGCTGCAGGGCTTCCTCACGGTCGGCATTGTCAGTGGTGCCGTCGACGGCGACCGACGCAATGCCGGCCCGGTTGAACACCTCTGCCATGTAGTGTGCGTGCTGCACCGACACACAGAAGCCGATGGCCCGCATCTGGTTCGTGCTGGTCACCTTATCCCTGATCTCGCGGATCACCTTTGCGGCGCGGGCGTCGTTACCGGTGTAGAGGGCGCTCAGCTGGGCGATGTCGTAATTACCGCGCTTCCACTCCAACTGGCTCAGGTCGACGTCGTCCGAGACACCGAAGTAGTGGAACGGCACCAGCAGGTCGGCGTCCAGGGCATCCCAGAGCCTGAGCTCACTGGCTGTCCGTCCATCGAAGAACTGCTTGGCAACGTCGACGCCGTCACCCCGTTCCGGGGTCGCCGTGAGTCCGAGGAGCTGCTGAGGTTTGAGATGGTCCAGCAGGCGGCGATAGGTGGGCGCCATGGCATGGTGGAACTCATCGATGACGACGACGTCAAAGAAGTCAGGCTCCAGCTGCTCGATACCGAGCGAGGAAAGTGACTGGACCGACGCGAAGATGTGCTTCCAGTCCTGCGGCTTGTGGTCCCCCACGTAGAGCTCACCGAAGGCGCCGTCCTGCATAACGTCGCGGTAGGTGCGCATCGCTTGCTTCAGGATTTCTTGCCGGTGGGCGACGAAGATTAGTTTGAGGTCGCGGCCGGCACCTTCGGACAGCCGTTTGTAGTCCAGGGCGGCGATGACAGTCTTGCCGGTCCCGGTGGCCGCGACCAGGAGGCTGTGATTGAAGCCCTTGAGCCGCTCGGCTTCCAGGTCCTCGAGCATCTCCTCCTGGTGAAGGAACGGTTGGACCTCAAGGCCAGTAGTTGCATCCGGCGCCGCTGTGCGACGGCCACCGTTCCGTTCCAACGCAGCGTCCAGCTTTTCGCCATCACGCTCCGGATCATAGCTCTGGAAAGCCCGCTGCTCCCAGTAGCTGTCGAAGGTGACCTCAAACTTTTGCAGGAGGGCGGGGGTGGCGACGGAACTGAGCCGGACGTTCCATTCCAGCCCATCGAGTAGTGCGGCTTGACTTAGGTTGGAGCTACCGACGTAGGCGGTGTCGAAGCCGGTACTACGGCGGAACAGCCAGGCTTTGGCGTGCAGCCTTGTGGCCTGGGTTTCGTAGCTGATCTTGACTTCGGCCCCGTACCGGTTGATGAGCTCGTCAATGGCGCGGCGTTCGGTGGCACCCATATAAGTGGTGGTGATGACTCGAAGCTGGGCACCGCGCTCCCTGAGTTGCTCCAGGGCAGGCTCCAGGAGCCTGAGGCCGGTCCAGCGCACGAAGGCGCAGAGAAGGTCGACTGTATTGGCGGACTCCATCTCGGCCCTCAGCTCGGCCGCGAGGTTAGGCTCGTCCTTGCTGTTAGTCAACAAAGCGGAATCACTCAGTTTGGTGTTGGGGCGGCGCAGATTGCGACTTTTGAGCTTGTTCGGGCGATGGAGAGACTGGAGCTGGGTCGGACCCGGTGCGATGCGATCTCGGCTGTCCAGTTCCTGGAGGAGCCCGTTGGCGAGGGCGACGCGATCCGCCGGCTTGGTTGAGGCGAGGGCTCGCCGGACGGCGTCGGCCACGTGGCGGGCGAGTATGTCCGGCGAGTCTTCTTCGTTTATTTCTGTGAAGACTGGCTGGAGTCCTTGCTCTTGCCTCAGATGCTCACCGAGCACATCCGTATTGAGCAGTTCGTACAAGCCTTCGGGCAGGTGCTCTGAGGGGACTCCCCTGTGAAAAATGTTCACGTCGCCAGAGTAATGCGTGAATGCTGCAGAGTCGTGGCGCCCCGCTCGTGGTGGAATAACTCACTCTTCACTGCCCGGAGGTCATTCGTCACATAGTTATTTCCTCCAAACGAGCACAAGCGTAATCCTAGATATTGGCGCAGTGCAAAACGACGAGGACGTCGGACTTTATAGACTAGGGACTCGGCATAGTCAAATATGGCCCCCGACCAGCGCGGCAGATAATTCCGCCACATTTCCCTTTGAACATCAGCTGACAGCCGTTAAAAATTGTGACCTAAGAATCAGGCTGCTGTTACCCGGCTTAGCCACTTCCCGAAGTAGTGACCATAGGAACCGTCCTCGAAGTGACGGGGCGCTGGATTGCTCCAAACCATGGTTTTCTACTGTGGGCAGGGGTGGTGTTTCGTATGACCTCTTTTCCGGGCGCCGTTGTGCTCCCACCTGACCGACGAGATCATTGGGCGGAAGAGACACTCACCATAGTCAGAACTTGTTCAGGTGTACCTCAAAGTCGGCACTACGGGACATCCACTCCAATGACATTTGTCTCTCAATAGCCCCATGGGAGCGGTTTCTTCTGTCGGGACTGCACAACAGAGGACATACCTGTATAATTCGGCCCTCGAATTTAGACCGAGTTAGGCCATAAAAAGCGAAATTCCTCATGGGTCTGGCAAGCTTTGAGGTTCGCGCCGAAATAAGGGATGTCCGAATCACGCCTTCGCTCCCACAGGGGGTCCACTGCACTCATGCGGGCGGCCGTTCGGGGCGGAACACTGGATCCAATTCTTGATGGGCTGGTGCTGCCCTACGGACTGTCGTTGATTACACGCTACAAGCCGGTTGTGTAGACGGAAGCAGTCCTTTCGAAGACCATTGAGTATTAGCAGACCACATCCTGTCGCTCCTGGATCGACCACCACGATAAGGAGGGAGCCCTGACATGCTGCCGACACGCGTCTAACCTATATCCGCTGCCGTTCCATGAAGGATTTTCCGCAGACTCATCGGCTAGGTGAAAAATAGGGTTGTCAGAACGCCGCAATTTATCATTGAATGTTGTACGGCTTTCTTGAGGACTCTTTCCAAACGTACCTCGGAAACGACGGTCATCAACTACCTCAGAATCAGCACCGAGCAGATGGAGTGCACCGTCTGGGTCTGCCCCCCGTTAGCCCTCCCCGCTGGGTCTAAGGCGACAATCGCGGTTCGCCCAGTTAGTCCGTGTTGGTGACCCTAAGATGATTCAATGGGCGAGAACCAAAGATCCGAATCACCAGATGTAGTTTCCGAACACTCGCCCTCTTCGTATCTGTCGCGGCATTCGCGCACACCCGAAGCAAAGCAACGAAAGACGCTTTTCTCGCCATTCACGAGAAGATGTGTGATCTCGAGATTCAAGAGGGACGAGGCATCCTCTATAGCAAAATCAAGAGCTTGGACGACGTAGAGAACTTGAAGAAGTACGACAAAGAAAGTTTTCGGAAGGTCAACCGCGCGATCGCAATGTGGGACGTCCTCGCGATGTATGTCAGCCGTGGCTATCTACCCAAGCAGATAGTTTTGGAGGAATGGGGTCGAAATTTGGCAAAATATCGAGGACGAGTACTGTTGCTCGGGGAGGCTCGCAACAAGAACTGGGAGCACTATGAGGCGCTCAGTAAAGAAGCCTGTGAAAAGTACCCCTCCGCTGCTGATGAGTTGAAAGTAGAAGAGCGCAGCCGAAAAAGCTTGTACCCATTCCGGTACGCCTTTCTCAAGGTAATTAGCGTTGGTAGATATGACCTATAGCGAGCCGTTCTAGTTCGGTGCTCCGCAACGAACCTCGACGGTTTCGGTTGGCTGGCGGAACGACGCACAGTTCCCCCAGCCCAGCGAGCATCCTCGACGAGATTTCCTTCTCTCCTGCGTCGCAAGCCGATTCAGAAACAGCACCATGCCTATCCCTGCGCGTCAACGGTCAGCCCTTAAAAGGTTGCTCAGACTTCTTGACGTTGCGGCTCGCCGGTCCGTAAGCCATCTGTGCCAACAAGCCCTGAATGGTCCGCACGATGCCATCAGGGGCGACCGGGGAACACCGCACACCTCGTAGCGGTAATAGTGCCTCCTCATCCTGCGAAGAAGTTCTTACATGAAGAACAGGAACGATGCTCCTTCGGCCATGTTCGTAGTGGACTGGATCGAAGTTAGTGAAGTTGGTCGTAATCCATCGCACCTCCTTCTCGTCCTCGAAAGCGTCATGCTTCATCACTGACGCCAGGATGACCGCCTGCTTTCGAAGTTCTTTGACCAATGCTTCCTGGTCCCTTTTGCCAGCACGATCGATGTCCTCGATAGCATTCTGGATAAATTCTTTTGCCAGCCGTTCCTTTTGTTTTTTCTTGTAGGTAACTCGGTACCAGCCGCTGATGGGAGGTATGTCGTCCCGAAGAGTCTCGTTATCCTCATCGTCGTCAAGGGCGATCCCGTCAGCGGACAGTTCTATCTTCGTGCTCAGACCGAGTGCGAAGCCGTCACCGTTCGCATAGTTCCTCCATAACGTGAGGCTGTCAGGTTGACTCGAAGCGGATATGTAATAGACCTCGTTAAATATGGTGTCGAAGTACGCCGCGTCCAAGACTGCGCGCATCAGCAACTCGACCGTCTCCCACCCGTCCTTGTCGTAATCCGGATCTTCCTTCGCTTCATCCTTCACCTTACTGAAGGCTTCACGAATTAGGGTCAGTCCATGGGTCATCTCCGAAGCGTCATTCAGACTTTCGGGACTTGATGCCCAAAGGTTTCCACTCTTGATGATGGACAGACATGCATAGCCGTTGGTGTAATGCCAAACGTAGTTGTTGCTTCGATACCGCAGAGTTTCCGTAGTGGTAAGCCACTCTTGAGTTCTTTTGGCGAAACCCGCAAAAGTGGCATGCCGCAGAGAAGTTTCCATAAATTTCGTCAAAGCGTCCGCGATTGGCTTCAGCGACATATTCTGCTGTAACTGCATCTGCCCGAGAGGCAATAAGGCATTCCCGAGCACCTTTTGCATTTGCGAGACGTCAGGCGTGGCTACTTTGAGCGCACGATTGACGCTTTCCAATAGCTGGGTCGAAATATACGGTTTTGGCAGGTCGAGGTCTGCCAATTTACTCAAGGAATCCGTCATGTTGGCGAGTGGCACATTGGAAGCTGCATAGGATTGCAACCATGGTGCCGACACGATCCGTTGGAGGCGTTCCAGGTCCTTCGGCGAAAAGGCAATGGTGTCCACCCGGGTAGGTTTCTCAGCATCTCGCTGGCCGCTACCGCTACCCTCAGCATTGGTGACTGTCTCGTCGAGCGTGACTATGTGACCAGTTTGCTCAGCGGAAGGATCCGTACCCTCACCCGGCTCAGGATCCGCCGGCTCCGATACGCTAGCCTCATTGCTTGAAGCGTTATAAGGCTTGCGTGCAGGGGGTCTTTTCTCATTACTCACAAAACAATCCTCACATCCTCACCTTTCATGTCCTGCCCCGAGAGAAACGTGTCGGCTTCGAGGAATGGCAGCTGACGCAGTTCATGTCGTCGGTGTTGAGGCCTCCAGAACCGCAACGGCGTCTCCCGGTGTATAGGAATGTCGGGCTGCCCCAGCGCTGGACGGTGAACGCGGCAGTGGCTAGAAGACTACGAGCTGACGCCAACCACAACAACAAACCTATCGAGTCTCAGCACTCACCGGGGCGTCCGTCTCGGCATCAGCCCTACGAGAAAATTTTCCGCATAAAATACTCGACCGCCACCCGGATGGGGAAGAACTCGTCGAAACCGCGACGAAAAGATGCTGTTTAGAACCATCGCCCAGCTACGGCGGCGTCGACCTGCTTTTCCTTGAATGGTCGAGCTGCATGCGCTGGACCCTGGTCGACAGCCAAGAAACTCGCATAAGCAGCTGACGGATTAGCTATATCGAAGGTGCCATGGAGGACTCGGGGCGTTGACGCCGACGTGTGTGGACTAGTCACAGGACATCGTGTCACCTGCCAGGAGAATTAGGCTCTCGTATCCCAATTGCTTTTCCACGGGACCGCGGGCAGGGATATCGAGCGGACATATCGGGGGCTCCGCACGACTAGCGGTAGGGAACCGAGCTAACTTCTACCTTCACGTCGTGATAGCCCAAAAAGCCAAGAAATTGCAACAGGCCAAATCTAGCCTCCTGTGGGTACGGCGTGGGCCCAATGTTGATCTGTCTAATCGGCAACCTCTCCATTTCTTGAGGGCCACCACGGTCAGGGAACTTTCGCTTCCGGCCTTTCGTCCCACCCTTTGGAAGACCCAGTTCTACGTATGGAATCAGCCCATAACGCCCTGGCCGATGAAGTACGTACTTCCAAGCGGGCGAGACTTCGGCGAGCGTCCGCAATTCTTGCTCGTCGCGGAAGGCATTGTCCTTGATCCGGTTCAATTGGCCAAGGAGTGACAGTTGTTCCATAAGGAAGGGAAAAGAAAACGTGCTGCGGTCTTGCTTGGCCACCTCAAGGGCGTCACGCAACTTGGAGAGCGCCTGCGCAACAATATCTTCCTGCTCGTCTCGTTCATAGACCATGGGATCCCACCCTTCAATGGATTGCCCATCGTGGTCTGGGTCAAACTCAAGCTGCCCGTTAGGATCCCTCGGGCCGTCCACATAGCCGGGCGGAGGAAATGGGTGGCTATCGCCCTCGCTCTGAGCACGCACTTCGAGTGGAACGTCACGGTCGAGGCCAACGGCAAAGCTGACTTCGTCTTTGCCGTAGTACCGCCACATTGTCAGGCTGTCTCCGTTCTCACAGGCAGACAATATGAAATGCTCTTCGCGGGGTGTCTTGAAGCCTTCGAGGCTTTTCTCAAGCTCCTCCCGCACGTCTGAATACTCGTCGAGTTCCCACACTTCCTTCAGCCTGTCGCTACCGCTGACTAGCTCTTTGAAATCGTTGAGGTATGCAGCCGAACTTGCCCAAAGAACGTTGTTCTTTAGGATGCCATTTAGCCCCAGGCCATCGGTGTAATGCCAGACCAAGGAGCCGTTCCCCGTTATGTTGCCGTTCACCATTATGCCGACATTCTCCTTTTAATTCAGAAGTTCCCGCCCATACTTAGCGAGATCATTGCCACGTTATCCGATCTGCAAGCCCGGTTGACCCTGGCTCTCCGCTTGGGCTAGGGATCCACCATTGGGGACTCAGCGACGGGAACCGGCAATGCCTCGCCGCTTATCGTCCGCTCCGGCCTGGCGGACCAGGACACCACTATGGAGCGCCGGCCAAAGCCGGCGCACCTCATGCGTGATTTAAACGAAGGAAGTTATTCGGGCGCCTGGTTCAGTCCAAGAATGCGGGCACCTTGACATTGTCAGCCTCTTCAACCCCTGCCACTATTTTGCCGGATCGCTTGTTCACCCAGCACCCCGCCGCAAGAACCGCCACAAGCCCAAACGTGCTCAACAGCTGCGGCCGTGAATCCTCGCCAATGAAGCCCACCGTGAAGATCGCCGCCAGGATCAGCAGGCCAAGGGAAGTGAGCCACGGGAAGCCGGGCATCCGCAGGGGAAGCGCCGCTCCGTCTCGGTCGACGCGGAGGCGCAGGGCGAGCTGCGCAAGGAGCGCGGACGTCCATACCAGCAGGCACGTCGAGCCCACGATATTGAACAGGACCGGAAGAACCTTCTCCGGGAAAGCCAACTCCAGTACGACCGTGACAACGCCGAAGGCGAGGCTGGCCAAGACCGCGGCCACCGATGTTTGCTATATAGGCCAGAGCGGCAACGTAGGCGTTCGACTGAAGCAGCATACGGTAAGTAAAGACTACTGGGAGCATGCGTTGGTGGCCGTCTCTCTGACCAACACTTGGACCGACACGCACGTGGGCTATATGGAATGGCAGGCAATCGACAAGGCGCACCGCGCGGATCAATTCAGGCTTACTAACGGCAACGGAGCATCAAACCGTCATCCACCGGCTCCTTTGGAAGCTGACTGCAACGAGTATTTAGATACCATTTCCGTACTCCTTACAACGCTTGGCTTTCCGGCAATGGAGCCTTTCCAGAAAGGCGACCCTGAGGTAGCTTCCGAATCGTCCAACGGAGACAAGACACACCACCTTTCATTTTCCCGTCCGGGATGCGAAGGGAACGGAACTCTAACTGCGGAGGGTCTGATAGTCGAAGCAGGTTCCTACGGCCGCAGAATAGAGTCGGCGAGCTGCCCGACCTGGATCGTAAACCTAAGGCGGAAGCCAGTAGAAAGTGGCGCCGCCGACTTCAGGAACGAACGGCTGGTTCTGGTTAAGGATCATCTATTTAGCAGTCCGAGTGCGGCGGCCGCTGCGCTCGTGGGCCGAACAATTAACGGCAGGACGTCTTGGAAAAACGCAACGGGAAAGACGCTGGATCAGTTGGAGAAAATGCGCCTCGATTCCGTCCAAGCTGACGCCTCTGAGGAACTGATGTAGAACCGGGCGGACAAGGAACGGAAAGCCTCAATGGTGCTGTCCCTATAACCCCAGCTGCCGGAACCCCGGAAAGGACTCCCGTACGCGATCCACCGTCTTCAGCGAAAGCTCACGGTCAGGACGGCGGGAGCCAGCCCCAGGTTACAACATTCACTCGATAGGGTCCTTAGCAAGATCCGATTGTCTTACTTCAAAGCCATACCCATAACGGGCGGTAACTTTCTCCACAACATCCCCAATCCACTGTGGTGCATCGGGGGCAACAAAGACGTCTTGCACTAGGTCTCGAAGATCGACAGCGATGGGAACGACGGGCGCTTCTGGTTCTGAGGCAGTGGTAGATTCGGCGCCATTCACGCCTGTCATCATGAGAAGCCTAACTTCGCGCTCATGTGAAAAGCTCTCGCGCTTAAAGAGAAACGCATCAAATGCGTTCCGTTCTGGGATAAAAGTTTTACGGTAGTCAACGTATTTGACTCGGGCACCGAAGACGTCTCTCTCGGCTCTAATGCTAGAAGTGAGAGCACCCCACGTTGATTTGATAGCTACCCCGCGGCCTTCCCGCTGGTATATGTCCCACATGGCCGCAGATTCGAATTCTGCAAGATGCCAACAGTTCATGTGGAACCGTTGCCGCATGAACTGCCTGCGGCTCGGCGCCGACGCCATCATCATGTCGTAGTGTTCGCCGTAAAGAACCGGACGTAGCTCCTGATTTCGAGGACCGTATGATCCTTCCCACGTGTCGGTCATTTGATCAGCTCGAGCAAAATGAAGAGCGCTCTCCTCAAGTAGCGATAAGTAGCGGGCCAGATCCATGTACCGCCAAACCCCGTCTTGCGCGCTCGGCTTATCCAGGAAACTTTCGTGCTCGTCATTCACAAACATGACTCCACAATAGCCGCGGTAGCCGGCGCAATAGGGCTTCACCCCTCTGTCCTTACAGGGCTTATAACTGCCGTAGACCACAAGCTGTCCCAACGGATACCAGGACCACTGCCACTGCTTTTGACGCTAGCCGACGAACCCACTCACGCCTTGTTCTCTGTGTGGCTTTTATCCTTGTACCAAAGGTAGTGCTGCAATAAGGAAGGTCGAAGATCTTGCTAGTGCTAGCACCAGATTCGCGAGGAATGGTAACTGTCTCCCCACGCTGTACCCGCGATTGTTGATTGCTGTTCCACACGCTTCGAGGCTCGTGGCCCGCTTACAGACGCCGCTGCCGGAACATCGGAAACGACTCCCGCACCCGCTCCACTGTCTCCAGCCAAACCTCCACCGTCCGCACGCCCGGCTCCAGTCCGAGGTCAGCCTCAACAACCCCCATCGGATCCACCAGCACGCTCCGCCCCACGGACACCGGCGGTGCCTGGCACACGCCCGCAACGTACACGCTGTTCTCGATCGCCCGTGCCACGTTCAGCGCCAGCCACTGCTCGGTCTTGTGCTCGCCCGGCACCCAGGACGAGCACACGAGCAAAACCTGAGCGCTGGCGTCGGCCAGTGATCTGGTCAGCTCCGGGAACCGCAGGTCGTAGCAGGTCATCAGGCCGAACCGCACTCCCCCGTGCTCGAACACCACCGGCTCCGTGGAGGGCCCGGGCTTGACGAACGTCGACTCCCCAAGGCCTGAGCGTCGAAAAGGTGAATCTTCCGGTGGAAAGCCAGCCGGCCGCCGTCGGACCCGAAAGCCACCAGCGTGTTGTACGCCTGGCCCGGCTCCTCCGCGGTTTCCACCACGCCCGCCACCAGCGCAATGCGGTGGCGGCGGGCGATGGCGGCAAGCTCCCGGCATACCGGACCGTCCAGCGGCTCGGCCACCTGAGGGAACGTAGCGTCCACCTTCTTCTTCTCGTAGGTGGCGTACTCCGGGAAGGCGGCCAGCGCGGCGCCGTCGCGCGCTGCCTGTGCGGCGAACCGGTCGATCGCGGCGAGGTTGGCGCCTGGATGTCGGCGCCCGACTTCAGCTGCCCCAGCGCTATCCTCACGAGTGTTCCTTACCTTGACCCAAAAGCCACGCTACAACCAGGACAGGCTCAGGACGCGGCCTCGGCCGTCGCCTTCTCCGTAGCCGTCATCTCCGGCGGCGCCGCCTTGAAGCCCCGCGTAATCAGCGCCAGGACCACGATGCCCAGCACCAGCCAGGACACCCCCAGCGTAATGGCGTTGCTGTCCAGCTGGGAGAGCAGGTAGGCGCAGATGACGGCGCCGATCACCGGGACCACCACGTAGGACACCGGGTTCAGCTGCTGCCCGGCCCGCCGCTGGCGCACGTAGTGGAACACCACCGAGGCGTTCACCAGCGTGAAGGCGGTGAAGGCACCGAAGTTGATGAACGACGTCGACGTGGCCACGTCCAGGAAGATCGCGATCAGGCCCACGATGCCGGTGACCACCAGGTTCACCACCGGGGTGTGGAACTTCTCGCTGAGCCTGCCGAAAATCGCCTTGGGCAGCACCGAGTCGCGGCCCATCGCGTACAGCAGGCGGGAAGCGCTGGCCTGCGCGGCGAGGCCGGAGGCGAACTGCGCCACCACCAGGCCGGCCAGGAACACGGCGCCGAACAGCTGCCCGCCGATCTGCAGGGCGATGGAGCTGGCCGCGGACGCCGAGTCCTCGAACACGCCGCCGGGGTGGACAAGCTGGGTCACGTAGGACACGACCACGAAGATGCCGCCGCCGGTCAGCGCCACCAGCATGATGGCACGCGGCACTGTCCGGCGCGGATTGATGGTTTCCTCGGTGAGGGTGGTGACGGCGTCGAACCCCAGGAACGAGTACGCGGCGATCGCTGCGCCGGCGGAGATGGTGGCGAAGCTGGCAGTGTCGTTGAAGAACGGCTGCCCGCTGGCCAGTCCCCCGGCACCGTTGGCGGACACCACGCTGCCGATTGCCAGTGCCACGAAGAACACCAGGACCAGCAGCTGGAACGCCATCAGCACGTAGTTGGCCTTGTCCGCCACCTTGATGCCCAGGATGTTCAGCAGCGTGGTGATCACGATGAAGCCCACAATCCAGACGCCGATGGGGATGCCAGGAAGCTGTGCGCTGAGGTAGGAGCCGCCGATCAGCCAGATGACCATGGTCAGGAAGAGGTAGTCCAGCAGCACGGCCCAGCCCACCAGGAAGCCCACGCGGGGATCGATGGAGCGGCGGACGTACGTGTAGGCGGACCCGGCCACGGAGTAGGCGATGGCCATCCGGCCGTAGCTATGCGCGGTGAACAGGATGGCCACCAGCGCCACCAGGTATGCGGCGGGCGCGGCGCCGCCGGTGGCTTCGGCGATGATGCCGAAGATCCCCAGGACAATGATCGGGGTCAGGTATGCCAGCCTGAACAGGACCAGCACCAAGCTCTCTCGCCATGCCAAGCCAGCAGAACGGGTCGGCCTAGCAAACCGGCTTCTCGAGAAACTGAAGACAGAGGACCGCATCCTCGAAGGCCCTAGCATCAGCGGAATGCTGGTGATTGGCAGTGTGCAAAACGACTCCGAACGTCTAACTTCACGTGAGTTGCGGAGAGAATAGGAAGTTCAGACGAGACGTAGGGCTTAAGCCAATACCTTGCGAGTCGAATCTTCGAATGCAGCCTGGGCTTGCGGCAGTATTTCGGTGAAAACCACTGTAAAATTTTCCCGATTCTTGTTGTCTACCGAGTCAAAGTATTCCTGAGCGGCTCCAGCAAGCTTGGGATACCCCAGCCTAAAGCTCGCTAAAATAGAAAGCATTTCGTTTCGCAAAGCGTTCCGTTCATGAATGTTCATAGTTGATTCTGCACGTTCAAAATCAGACTCCATCGCCTTTCGGCGGAGCCGGCCCTGCCGATCATCGTAAATGTCGAGATTCATGCGAGCAATTTCCGCTCCCATAATCAAGAAGCGCGTCGATATTTGAGTTAACTCCGTGCGCCTAGCCCGCTTATCATCCCTGCGGCTCTGTATAAGCATAGAGACTAGAGCCCCGGCAAAGCCAAACAGGGCGCCCAGCAGGGCAGCATATAATTCCGTCACATTTCCCCTTCAATATCGGCTTACAGCCTTCGCAACTGCGGCATGAGAATCATGCCTGATGCTATCGAACTTAGACAGGGCCTGATGTAACGTCCTCCATCCGAGACAGAGTGACGAAACGATGTGGTTAGATAATCGATTGAGCACCGAGTTCCAGACGTGAGGCGGCCGGACCTGTTGTATGTCTCCCCCATTCCCATTTTGATCAGCGAGGCGGTTACCACTCAGCCCTCGACATGTCTGATCTCCTGAACTGTTCATCGATGTTCGAGCGTCCGTGTCGTCAAGGCATACCCATAAACTGGCGTGTGCGGTCCCAGCGCCTGCCACATCCTTCAAGGCATAATGAATTGACCGAGCGGAGGCTCGCCGTACGAATCCACTACACAGCCGAGAAACTGCAGAACTCCAACCACAATCACGCGCTTGTGTCAGCCCTCCGGGCCGGCAACGCCCTCGATGCCGGCCACCAACAACGAAGAGCCGCTTATGAGGATGGTGAGCCTGTGTTTTGGGCAGGCGGGTGTTTTCTCAGTGCAAGTGCACGGCAACGCTAGGAACCCTGCTGGATAGCTCGTCTAAGCTCAACGCGTTGCAGCTCCAGGAGGGTCTTATAGGGGCTTCCGACAGCCTTCTGGATATTCAGCGGGGAAAGGAGATGCCCGATAATCATCGTCTCGATGGAGTCGACGTCGCCGGGGTCAACCACGGCGTGTGTAAACGAGAGATAAGCCTTCATCCATCGCGTAAGTTCATTCTCGGCGTCAGCACTGAGTTTCAGCTTCCCGCCCTGGACCCTTGCACCTGGAAGTAAATCAAGCTCCTTATACAGGAGGGCAGCCAAAGAAAGCCTTGGTGAAGATTGGCCTATCCGCCTGGAGTGCCGCCTGCGGAATCGCTGTGCAAGGTTCGTCTCAGCCAGGCCCACATACAGGGGCTGACGAAAATCAACAGGCGGAAAAGCCGCTGGATAGTAGCGCTCCAGTTCTCCAGCAAGGTCCCACCATGCATACACTGCCGAGTCATGAACCCTAAAAAGGGTGTCCATTGGCTCGGGCTCGTTCGCGAGGAGGCTCTTCTGCGCTTCAGTCCATCTCATTCTGCACGGCCTCCCTCCCGATCCCTTGAACTGAAGCCTAGACACTGCGGAGAACTAGATCCAGTGGAGAGGAAGGCACCTCAGACCCGAAATGTAGGCCCCCTATGCTAGGGCACTTTTTCCATGGCCGGGTTTTTCGGACGATCGAATTCAAGCTCTCCGAATTCAGGGAGATCCAAGAGCTGGACCGCCCCTCAGAGACCAAGGAAAGCAATCAGCGCGCCTTCCGCCGCATGGTGGCCGGCGGACGGGAGCACCGGAGACCTACTTCACCATCGCCGAGTTTCATTCCTTCGAGTCGGCACTGGAAAATTCAGGCAGGCCGGATACGTCGAAGTTGGCCCGGGAAAGTCCGGTTGATCATGGATGCGGTAGGCGCCCGCCTGGAACCAGGCGAAATCCTGCTGGCCCCTCCACGGACCAGCTGGACGCCTCTTTCCATGACCGCCGATGCTTTTTGGCGATGGAGATCGGCGGCGTCGTCTCGCACAGAGCAGTGGTGGATGTTGCCGATGCCGCTATCCAACTACGCGATCGTCAGAGCATTGCCATGGACGGGGCCACCGGAATTACCTGATGCGGTGTCTTTTAACCAGCGAAAGGCGCGCCCGGGAAGCCGGACGCGCCCTTTCTTGTACTGAACCCGCCGGGTTCTAACGCGCGCTGATTCAGTCGATGAGCACCGGCTGCTTGTCACCGTCCGAAGATTCCACATGCGACCGAGCGTGCCGGTTCCGGTGGTTCAGCCAGTTCGCCACGGCCAGAACTGCCACGAGCGCGAAGGTGCTCAGCAGCTGGGGCCGGGAATCCTCGCCGATGAAGCCCACCGTGAAGATCGCTGCGAGGATCACCAACCCAACCACAGTGAGCCACGGGAAGCCGGGCATCCGCAGGGGAAGCTCCGTTCCCTCCCGGTCGGCGCGCAGGCGCAGCGCGAGCTGGGCCAGGAGCGCGGACGTCCACACCAGCAGGCACGTGGAACCAACAATGTTTAGCAGGACGCCGAGCACCATTTCGGGGAACGCCATCTCCAGCACCACCGTGACCACGCCGAAAGCAACGCTGGCCAGCACCGCCACCACCGGGACCCGGGCCTTGGACACCGAGGCCAGAACGCGCGGCGCCTCACCGCGCTCGGCCAGGGAGTACGCCATCCGGGAAGCACCGTAGAGATTGGCGTTGAGGGCGGAGAGCAGTGCCGCCACGGCGACCAGGGTGATGGCAGTACCGGCGCCGGGCATGCCGGCAGCCTCCAGCACCGCGGCAAACGGGCTCTTCAGCCCCTCCGAACCCACGGGGACCACTGCCGCGATCACGAAGATGGCGCCGATGTAGAACACCAGGATGCGCCACAGCACCGTCCGGACTGCCTTCTTCACGCTGCGGGCCGGCTCAGCGGTCTCAGCTGCCGCCACGGACACGATCTCCGTGCCGCCGAATGCAAACGCCACCACGAACAGCGCCGTCGCAATCCCGCTGAACCCGTTGACCGCGAACCCCTCCCCCATGAAGTTCGCCAGCCCCGGCGACTGCACGCCCGGCACCAAGCCGAACAGCAGCGCGAAGCCCACCAGCAGGAACACGACGATCGCCGCGACCTTGAGCAGGGCGAACCAGAACTCGAACTCGCCGAAGTTCTTCACGCTGGTCAGATTCACCGCGGTGAGCACCACGATGAACACGAAGGCCATCAGCCACACCGGCAAGGCCGGGAAGATCGTAGCCAGCAGCCCGGCCGCACCCAGCGCCTCTGCGGCAATCACGACGACGAGCTGCAGCCACCACAGCCAGCCCACCGTGGCGCCGGCCACCGGCCCGTAGGCCTTGGCGGTGTAAACGGAGAACGCGCCGCTGTCCGGGTTGGCGGCGGCCATCTCGCCGAGCGCCCACATCACCAGGATGATAAGCGTGCCGGCCACGAGGTAGGAGATCAGCACCGCCGGGCCGGCGGCCTGGATGCCGGCGCCGGAGCCGATGAACAGGCCCGCGCCGATCGCGCTGCCCAGGCCCATCATGGTGAGCTGCCGGGGTTTGAGGGCCGCGCCAAGGGCGCCGGCAGACGTCTTCGTCTGGTGTTCCATGGAAATTCCTCTGAGTTGTAGGCGGAACGGAGTTGGGGTTTTGGGTCAGTAAAGGTCTCAGGCCGCGTGGGCTGCGAGGAGCCGGAGCACGCGGTCGTTGGAGGCGGGGTCGGCAACGGTGATCCGCACGCCGTCGGCCGGGTAGGCCCGGACCAGGATGCCGGAACCGTCAAACGCATCCACCAGCGTGGCCAAGCGGTCGCCATCGGCGCGGATCCACAGGAAGTTGCCCTGGCTTGGCTGCAGCCTCCAGCCCTGCGCCTCCAGCGCAGCGGCCATCCGGCCGCGCTCCTGCTTCACCAAGGAAACACGCGCCACCATCTCCTCCCCCGCGTCCAGCGAGGCGATGGCCGCCTTCTGCGCCAGCGCGCTCACGGCGAAGGGCAGGGCGGTGCGGCGCAAGCCTTCGGCGATTGCCGCCGTCGTAATCGCATAGCCAACGCGCAGGCCGGCGAGCCCGTAGGCCTTGGAGAAGGTGCGCAGGATGCAGACGTTCGGGTACCGGCGGTAGAGCGCCAGGGAGTCGGGGCCGCTGCCGGCGTCGGCGTATTCCACGTAGGCCTCGTCGATCACCACCAGGACGCTGGACGGCACGGCCTGCAGGAAGGCCTCGACGCGGTCGTGGCTGATCGGCACCCCGGTGGGGTTGTTGGGCGTGCAGAGCAGGATCACCTTGGTGCGGTCCGTGACGGCCGCGGCCATCGCGTCCAGGTCGTGGCCCTCGGCGTCGTCCAGCGGGATGCGGACCGGGCGGGCGCCGGCCAGCTCCACCAGGATGGGGTACGCCTCGAAGGAGCGCCACGCGAAGACCACCTCGTCCCCGGCGTCGCACAGTCCGGTGATGATCTGCTGCAGGACGCCCACGCTGCCGGGCCCCACCGCGACCTCCTCGGCGGTGACGCCCAAGTGCCGGGCCAGCCGTTCACGGAGTACGACGGCGGCGCTGTCCGGGTAGCGGTTCATGGTGCCGGCCGCGTCGGCCACCGCAGCGGCGGCAGCGGGCAGCGGGTCGTAGTGGCTTTCGTTGCTGGCCAGGGCGGCGATGTCCGCGCCGGCACTGCGCCGGCCGGGGACGTAGGCCGGAAGCCCGGCCACGGCGCCGCGAAGGGTGGGCAGCGCGGTCACAGTTTCGGCCAGGAGTTGTTCAGGGGTCATGAGGATCGATCATGGTTGTGATCCCGCGCACAATGCAAGATACCCTGAAGCCATTGGGACTTCTGCTCAACCTCTATTACTTCTGGTGAAAATATGACCATCACGCCCACCCGTACCCTCGATCCGCTCGACGGCCGGATCATCCTGGCCCTCGACAAGGACCCCGAAGCCAGCGCCCTGGCACTCTCCCGGACCCTCGGCGTCGCCCGCAATACTGTCCACGCCCGGCTGGCGCGGCTGGAACGCAGCGGCGCGCTCCGCACCTTCAGCCGCAGGCTGGACCCCGCCGCGCTGGGCTACGAACTCACGGCCTTCCTCTCCCTGCACATCAGCCAAACCCGCGCCGGGTCGGTGGAAGACGGCCTGGCCGCGATCCCCGAAGTCATCGAGGTGCACGCCACCGCCGGCGACGCGGATCTCATCGCCAAGGTGGTGGCCCGCGGCACCAGCGACCTCTACCGCATCACCAACCAGATCCTGGAGATCGATGGCATCCAGCGCACCAGCACCGCCATCTCCGTCCTGGAACTGATGCCGCCGCGGTTCGACGGCCTCCTGGCCCGGCTGACCGAGCAGGAAGCGCGCACAACGCAGTGATCAGGCATGCGCATGGGTCCCCTCGGCCTCTCGCCTCCGTGTGCCGACGCGCGCATACTGGACCCATGGCAACCTATCGCCTGTCCACCTTCGTCGCCGCGCCGCCCGAGCGGGTTTTCGCCACCTGGACCGATCCCGACCGGTTTCCTCAATGGATCGGCGGAGTCACCGGCGTGACCGACCGCGTCGGCCCCAGCGATGAAGCCGGCAGCCGCTACACGGTGCACTTCGGACGGATGACGAGCCCCACCGAGATCCTCGCGGTCGAGCGGCCCCGGCACATCCGCACCCGCTTCGGCAACGCGATCCTGAAGGGCGAATCCGATGTGACATTCACCGCCGAGGGCGCCGGCACCCGCATCGACCAGATGTTCGTGACCCGCGGGTTCGTGTCTGCGATTTTCGGCCGGATCTTCGCGACGGGGTCATATCGGGGCAGCTTCCGGGGCGAGCTGGAGGACTTCCGCAAACTCGTCGAGCGAGAGGCGCTGGGGGAACAGTAGCCGCCCGGTCAGCGCTGCAGGCCCCACGACTGTGAATGAGTGATACGGACCACAGCTGGGCATATTCTCAGTTTCTTGATTCTCTGCTGCCAATAAGCCCACTCGAATGTTGGGGTGTTGTCTGTCTGGACACCTAGGCGCAGGATTCCTGCATGACTTCCCTCACCGTTTCCGGCCGCGTGGCACAGGTTCTCAGCAGCTATGTCAGCGACGTCTTCGGCGTCATGGGCAACGGCAACGTCTACTTCCTGGACGCCGCGGAGCAGCTGGGCCTGCGCTTCACCGCCGTCCGGCACGAGGGCGCCGCAATCGCCGCCGCCGACGCCTACTACCGCACCTCCGGACGGCTCGCCGCGGGCACCACCACCTACGGCCCCGGCTACACCAACGCGCTCACTGCCGTGGCCGAGGCCGTCCAGGCGCAGATCCCGGTGGTGCTGGTCACCGGCGACGCCCCCACCAGCGGCGCCCGGCCGCAGGACGTGGACCAGGCGGCCATCGCCGCCGGCCTCGGCGCGGCCACGTTCACCGTCACCCGCGACGCCGCCGGCGCCGTCACCCGGCAGGCGGTGGAGTACGCACTCACCCGGCGCACCGCCGTCGTGCTTGCCATCCCCTACGACCTCGCCGCGCTCGAGGCTGCGGACGAGGACCTTCCGGAGCCATCCGTTGTGGAGGTGACGGACGACGGCGGCACGGACCTTGCGCGGGTGGCCCGCCTGCTCGCCGGGGCGCAGCGGCCGCTGATCTTGGCCGGGCGGGGTGCGCACCTCGCCGGCGCCGGCCCGGAACTCCGCGAACTCGCCGACCGGCTCGGCGCACTGACCGCCGGAACCGCCCTGGCGCTCAACCTCCTCAATGGCGAAGGGTACCTGGGCGTGGCCGGCGGTTTCGGCACCGACACCGCGGCCGGGCTCATGGGCGAGGCCGACGTGGTCCTGGTGGCCGGGGCGAGCCTGAGCCCCTTCACCCTGCGGTTCGGGCACCTGCTCGGCCCGGATGCCACCGTGGTTCAGATCGACACGGCGGTGGAGCCGACGAATCCGCGGGTGGACCTGTTTGTTCAGGCGGATGTGAAGGCCGCTGCGTCACGGCTGTTGTCGCTGGTTGATGGTGAACTCGCGGCGGCTGGCTGGCGTACGGAAGCGGCCCGGCGCCTGGCCACCGGGCCGGGGCATGAGGCCGGATCCGCAGAGACTCCCGACGGCCGGCTGGATCCGCGCGCCCTGGCCGCCGCGCTGGATGCCGTGCTGCCGGAGCGCCGCACGGTGGTTCAAGACGGCGGCCACTTCATCGGCTGGGCACCGATGTACTGGAACATCCCGCGGCCGCAGGACCTGGTGATGGTGGGGACCGCGTTCCAGTCCATCGGGCTGGGACTCGCGAGCGCCGTCGGAGCTGCCCGTGCTGTCGAGGACGGCCGTACCCTGGTGCTGGCCTCGGGCGACGGCGGGTTCCTGATGGGCCTGTCCGACCTCGAGTCGCTGATCGGTGCCGCACGCAGCGCGATCGTGGTGATCTACAACGACGCCGCCTACGGAGCCGAGATCCATCAGTACGGCTCCCAGGGCCTGACCGAGAAGCCAATGCTGATCCCCGAGGTGGACTTCAGCGGTGTGGCGCGGGCGCTTGGTGCGGAGGCCGCCGTCGTCCGCTCGCTTGGTGACCTGTCCGCGCTGCAGGACTGGATCGACGCCGGCGCTCACGGGACGTTTGTGGCCGACTGCCGTATCACCTCCTCCGTCCGGGCGCCGTGGCTGACCGAGTGGATGAACGCGTCCAAGGCGGCGAAAGCGGCTGTGGCGGGGTAACCCTCTGTGGGGAATGCCAAGGCATCACGCAGTGGGTTCACCGACGACCGCCCTATGCGAAGACGCACGCACTACCAGCGTTGTCGCGCTGAGCAGTGACGCCCCAGCGGCGGCGACCAACAGCGGACCCAGACCCAACACTGGAATCAGCGCGCCCGCCACCGCCGGGGCCGCGACCGAGCTGAGCGCCCCCACGATGAGGCAGGCCGTGAACGCCTCGCCTGCGCGCCCTGGCACCAGTTCGGCGGTCCAAATCGCGAGCACCGCGGATCCTGCCATGTACCCGGCTCCGAAGATGCACCCCGAGACCGCTGTAGCAGCCAGGGAATCGCCGGCCAGCCCGAGCAGCGCCAGTGCTGCACCTACCGCTCCAAGGCACAGTCCGCCAACCCTCGGACTGCCCATCCGGCGCGCGAAGGTTCCGGTCGCCACGCCCACCAGGCCGCAGATGCCGATGCCCGCATAGAACGCCGCGACCGCTCCCGCGGGGAGGGCGCCGCTGTCCAGGACGTCGGCGGCGTAGGTGAAATAGATGACGACGGCGGCAAAGTAGGCCACCGAATAGGCTGCCGGACCCCTCAGCGCTGCAAACAGTGACGAGGTGGCGTGACGGGTGGCCACCCGGCGGGCCGGCCAGGTTTTCGGTACCAGGCGAAGATTCAGAAGCGCCGCGGCCACCGCAGCCAGGGCGGTGCCCACCCAGATCAGTCGCCACGATCCCAGCAGCGCCGCGACGGACAGCCCGCCCAGCAATACCAATCCACCGCTGGTGCCGGTGGTGATGACCGCCAGCGCCCCGGGCTGCTCCCGCAAGGGCACCGCACGGGTCACGATGTCCGAGTAGGGTGCCCAGACCAGACCGCCGGCGCTGCCGGCCAGGATGACCCCCGCGGCGAGCAGCCCGGGAGACTCCGCGAATGCCACGGTCACCGCGCCCAGGACACCACAGGCTCCGCCCATGGTCGTCGGAGCACGCGAGCCATACCGGGCAGCGAGGCGCCCAGCCAACAGCAATCCAGCCAGGTATCCGGCGAACGTTGCGCTGGCAATGATGCCGAGCACCAACTCGGACAGGCCAAGATCTTCGCGGATGTTCGGCAGCGTCAGACCGTAGGCGTAGCGGGCCATGCCAAACGCGACTCCGACTACCGCCGCTCCGGCCAGGCCGATTCGACCGCCAGCTGAAAGCCCCATACAGCTTCTCCTCACTGTGGCAGAGCGCCTTCGCTGCCGCCACCGACTCACACGGGCCCGTCTGCCGCGTTGAATTTCTCCCCCGAAAGGTTGTAACGCTCGTTACGCTAGAGCAAAACTGTCGTTCTGTATATGGGTTGCCTAGACTAACGGGATGACTATCGGCCAGCGGTCCCCTGCACGCACCCGACTGCTCGAGGCGGCCGACCAGGTACTATTCGAACGCGGCATCCGGGACACGCCCGTGGACGATTTGCTGCGCCAGGCGGAGGTCTCCGCGGCCACCCTGTACACCCATTTCGGCAGCAAGGATGGCCTGGTTGCCGAGGTGCTGCGGGTCCGCCTCGCGGACTGGCAGAGGGCCTGGGACCAGCACATCGTTGCGGCCGACAATGACCTGGACCGCTTGCTCGCGGTCTTCGACGCCCTGGCCTCCTACCGGGACACCCAGGGCCATCCGTCACGCTGGTGCGCATTCCTGGCCGCCGCCAGCGAGCTCCCCCAGGCCGCGGACGAAATCGGTGAAGTCCTGGCTCAGGACACCGCCCTGCTCTCCGACCGCCTCCTGCACCTGTCCCGCCCGCTTGCCGGTGAGGGCGCGCAGGACCTGGCCCATGAAGTGCTTGTGGCCTACACCGGGGCCCTGGCCGGATTCCTCCGCGGCTCCCCCCGCTCCCCGATCGACGTGGGCCGCCGCCTGGCCCACGCAGCAGTCCAGGCCCACAGCCGCAACTGACGCATCCATCTGCCGCCCCGCCTGCGCGTTCCCGTGGAGGAGCGCGTCCTGAATCCGCCCCCGCCTGGTAGCTTCCCGGGCGTACCCTGAAGGTGTGGACCCCGGCGTCGTCGACCTCCGGCTCCGGACGGGTATCACGGTGCCATGCCTCGTCGCGGGCGACGCCGACGCCCCGCCGGTGCTGCTGTTGCATGCCTGGGCCGAATCCCGCTGCAGTTTTGACCGGCTGATCCCCCTCCTGTCCGGCTTCCGGGTTTACGCCCCCGACTTTCGGGGCCAAGGGGACGCGGACAAACCGGAGGCCGGCTACTCCCTCCGGGAACAGGCCGAGGACGCCGCGGCGATCCTCGACGCGCTTGACGTACGGCGGGCCTTCGTCGTCGGTTCCTCCAGCGGCGGCTACGTGGCCCAGCAACTCGCCGTCGCCCATCCTGGCAAAGTGGCCGCGCTGGTACTGGCGGGTTCTCCCCTAAGCCTTCAAGGAAGGACCGAGTTTGCCGACGAAGTGGACGCGCTGGCGGACCCCGTCGACGAGGACTGGGTCCGGGATTCGCTGACCTGGTTTCCCCTGCAGCACGAGGTCCCCCGATGGTACGTCGAGGACAGGGTGCGTGACGGGCTCAGGATGCCCGCCCACGTGTGGAAAAGCATCCTGGCCGGAAGGATTGATGCTTCCGTGCTGAAGATCTACCCCCGCGTGGGGCACCTGGTCCTGTGGGAATGCCCGAACCGGGTCGCGGAGGATGCTGCTGCGTTCTTCCGCTCGCATGCCCTAGGACCTGGCCAGCCCGGCCCGGACCACACCGCCGGCTCGCTGGCTGGCCGCGTCAAGGCGGCCTACGACAACCTTCCGCTGCCATTTCCCGTCGTGGCCGCCATGGCCGCGGACCTCCTCCTTGCCCGGCTCCGCCCCATGCCGCTTCCCGGGTCCCGTGCCCTGCACCGGGCGTCAGGGACCGCACTGGTGATTGCCGGCGTCGGGCTTAACGCCTGGGCGCTGGCGGAACGGCGGCGCAACTCACCGGGCCCCTTCGCGCTCGAACGGCCGGAGGAACTGGTCACCAACGGCCCTTACGCGTTCTCCCGCCACCCCATGTACGTGGGCTGGTGGCTTATCGAACTGGGTGCGGGAACACTGGCCGGCTCATCCTGGGTCCTGGTGACCATGCCGGCGGAACTCTTAGTGGAACACCCCGTGGTCCGGGAGGAGGAAGCCACCCTGGCGGGACTCTTCGGGGCCTCCTACCGTGACTACGCGGCGAAGGTGCCGCGCTACCTGGGGCGTGCCGGACTCCCGAACCCACTCACCACCCTACGAACAGGAGCGATTATCATGACGGAGCGGCACCTCACCGTACGGCGGCAATCGGCAGCATCCGCAGCCTCCATCTGGGCCGTGTTGGCCGATTTTCCGAACCTCGCCCGAGTCTGGGACGGCATCAAGCCGTCGGAAGGCATCGGTGGCCGGACGGCAGGCCTGGGAGCCCGCCGACGGGTCCGGCTGTCCCCGTTCGGCAGCATGGTTGAAACAGTCACCGCCTGGAAAGAGCACCAAGAACTCGGCACCGTGAATAAGCCATCGGCGCTGGTGCCGTTCAAACAGGCGCATTCCAGGCTTACCCTCGAGCCTGCCGGCAGCGGAACATCCATGACCTTCCACTACCGTTACGTGCCCAGGGGCGGGCCCTTGGGCACACTGACCGGCATCGCGATCGACAGAATGCTGACAGCAACATTCACGAGCATGCTGGCTGCCATCGACAAAGCGGCCGTCAAGGCAGGCTAAGGAAACGGCCGCCTGGCTCCAGCACGGGACCAGGCGGCAGGCAGCGTTAGCCGGCAGTGCGATACCCCACTTTGTAAAGCTATCTGGAATAGTGGCGCGCGGCTTCGTGGTTGTCGCAGTCATGAAGGCAATTACTTACAGCACATACGGAAACCCCGACGTTCTCGAATACGGCGACCAGCCGATGCCGAAGGTCGGACCCGGAATGGTCCTGGTCAAGGTCAAGGCAGCCGCGGTGAACCCGGTGGACTGGAAGATCATGGCCGGCGGCCTCGACGCCGTCATGGACTTGCAGTTCCCCGCCATACCCGGCTGGGATGTGGCCGGGGTGGTGGAGTCGGTGGGGATCGATGCCCGGCAGTTCCAGCCCGGCGAAGAAGTCATCGCCTACGGCCGCAAGGACTACGTCCACGGCGGAAGCTTCGCCGAATACATCGCGCTGCCGGAACGTCTCCTCGCCCGGAAGCCCTCCGCGCTCGACTGGAATGAAGCGGCCGGTCTGCCGCTCGCCGGCCTGACCGCCTATCAGGTCCTGAACCGGCTTGGCCTGACGTCCGGCGAGACGGTCCTGATCCACGGCGGCGCCGGAGGCGTAGGCTCCTTGGGAATCCAGATCGCTGTGGCCATGGGCGCAAGCGTCATCGCCACCGCTTCCGAGAAGAACCACGAATTCCTCCGCTCCCTGGGCGCCGAACCGGTTGCTTACGGGGAGGGGCTGGCAGAGCGTGTCCGCGCGCTGCGCCCCGGCGGCGTGGAGGTCGTTGCCGATTTTGTGGGCGGAAACCTCGAATCAACTTTGGCGGTCCTGGCCGAAGGCGGTCGGCACGCGTCCATCGCCGACAGTGAAGTGGAAGAGCACGGCGGGCAGTGGATGTGGGTCACCCCCGTGGCTGCCGACCTGCAGGAACTGGCGGACATGGCGGAGAGTGGCAAGCTCCGCGTGGAAGTGGCTCAGACATTCCCGCTGGAAAAGGCCGCGGACGCGTTCCGGTCCAACATGGAGGGGCACACGCGGGGCAAGATCGTGATCGCCGTGGACCAGGGCTCCTGAACCGCTGAGGAGGAGGGTCGCCCGGCACAGAAGGTTGCCGGGCACCCGGGCGGATTGGCAGCCCAGCCAGCGCGCCGCCGTCGTAATTTCGACGACGCTACGGCCATCCGCCGCCCCTTGTGCATCCCGTCGCCGGGGTCTACCGTCATCCCATGGCTCGGCGAATTCGCGGAGATGCAACGGCGGCGGCCGTCATGACAGCAGGATCGGCCACGTTCCTAGCCGGGGCTTTTATGCCAATCTCAAAGGTGTACGTCGAAGGTGATCCGCGGCGCAAACTGGCCATCCTGCTGGCGGACCCTGTGCAGTGGAAGGCCCAGCAACTGCTCCTCGCCGGAGGCACAGCTGTGATGCCCGTCGGCGTCGTGCTGCTCGCCCGCAACTGGCGTGCGGGCAACGAAGAGGGAAGTGAAGAACTCATCAGGGGGCAGCGGCTCAGCCGGGGCGCTGCAGTTCTTCTGGTGGCGGGAGCGGGCCTGTTCCTGGGTCATCTCAAGGAGCGGTACCGGGATCCGGCGGCCTTCGCACTGGGCCATCAGCCTGCGTGGCCCTTCCTCGGCTACATGTGGCTGAGCCTGGCCGGCATGGCTGCCCTCGGCGGCGGACTGCTGGTCCGCGCGACCGCCCCTGCCGTTGCCCTGCCGCGGGTCCCGCGCTGGCCCGGCCGGCTCAATGTGGGTGGCGCCGCAGTCCTTGGCACCGTCCTGGCGGCCACCGGTGACTTGCCGCCCCTGCTGGTCTACGGCATAGAGCTGGCCACCGGAGTGGCGCTGATACGGCATCTCCGCCGGAAGACGCCGCCCGAACTCATTGCCGAACATTCGACGACATGGACGTGAACGTACTTCCTTCCACCCGGCGTATCCAAGAAGCTGACGTGGAACAGCGGCTCCGCTCCGGACGTTGAACTTGGTATGAGGCGGCGCATACTCATCCCGGTTGCAGCCCTTGCGGCTGTCATCGCTCTCGCCGTGGGGCTCTACCTGTTCCAGCCTTGGCGCCTCTTCACCAGCTCGACGGTGGTGGAAGATATTCCGACCGTCGCCACGCCTGCAGCCACGCCCCCCGTTCCTTCTGCCACTGCCTCCCCCGACGTCACTGCCACCCCGGCCGCTCCACGGGTACTGGCAACCGGCAAACTCATCAGCCATGAACACACCAGCTCGGGAACCGCGAAGATCCTGGAACTCCCCGATGGGAGCCGGATTCTCCGGCTCGAGAACCTGGACACATCCGACGGCCCCGATCTGCGTATATGGCTCACCGATGCCCCGGTGCTCGAAGGAACCGCTGGCTGGTACGTCTTCGATGACGGCGCCTACCTCGATCTGGGCGCACTCAAAGCCAACAAGGGCAGCCAGAACTACACCATCCCGGCCTCCGCCGTGCTGGGTGACTACAGCTCGGTCAGCATCTGGTGTGCCCGTTTCGCCGTATCCTTCGCCGCAGCCGAACTGAACCCGTAAAACCGTTCCCCGCGGGCGTACGCTGAATTCATGGCAGCCGACGTCAGCCCTGTGCGCACCCTGGCAACGAAGGTGAGGGCGGCTTACGACAACCTCCCCCTGCCGGCGCCCGTCGTCGTAGCGATGGCCCTCGATGTTCTCCTTGCCAGGCTCCGCCCCTTGCCGCTTCCGGTCCCGCGTGCCGTGCACAGGTCCGTGGGCGCGGCACTGCTGATGACCGGCGTCGGGCTGAATGCCTGGGCCCTGGCTGAACGCCGGCGGCGCTCGGCGGGCCCGTTCGAGCTGGAGCGGCCGGAGGAGCTGGTAGTGACCGGCCCGTATGCCATGACCCGCCACCCGATGTACGTGGGCTGGTGGGTTATCCAACTCGGCGCGGGAACCATGGCCGGTTCAGCCTGGGTCCTTGCGCTGCTGCCGGCCCAGCTGCTGGTGGAGCATCGTTCCGTCCTCGACGAAGAAGCAACGCTCGCGGAACTGTTTCCGCAGTCGTACCCGGATTACACGAAAAGGGTTCCACGCTACCTCGGTCTCCCCCGCGCGCAGGCTCCCGGGGCCGGTACCTAAGCGCCGCCGTCGTACGCTTCCCGCACCCCAACCATGGATGGCGGGCGCGCGCAGGATGGGCCATGATCGGAGCATGAGCGGCTCCGGAACACCACGATCCCGGTGGATCCCGCCGACCCTGCGCGGCTACAAGATAGGGTGGCTGCGGCACGACCTGGTGGCCGGCGCCGCACTCTTCGCGGTCCTTGTCCCCGCAGGCATGGCCTACGCCCAGGCCGCCGGGCTGCCTCCCGTCACCGGCCTCTACGCCACCGTCGTCCCCCTGATCGTCTACGCCATCGTCGGACCGTCACGGGTGCTGGTGCTGGGGCCGGATTCGGCGCTCGCCCCAATGATCGTGGCCGCGCTGCTTCCCCTGGCCGCCGCCAACGAACAACGATCCGTGGCCCTGGCGGGACTGCTGGCCATCCTCATCGGCGCCATCATGCTGACCGGAGCGGCGCTGCGGCTGGGCATCGTCACGGGCCTGCTGTCCAAACCCATCCGGCTGGGCTACCTCAACGGCATCGCCCTGCTGGTGGTGGCGTCCCAGATCCCCACGCTGCTGGGGATCCCCGTCGACGGCGAGACGCCCTGGGACAAGCTCTTCGCCGCCCTGCCGAGAATGCTCGCCGGCGAAACCAACATGGTGGCAGTGCTGCTGGGTCTGGCCTCGCTGGTGCTCATCCTGGTCCCGCGGTGGCTGAAGTGGAAGGTCCCCGGGGTGCTGATCGCCGTCGTCGTCTCCTCTATCGCCGTGGCCGCGCTGGGACTGCGCGACGACGTCAAGGTCACCGGAGCGCTTCCCCAGGGCCTCCCGGCGCCGGCCCTCGGCGGCATCGGCTGGGCCGACGTCGTGACCCTGCTGCCCGCCGCCGCGGGCATCGCCCTAATCGTCTTCGTGGACACCGGCACGCTGTCCCAGTCCCTGGCCGCGGCCCGGAACGGCAAGGTCTCCGGCAACCACGAAATGGCCGCGCTGGGAGCTGCCAACGCAGCCAGCGGCCTGTTTGGCGGCTTCCCCATCTCGGCCAGCACCTCCCGCACACCCGTGGCGGTCGAATCCGGGTCGAAGTCCCAGCTCACGGGCGTGGTGGGCGCCCTCCTGGTCCTCGGCTTCATGCTCGCGGCGCCCGGGGCCACCGAGTTCCTCCCGTCCACCACCCTGGCCGCCATCGTGATCGCCGCGGCCGCAGGAATAGCCGACCCCGCGGGGGTGCGCCGGCTTCTGGGGATGAGCCGCAGCGAATCTCTGGTGATGCTCGCGGCGTTCCTGGGCGTCATTGTCCTGGGCGTCCTGCCGGGCATCGTGGTGGCCGTCGGCCTGGCCATCCTCGACTTCCTGCGGCGGGCCTGGGACCCCTACCGCGCCGAACTGGTGGACGTGCCCGGCGTCCCCGGCTACCACGACGTAAGCCGCCACCCGGAAGGTGAACGGGTCCCCGGCCTGCTGATCCTCCGCTTCGACGCACCGCTGTTCTTTGGCAACGGGGCCCTCCTGGGTTCTTTCGTGCGGGACCAGCTGGACGAGGCCCCGCAGGGCACCGAACGCGTGGTCCTGGCGGCGGAACCCATGACCGGCATCGACACCACCGCGCTGGACGAGCTCATCCAGCTGGACGAGTGGCTGGCACGGCACGGCGTGGACCTGGTGTTCGCGGAGCTGAAAGGGCCGGTCAAGGACAGGCTGCTGCGGTACGGAATGGGGTCCCGCTTCACCCCCGAACACTTCTACCCGACCGTGAGCGAGGCGGTGCGCGCATTCCAGCGGGAGGGCGGGTCCTTTCCTGGCTTATCGTAAGGAACCGACTGACACGATATTGCGAATCAGGTCAGTTACCGCGGCGTCACTGGGCATCGTTAGGAAAGAGGGTCCGGGAGGCGCATAGTGGGGAGATGACAGGTCCTTATACCCGCGGCGATTCCTGCAGCAGCGAGGCTTCCCGGAAACACATCGGGCAGGCGCTGGCGAGCTATGGCGCAACGGACGTTGTGTTTACGCAGCGGGGGAACCGGAGTGCCATCGGCTTCAGGGCTGACGCCCGGCAATTCCGGATCGTCATGCCCATACTGCAGTCTGAGGGCGCCCTGGCGATCCGAGGGGACATCGCGGACAGCCGGCTCCGCGAAGCGAACGCGAAAATCCTGGAACGGGCCAACCGCAAATCCTGGCATGCCCTGGCCCTGGCCATAGACGCCAAGCTCGGTGCCGTGGCGGCGGGCGTTGCCACCCTGGAATCGGAATTCCTGGCCCACGTGGTCCTCCCTGGCAACCATACGGTGTTTGAGGAACTCGAATCTGTCATCGACTCGGCCTACCGGTCCGGCCGGCGTCCGTCATTGGGCGGCCCCGATTCTGCTGTGCCCCACGCAGAACCGCAGGCCGCCGGTCAAGCGGTCCTTTAACGAAAGGTCAGAGGGTGGCGAGGGCACCCCTGGCACTCTCCACGCGGACGTGGGTTCCCGCCTGGATATGGACCACCTCGCCGTCAATCTGGCATGGAACAGCGTTCCGCGTGGAGAAGGCATAGCTCGCGACGCCCGGCTGATGTCCGAGTCCCAGGGTGACGGCGCGGAGCGTCATCAGTGACATCTTCATCAGTCCGGCATGGGGCAGCGTCACCACCTCGAACAATCCATCGTCCGGGTAGTGCGACTCGCTGACCTTTCCGTACTTCGCCATGCGCGAGATGTTGGCCAGGATCAGGCTGTCGAACTTCGCGGTAGCACCGTCGTCCCGCACGAGCTCGAACGGTTTCAGGCGGCGGAGCGTGCGGGCAACGGAAACGAGTTCGAGCACTTTTCCCTTGCCGCCCTGCTCGATGCCGATGGCCATTAGAGGTGTGAGCCCGAAACCCACGTAGGAGTGGGCGTACTGGATCTGCTCCCGGTCTCCGGTACGGAACACCACCCGCAGCAGGTCGATGTGCCGAACCGTCGTGGCCCTCAGTGCTTCACTGAGCGACCTGGCGGGGAGGCTCCGGAAGTGGTCGTTCGCGTTGCCTGCAGGAATAACGGTGCAAACCGCCTGGCTGCCGGGAACGTCCATGACGCCGTTGACCACCTCGTTGTACCCGCCGTCGCCGCTGACCGAGAGAATCAGCGGCGCACCCCTGCCTGCCTCGGCCCGCGCCAGCGCGCGGGCATGCCCGGCATGGTCCGTAGGCAGCAGGTCAACAGGCAGCCTCGCTGCGGCCAGCTCCCGCTGCAGGGTCTCGATCCACGCGCCCATCCCCGCCCGGCCCGGGTTGAAGATCACCACGGCGCGGTCAAAGAGGCCGGCGGTTGCTCCGTCCTCAGCCACCCGCGCTCCCCTACCCGCCCATTCCAGGATGCACGGGAACGAAGTCGAGTCTGTTCCCGGAGTTGGTCCGGCCCGCAGGCGTCCGGTTGTACCCGCGCGCATCCAGCCCGTTCCGGTTGCGGAATTCCGCGAGGGCAGCATCGTAGACGTTGTTCAGGGTCCGGCCCGAAAACTCTCCGGTGCTGCCGTCAGTGAAGGCGATCCGGATCCGGAGACTGGCCGGGTAGTGCCGGCCCATCCGGATGAAGCCGTCGGCGTCCTGCTGGAGGGTGATCATGGAGGCTGCTTTCATTCGGGGGTGCAGTCTCCAGTTTGACGCAATCCTTGGCAGCCGGAGAACTGGCGGCGTTGGCCACCAGTCAGGACGCGTTGAACTCGATCGTCAGCGGGATGGACCGGCCAAGGGAGTCGCCCACCGGAGAGGAGCGCTCAATCCGCTCGCGCAGTAACCGGAGCTGCTCTTCGCTGGCATCCGGGGCGTCAAGCATGACTTTGTAGGAAATACCGGTGTAACCGGAACCCGGCGCATCAAGGCCCAGATACGCCTGGACATTGAAGTGGCCGGTGGCTTCGACGCGCAGGTCCTTCACCTCGACCCCAAGCAAGGCCGCGTGAAGGGCGATGAGATCCACGTCGCATGCGGCGAGCGCTGCCAGAAGTGTCTGCATGGCATTGAATTCCCCGCGGCCGCCAATGTGGATGCTCTTGTCTTCGAGCTCCACCCGCGACCGCGATCCGCCGAGCCAGTGCGCGGTGACGGACGGATGCCTGTCGGCCGCCGAGGCGTCGTGCCGGACCTCATCGCGGAACGCTTCCCACCCAGCGACGCTGATTCCGTTAATTTGCGCTTCCGTCCTGTTTGCCATCTGGCTCAACGACCTTCTTGTGCTGTGCGGCGGGGCGCCGCCATACGGGACGCCAAGCTATTCAATAGCTTTCTTGAATAAGACACCCTGCCTAGACCATTGTCAAGAGACTTCTTGAATATGGGAGTCTGCCTTCGTGGAGGGATGCGCCGCAGCCGCATTCCTAGCGGCAGGCGCCGTCGAGCGTCTGCTGAGCGAACTCGCCCAGCCCATAGTCGGGCGGAGGTGCATCAGCACTGAGGGGTTCTTCCCCAGCGCGACGAAGAGTGTCAGCTGCCGGGACCCGTCCGCGCTGACCATGGCAGCCGACGCATAGCCGGGAGCACCTCCGAGATGTCCGTAGTAGTAACCCTTCGCGCAACTGTCCCACCACTTGGCCAGGCCAAGGCCGTACTGTGATGCGTTGGGGCTCTGCATCTCCGCCAGGAGATCCGGCCCCAGGAGCCTGCCGCCCAGCAGTGCAGCATAGAATTCGCTGACGTCCGGCGCAGTGGAGACCATGCCACCGGAAGCCGACCCGTCCTGGACGCCGGCAAGGGCGGCGTCGACGCGTTCGCCGTCGATCACGACGTACCCGTGGATCATGTCCGGTGGGGCGGGGCCCGTCCCCGTCAGCCGCGTCCCGCTAAGACCGAGGGGTTCTGCGATGTCCGCCTGCAGCACATCGCTTAGGCTGCGTCCGGTGACCTGCTCAATGAGCAGGCCGAGCACCACATAGTTAGAGCTCGAATATCTGAAGACGCCAATATCGTCCGTATTCCACGGAAGGGTACCGGCCAGCTCCATTCGCCGCTCAGCCGTCAGGGGTGTGGTCAGGACCTGCTTCAGGGGGCCAGATCTGATCAGCACTTCCTCGAAGCTCGGCATCCCGGAGGTGTGCTCGAGAAGCATCCGGACGGTGACCGGTTCCGGCGGCTGCAGGCGTTTCTTGAGCTCCGGCAAGTACTCGCTCACCTCGCCATCCAGCCTGATCTTGCCCTGACCGACCAGTTTCATGACGGAGACGGCCACCATGGACTTGGTCAGGCTGGCGATGTGGAAGGAGTCGGCTGGCTCCGCTGGCACCTTCGTATCGAGGTCGCGGACTCCCGCGGCACCGGACCAGGCCTCCCCGTTGATCCTCAACTGGATGAGGACCGCAGAGGCTCCGGCTGCCAGCCTGTCTTGGCTGAACTCCTCCAAGCCAGTACGCAGCCGGTCCATCGGGGAGGAAGCCGATGGTACAGGCGTCGTTGCCGGGGAGCAGCCAGTGCCAAACATCAGGACGACGGCGGTGCAGGCCGCGACGATAAAGCGCACCATGGCTCAGATGTTCCTCAGCCCGCCGGCCGGCGTCAAGAGGCGCTGCAAGCGGTATGCGGGATTCGCTGGCGCTTCGTGGCTGCACCGCCGGGGAAGGCCGGAGCCGGAAGGGATGGCCCGCACACTCGGGGACGGCCGCCGCCGCATTTCGCCGGGCGCTCCGCTGAACGACGTCACCGTCTGTGTCGGGGCCGGGCGGTATCGTCTTGATCATGACAGATAGGCCACGATTGGCAGCCCTGGCACAAGACTGGATCGAAGAGGCACGTTCCTTTCACAGCCGGCAGCTCGCCAAGCCCCGCAAGGTGATGCGGCTGGGAAAAACCCGGATCTTCTTCACCAAGGGGCAGGCCATTACAACCTCCGCCGCTGTTTTCGTTGGCAGTTCGCTGACCTCGGCAGACTCACCGGACTGGATCTTCTGGTCTGTTGTGCTGGGCGGAGTCATGGGAGGCAGGTTCGTCTTCCCCGTCCCAAACAGCAGCATCGCCAGCAAAAAGGGCCCTTTCGACGTGCAGCACAGGAGCGCCGCCGAGCTGGACCGGATGACGGCCGACGAAATCCAGGCGTACGAGTACAACATGCTCCTCAAGCATCGTCTCAAGACAGCGGATGGACTCGGCACCCAACAGGCGCTGGCCCGGGGACGTGAAGCTGCCCGCTCCACCGAACACGCAGCGGCCTTGGACCCGGGATCACTTAACGGGCTTTCCTTGGTCGAAGCCCAGGCATTCAATGCCGCCGCAGCACAGCATGCCCGCATCCAGAAGCGATGGTTGGCCTATGAGGTCGACTCGAACCTGCAGTTCGACTTTCCCGCGATGTCCGACGCGCGCATTCCGGCAACCGCTGCAATGATCAGGGCAATGCGTGCGGCTGAGCACGCCAAGGCCAGCGCCCGGGCGGCGGAATACGCATCCGCCGTCGAAGCTTTTGCAACTGCGCTAAGGGCAGCCGAGACGGACGCGGGGGTACCAAATAACAGGCGTCCAGGCCACGAATTCTGAAAGCTGCGCGCACGTTTGTCCGTCCTGTGTACCAAAGACAATGCCCTGGACACCCGTCAAGGTGCCCAGGGCATTACTTTGGGCCATTACCTACTTATCGCAACCGATCCCGTCGCGGTCCCTGTCCAGGTGGGTCCCATAGCCTGGAGTGCCCTGGTACACCGGCGCAGCTCCAGCCGCTCTCGCTGCGGCGCAGTTCGGGTAATAGACGGCGGCCGGAGCCGGTGCCACGGGGACTGCCGGCGGTGCCGGGGGTGCCGCCTGTTCGGCGGCCAGACGCGCAGCTTCCTCGCGGGCCACCTGGTCAGCGGCAGCCTTTTCAGCAGCTGCCCTCGCCGCAGCGGCTTTTTCCGCGGCGGCCTTTTCGGCTGCGGCCTTCTCCGCGGCGGCCTTTGCAGCAGCCGCCTTTTCGGCTGCAAGCTTGTCTGCCGCGGCCTTCGCTGCGGCTGCCCGCTCAGCCGCGTACCTGTCAGCGTCTTCCTGGCTCAACCACATGAACCCCTCGTCCTCCTCACCCAAGGCACAGACGAAAGTCACGCCGTCGTACTCCCGCGTGGCCCCTTCGGTGGCGCAGGGATCAAGCGCGGGGCTTGTCTCCGTCGGGGTGGGGGTAGGAGTAGGCGTTGCCGATTCCAAGAGGCTGGCCTTCTTCGCCGCGTCACCACCCGGAGCGGCGGTGGCGCCCACCACCCCGGCCCCGACGATCAGGGCGAGGAACCCGGCCACGGCGACTACTCCGCCAGACTTCCGGTGAGGCAATCCAACCCAGGACCGCCGCTTGAACACCCACGCATACAGCCCCGTCAGCAGGGCGATCAGCCCAAGAATGAAGAGAACCATGCCAAACCCGCCGGCGATGGCGAAGGGGATCATCACGAGCAGCAACAGCGCGGCAATGATCCAGAAGAGCACCGTCGGCTTCCACGAACGCGGCGCCTGGACGGCTGGATACGGATTTTTTCTCATTTTGTCCCCCTAGGAAATGCGAGTGATGGTGATGCAAAGATGTTCAGCAGCGCGGAAGCCCCTACTCGCAGGCAACACCGTCGCGGTCGCGGTCCAGCCCGGCCCGGTAACCGGCCATCCCGGCATACAGCGGCGCGGCGCCGGCGGCACGGACAGCCGAACAGTTCGGGTAGTAGACGGCCACGGGAGCAGGCGCCGGGGCGACCGGCGCGACGGGAGCGACGGGAGCGGGAGCAACCGGCGCCGGGGCAACTGGTGCGGCCGGGGCCGGAGCGGCAGGCGGCACAGCGGCCGGCGACTCAACCGTCGTCGGCGCCACTTGCCCCGCGCAGTTGCCCAGGATCCGCGCCATCGCGTCGTGCTCGGCCTGCGTGACCCACAGTGAATACGTGGCCTTCACCGAAATCTGGCGTGCAACGTACTCGCACCGGAACCCCTTGTTCGGGGGCAGCCAGGTGGCCGCGTCGCCGTCGCCCTTTCGCTGGTTGGTGGGCCCGTCCGTCGCCTGGAGGTTCAGCGGGTCGTTGGCGAACGCCGTCCGCTGCTGCAGGGTGAGCTGCTGCGCGCCCTTCTGCCACGCGTCGCTGAGCGCCACCACGTGGTCGATCTGCACCTTTCTGCTGGTGTCAGCGCCGCGGAGGAAGCTGATGCTGGTCCCGGTGTACGGGTCCGCCAGCACGCCCGACTTCACCTTGCAGGGCACGCTGTTCGCGTACCGGATGGCGGTCAGGTCGCGCTTGAGCATGTCATTGCGCGTATCGCAGCCGTTCCGGTCCACGTCCGCCCAGGCCTGGCCGAACTGCGCGCGGTCGTACCCGGTCTTCGGGGCGCGGCCCTTGACGGGCAGCGTCGCCAGCAGGTCCAGCGCCTTCTTGGCGGAGGCGGGCTGCAGCTTCGGCGCCTGGGCACCCGTCGTCGGGCGGTCCACCGGCGTGGCGGTCCCTTGTGGTGTCGGGACGGACGACGGCGTCACCTCGCCGGCTGCTGTTTCCCTCGCCTCGGCGGTCGCGGCCGCAGCCGTGCTCCCCGCCGTCGGGCCGTCCAGTTTCTCAACGGTGGCCGGCGCCGCACAGCCTGCGGCCAGGAAAGCCACCGAAAAAGCGGCGACCAGCGCGGAAAGGCCGCGAAAGGCCCGGTAGTTCGACATTCATCCCCATAAACGGCACATCACGTTGCCAAGTCGTACTCGCAGAATCGCGATGCCGCTGAGCCTATTCTCTTCGCCGCGGCTTGAGGCGTCCGGAGCCAGAACCTTGACCGAAACTGAGCCGTTCTTGATCCAGTCTTGAGCCAACGGGCCACCAAAGTACCCAAAGCCGGTTATATGACTGCTTCGGTCAAAAGCCTTGACCATAAGTATGCTGATTATTATCGTGAATTAACACGGGGAATGCTTATAAGCCTTCCCGTCAAACAGGAGTAATGAGCAGAAGGAGAACACGATGCGTAAGCTCTCGATGATCACCCTGGCCGCAGTTCTGTCCCTTGGCGGCGCCGCCATCGCCTCGCCGGCCATCGCGGACCCGCCCGGCCCCGGCAGCAAGCAGTGCATCCCGGGCCAGCACGGCAGCCCGCAGCCCGGCTTCAAGGCGGGTGCCTGCTCCAACCGTTAGCCCCCGGACGGCACCCGTTGCCGGCAACCACGGCATGAAGGGACCCTCTCCCCCCACGGGAAAGGGTCCCTTCGCCGCGTTCCTGCTTGGACGAAATATTCTCCTGTACCGCCGCGTTATCCCCCTTCGGTGGCCGCTTTGCGGCGGCGCCACCCGCTCCCCAACCAACGAAGGAGAAGGCCAGTGCCTGATTTCACCCCGCTTTGGGCCCCCGTCCGACTCGGTTCCACCGAACTCGAGAACCGCGTCGCACTTGCCCCGATGACCCGGGTCAGTGCCACCGAAGACGGACACGCCACGGAGAAAATGGCCGCCTATTACGAGGCCTACGCCCGCGGCGGCTTCAGCCTGCTGGTCACCGAGGGCATCTACCCGGACACTGCCTACAGCCAGGGCTACCTCTTCCAGCCGGGCATCGCCACCGAGGAACAGGCGCAATCCTGGACCAAGGTGGTGGACCGGGTCCACGCCGCCGGCGCCCGGATCTTCGCCCAGCTGATGCACGCCGGCGCCCAGGCCCAGGGCAACCGCTTCGTCGACTCCTCGGTGGGCCCCTCCGCTGTGGCGCCCAAGGGCGAGCAGCTCGCCTTCTACCGCGGCGAAGGCCCCTACCCCGTGCCGGCGGAAATCACCCGGGAACAGATGGATAAGGTCCGGGAAGGCTTCGTCCGGGCCGCGCTGCGTGCCAAGGAAGTAGGGTTCGACGGCGTCGAGATCCACGGCGCCAACGGCTACCTGATCGACCAGTTCCTCACCGACTACCTCAACCAGCGCACCGACGAGTACGGCGGTTCGTCCGCGAACCGGGTGCGGTTCGCCGCGGAGATCAGCCGGGCTGTCCGTGAAGCCGTGGGCCCGGATATGACGGTGGGCATCCGGATCTCGCAGGCCAAGGTCAGCGACAACGACCACCGCTGGAGCGGCGGCATCGAGGAAGCCAAGGTGATCTTCTCCACCTTGGGCGCTACCGGGATCGACTTCATTCACACCACCGAATACCGCGCCTCCGCACCCGCCTTTGGGGACGGCGGTCCTTCCCTGGCCGCCCTCGCCAAGCAGTACGCAGGCGTCCCCATTATCGCCAACGGCAATCTGGACGACCCTGAAGCCGCCGCAGCCCTGCTCCGCGACGGAACGGCCGACGTCGTCGCCCTGGGCAAGGCGGCGCTGGCGAACCGGAACTGGCCACACCGCGTGCGAAACGGCCTGCCCTTCGATGAACTGAACCCGGGCATCTTCGCCCCGGTGGCGGACGTCAAGGACTGGGAACTGGAGCTTCCTGCGTAGCGCCGGTCCGGTTTCAAGTAAGCGGCTTTAACCGCTTGGAGGGCGACGGCGGGAGCACCGCCGTCGCCCTTTCCTGCTTGCGTGGGTTTACAGGGACTTCAGCGCCGTAAGCGTCGAGGCGAGGGCATCGGCCAGTTCACGCCCCTTCGTCACGAAGTGGTTGGAAAACTGCTTCCGGTGCTCTTCGTGCTCATGGAAATGGTGCGGCGTCAGGACACCCGAAAAGACGGGTACGTCCGTCTCCAGCTGCACCTGCATCAGGGCCTCCACCACGGTCTGCGAGACAAACTCGTGGCGGTAGATCCCGCCGTCGACAACCAAAGCGGAGGTGGCAATGCCGTCGTACTTGCCGGATGCTGCGAGCCTTCGGACCATGAGGGGGATCTCGAAGGCACCGGGGACCTGGTAGGCGTCAACATCGGTTGTGCCCAGCTCGTTGAGCCGGTCACGGAAGCTTTCGACGGCGCAGTCGACGATATCTGCGTGCCACTGGGCGCTGACGATCGCTACCCGGAGAGAGGAGTTAGCCAAGGATGGGGCCTTTCTGTTTGCTGTGCTCAGGATAGTCGCGCCAAGGGTTTTAGCGGGCGAGGAGGCTGGCGGCTTCCTGGCGGGTGGTGCCGGAGTCCTGGATGCCTTCGGCGATGTGGGCGAGGTGTTCGGGGATTTCGCGGCCCTTTTTGCGCATGGCGGTGGCCCAGAGCCGTCCGGCCCGGTAGGAGGACCGGACCAGGGGCCCGGACATGACGCCGAGGAAGCCGATCTCTTCGGCTTCGTGCTGCAGGTCCAGGAATTCCTGGGGCTTGACCCACCGGTCCACCGGCAGGTGCCGCTCACTCGGGCGCAGGTACTGGGTGATGGTGATCAGGTCACACCCGGCCGCGTGCAGGTCCCGCAGCGCTTCGGAGATTTCCTCGCGGGTTTCGCCCATGCCCAGGATCAGGTTGGACTTGGTGACCATGCCCAGGTTCCGGCCCTGCGTGATGACATCCAGGGACCGTTCGTACCGGAACGCGGGCCGGATCCGCTTGAAAATCCGGGGCACGGTCTCGACGTTGTGCGCGAACACCTCCGGGGCCGAATCGCAGATCGCCGCGATGTGCTCCGGCTTCCCGGAGAAGTCAGGGATCAGCAGCTCCACGCCGGTGCCGGGGTTCAGTTCGTGGATTTTCCGGACCGTTTCGGCGTACAGCCACACACCCTCATCGGCCAGGTCATCACGTGCCACCCCGGTCACGGTGGCGTAGCGCAGGTTCATCGACTGCACCGACCGGGCCACCTTGGTCGGTTCGAACATGTCCACCGGGGACGGTTTGCCGGTATCGATCTGGCAGAAATCACACCGCCGGGTGCACTCGGACCCGCCAATCAGGAACGTCGCCTCCCGGTCCTCCCAGCACTCGAAAATGTTCGGGCAGCCGGCCTCCTCACACACCGTGTGCAGGCCCTCTTTCTTGACCAGGTTCTTGAGCCCGACGAACTCCGGCCCCATCTGGACCTTCGCCTTAATCCACTCCGGCTTCCGCTCCACCGGGACAGCCGCGTTACGCTGCTCAATCCGCAGCATCTTCCGGCCCTCAGGTGCCAATGTCATGACAGCACCCCCGCGGCCGCCGTGCCCAGGCCGTGGCGTTCGGCGAGCAGGGTCAGCGCCGCCTCCGCCTCCTGCCTTGCCTTGCCGGTGTCCCAGCCGAGGTACGGCGCCAACTGCGCGGCCACCTCGTAGGCGAGCTCCGCGGTGACCAGGCCACGGAAGGCCAGGCTCGTCCGGCGGATCAGGACGTCGGCCACGTGGGCCACCTGTTCGTGCGCCGCCATCCAGGCCAGCTCGCGGGTGCTCAGCTCAGCGGTGCTCCGCAAGGGCGCGTCGTCCCCCTCTGCCAGGAACGCCAGCACTTCGTCGGCCCGGGTGCCGTAGCGGTCCAGGAGCGTCCGGGCGCGGTCCGCACTGACCCCGGGGCCGGTGCGGGCAGCGACCCAGGCCTCGACGGCGGAACCATCCTGCGGGTAGGCCCGTCCGCCGCCGATGGGCAGGTTCCGGGTGTCCACCGAGCGGACCCGCCCGAGCAGGCCCAGGACCTCGTCGGCCACCTGCTCGGACAATGCCCGGAAGGTGGTCCACTTGCCGCCGACGATGCTCAACACAGGCCGGTCAGTTCCCGGCAGGAACGAGCGTTCGATGCGGTAGTCGCGGGAAACAAAGCCCGGGGCGGTATCGTCATGCCGCGGCAGGGGCCGGACCCCGGAGAACCTATAGACAATGTCCTCGCGCGAAACCGTCACAGCGGGAAAAACATGCTGGATCAGGTCAAAGAAGTACTGGATCTCAGCATCCGTGCAGACCGGCTCCAGATCCTCCCCCGCGTCGATGTCGGTGGTGCCTACCAGCAAGCGGTCGCCCATGGGGTAGATCAGCACAATCCGGCCGTCGCTATGCTCGAAGAAGATCTCGCGGCCGTCCGTGGCGGCCAGCAGGCCCGGGTGGTCCAGGACAATGTGCGAGCCCTTGGTTCCGCCCATAAAGCGCGACGGCGACCCCAGGGCGCCGTTCGTTGCGTCCACCCACGCGCCGGTCAGGTTGACGACGACGTCCGCGGCGAAGGTGAATTCCTCACCGGTGAGCTCATCACGCAGCCGCGCGCCGCCGTCGTGCGTTCCGACGAAGGAAAGGTAGTTGGCGGCGCGGGCGTGCGGCCCCGCCTCCAGGCCGTCCCGGAGGGCGTCCAGCGTCAGCCGCTCCGGATCATGTACCGAGGCGTCGAAATAGGTGGCCGTGTATTTAACGTCGGACCGCAGGGCGGGCAGCTCCGCCAGGGAACGCTTACGGCCCACGAACCGGTGGCGCGGCACGGTGCCGCCACGGCGCGAGAACGCGTCGTAGAGGCTCAGGCCCACCTTTATTAGGAGAGCCCCGCGTTCCCGCGGTTTGCCGGAGCGGTGCGTGATGAAGCGCAGCGGAGCGTTCAGCAGTCCGGAGAACGTCGAGAACACCGGGATGGTGGTCTGCAGCGGCTTCACGTAGTGCGGCGCGATGTTCAGGAGCCGGTTCCGCTCCACCACGGACTCGTGCACGAGGCGGAACTCACCGTTCTCGAGGTACCGGATGCCGCCGTGGATCATGTGGGACGAGGCTCCGGACGCCCCCTGGCAGAAGTCGCCCCGCTCCACGAGCGCCACCTCGACGCCCTGCAAGGCAAGGTCGCGGAAGGTGCCGACGCCGTTGATGCCGCCGCCGATGATGAGGACACGGGCGCGGGGGCGGTCCTGGAGGGCTTGGACAGTGGGGCGGGGGGAATGGTCAGTGGACACGGGTGGCTCCAGACAGGGCAAAAGGCGGTTGGGGGTCAAGGGGTTGTGCAGCCTGAAGGACGGGCATCAGGCGGTGGGCCAGGGCTTCGCGGACGTCGTCCACGGTGGTTCCCGGCACGGCATCGGCGACGCAGCCGACGGATTCGGGTCGGAAATCGAGGTCCAGCAGGGCGTACGCCTCTTCAAGGGCTGCCCGGGCGGGGCCGGCCTCCTCGACCATGACAACAGCGCTGAACAGGTAGCCGTGCCTGGTGAGGCGCTGCCCGGTCCCGGCCAGTTTGGCGCGCCCGGCATCGTTGACGCTGAACTCGCCGGTGCAGTATTCACCCGGTACCGCGCCGACGCGCGCGTCCGCGCCAAGGCCGCGGAGCGCCGCGGCGGTGTTCCGGCCGAAGGAGTCGAAGCGTTCCTTGATCGAAGAGCGCGGGTCCGCGTGCGGCGCCCACAGGTGGACCACCAGGTCGCCGGAACCATACAGCGCCAGGTGTCCCCCGACCGGCCTGATGATCGGTTCATACCCGCGCGCCGCCAGGAGGTCCCTGGCTGCCGGGTAGCCGGGGCGGAGGGAGTCCCGCCGGCTGAAGGCCGCCGTCGGACGCGGGCGGGAGAAGTTCAGCTCCCCGCCCGGGGCGGAAGGAAGCCCGCCGAGCCGCCCGGCGATGAACTCCATGTCGTCCGGCCCGGAACGCGGTTTCGGATCATGGACCAGCCGGAACGGGCCGGGGCCGAACGGCGGGTGCACGCCGTTCACACCGTTCCGGGACCCGGACTCCGCCCGGTCACGGTCCTCACTGCGTCGCACCAGCCGGCGTACAGTTCCTCGCGCCGGTCCGCCGACATCGCCGGTTCGAAAACCTGGTCGATCTGCCAGCCGGTGGCCAGGTCGTCGCGGCTCCACAACCCGGCACCCATGCCGGCAAGGTGCGCCACGCCCAGGGCGGTCCGCTCCAGCTCGGTGGGACGCAGCACGGGCACGCCGAGGATGTCCGCCTGGAACTGGCACAGCAGGTTGCTGCGCGCCGCCCCGCCGTCGACCTTAAGCTCCGGGACCGGATTCCCGCCAGCGACGAGTACGTCGATGTTGTCCCGCGTTTGGTACGCCATCGCTTCGATGCCCGCACGCACAATGTGCTCGGAGCTGCTCTCCAGCGTCAGCCCGACGATGCTCGCCTTGCTGTCCCGGGACCAGTGCGGGGCGCACAGTCCGGCGAAGGCCGGCACGATATACACGCCTCCGGTGTCCTGGACCCTGCGGCCCAGTTCCTCGAGGTCGGTGTCCTCGGAAAGGATCCCGAGGCGTTCCCGCATCCACTGCAGCGTCTGGCCGCAGTGGAACACGACGCCTTCGATCTCGTAGGCGGTTGTGCCGCTCTCGGTCCAGCCGACGCTGGCGGTGAGGCCGTCCAGGATGGCGGGCGCGGGGCCGCTGTTGGCCGTCAGGACGCCGGCCGTGCCGTAGGTGTTCTTGACCGACCCGGTCTCGAAACACGCCTGGCCGAACATCCCGGCCTGCTGGTCGCCCATGATGGCCATGATCGGGACGCTCTTCGTGCCCGGCAGTCCCACGTCGGCGGGGCGCATGTCGCCGAAGTGCGAATCGGACGGCAGCGCCGGCGGCAGCAGGCGGGCGGGGATGCCGCAGGCCTCGATGAGCTTCTCGTCCCAGTCCCGCGTTTCCAGGGAGAACAGGGCCGTCCGGGACGCTTCACTGTGGTCCGTGAAGTGCGAACGGCCCCCGGTCAGCTGCCACAGCAGCCACGTATCAACCGTGCCCGCTGCGAGTTCGCCGCGCTGGGCGCGCTCCCGGACGCCGGGCACATTCTCCAGCACCCAGGCCAGCTTGGGTGCGCTGAAGAACGAGTCATTGAAGAGGCCTGTCCGCTGCCGGAACTCCTGGTCCAGCCCGTCCGCCCTCCAGCGCTGGACGATCCCGTCCGTCTGCTTGGACATCCACATGATCGCGTTGTGGACCGGCTCACCGGTGCGGCGGTCCCACAGCAGGCAGGACTCGCGGTGGGTGGTGATTCCGACGGCGGCAAGGTCGTCCGTCGTGGCACCCACCTTGGCCATCACAGCCTGCATGCTGTTCCGCTGGGCCTCCCACAGCGCCTTGGGATCGAGCTCCACCCAGCGCGGCTTGGGGAAAAGGGGAATGACGGGATGGCGGGCTTCGGCCACGATCTGCCCGTCGAGGGACACCAGCACCGCGCGGGCGCTGGTGGATCCTTCGTCCAAAGCCAGGACGTAGCGCGCGGTCATGACGCGGAGCCCTCCGCTGCTGCCCGGTCCTGGGCAGCATGGGCGGGAACAGCCAGGCGTTCCAGCCATTCGCGGTAGTCCCGGATTTCGGCGGCCTGACGCTCACTGTCCCAGCCGCGCTCGGCGCCCATGACGGCGGCAGCCCGCTCCACGACGTCGAGCCCGTGGCCCGGTTCGAAGGCCAGGAGCATCCGGCGTGCCAGGACATCGGCCAGCGTCTGGGCGAACTCGTGCCGGACCGCCAGGAGGATTTCCGCCTCAAGGGCGCCGGTTGCGGGGTCGAGGACGGGGTAGCCGGCCCCGGCGGTGTCCGCCTCGGAGATGACGTCAAGGGCCCTGGTTCCGTAGAGGGCCAGCAGCCGTTCAACCGTGCGTTCCTCCAGGCCTTCCCGGCCGAGGGCAGTCCGCGCAGCGGTGAAGTCGCCGGCTGCGCCGGGGAGCGGGAGGCTGGCGGTCACGCACTTGGGGCTCTTACGCCCCAGTCGTTTGAACACGTCGTCCACTGCGTCCTGGGCAAGCTGGCGGTAGGTGGTCAGTTTCCCGCCCACCACGGTGACGAGGCCGGGCAGGTCCGGGGCGTGGTCGTGCAGGACATGGCTGCGGGGAATCTCCCACTCCTCCACGTCCGGTGCGTACGGCAGCGGGCGCACTCCGGAGTAGGTGAAGAGAACGTCTGCGGGCGTGAGGTGGGCGCTGGGGATGAGTTCGTTGACCTCGCCCAGCAGGTAGTCCATTTCGTCGGCGTCGCAGCGGGCTTCGCCGGGATCCCGGTCGAAGCGCAGGTCGGTGGTACCAATGAGGTAGCGGCCCATCCACGGGATCACGAGGACCAGGCGGCCGTCGGTCTTGGACTCGTAGTAGACGACGTCGTCCGGAGCCCCGGGGAAAGGGTCAACGATGAGGTGGCTGCCCTTGGTTCCGCCGTTCAGCCGTGGCTGTTCCGGCGCGCCCCGGCGGAAGATCCGGTCGATCCATGGTCCCGCCACGTTAAGGATGACGGGTGCGCGGACCTCATGCATTTCGTCGGTCAGGGTATTCCGGTAGCGCACCCCGACAACCCGGCCGCCTTCGAGGATGGGCTCTTCGACCCGCGACTTGGTACGGATGACGGCACCGGCGCCGGCGGCGGCAAGCGCCACCTCGGTGCAGAGCCGCTCCGCGTATTCAACCTGGCCGTCGGTGAAGACCACTGCGCCGCGGAGGCCGTCCGGGGAGATGCCGGGGAAACGGCGGAGGATCGCCTCCCGGTTCAGGACCTCGTGCCCCTGGGTCTTCTTGTCAAAGGACAGGGCATCGTAGAGGAACATGCCGATCCGGATCAGCCAGGCGGGACGGCGGCTGTGCGAGCTCAGTGGCATGATGAGACGCAGCGGCTTGACCAGGTGCGGAGCCAGCCGGAAAAGAAGTTCACGTTCGCGCAGCGATTCACGGACCAGGGCGAAGTCACGGTGTTCGAGATACCGCAGCCCGCCATGGACCAGCCGTCCCGACCATGCGGAGACGCCGCTGCAAATGTCATCCTGTTCAAGCAAGACAACCCGCAGCCCCCGAAGGGCGGCATCCCGGGCGATTCCCAGGCCGTTGATTCCGGCCCCCACGACGACGACGTCGAACGGAGTGCTGAACTCCTCCATAGCGCTTCCCTTTCCTGCCCCACAAGCGATAGAATAATTATTTATGGGCTGCATTTCCATTTATAAGTGTCATGTGCCCCGAATCACGTGTCAAGGGGGCCCTAAGATGGGCGGAGCAACAAAAGGAGTGCAATGAACGACGTCGACGCGCAGCGACTGATGATCAAGGTGGCGCGCCTTTACCATACCCACGAGATGCGCCAGACCGACATTGCGAAACGGCTGCAGATTTCGCAGTCCCGGGTGTCGCGACTGCTGGCCCAGGCGGAGGAAGCCGCGATCGTGCGGACCGTGGTGGCGGTCCCCCCACACGTCCACGCTGAGCTGGAAGAGCGTGTGGAGGCGCTGTACGGACTGAGCGAGGTCCACATCATCGACGCCGTCAGCGACAACGAGGAAGAGCTGGGCAAGGACCTGGCGCACACCATGGCCTCGCTCCTGCAGGACGTGGCCTTCGAAGTCCGCACCATTGCCCTGACTTCATGGAGCAAGACCATGCGGACCATGATCAACGTCATGCTGCCCATGCGAACCCGGTGCAAGCACGTCATCGAAACTCTCGGCGACCTTGGCCCGCCCTCCCTCCAGCACGACACCGCCCGGTCCACCCAGCAGTTCGCCGCCCTCACCGGGGCCCAGCCTGTCTTCCTCCGGACGCCCGGCGTCGCCGCGAGCAAGGAGATGAAGGACCTCCTGCTGAGCCGCGACCCGCATGCGCAGGAGGCGCTGCAGATGCTCGACTCGGTGGACCTGGCACTGGTGGGCATCGGCGCCGACGAAGTCGATCCGGACCTGCGCCCGGGCGACAACTTCTTCACGGACGAGCAGTTCGCCCACGTGCGCGGACTGGGCGCCGTCGGGGAGGTCTGCCTGCACTTCCTGGACGCCGACGGGAACCCCATCGACTCGGAACTCGAAGACCTGGTGGTTGGCATCACCCGCGAACAGCTCCGCAACGCAAAACACCGCTGGGCGGTAGCCGGCGGCGCCCGCAAGCACCGCGCCATCAGGGCGGCAGCGGCCGGCGGCTGGGTGGACACGCTCGTTACGGACGCCGCCACGGCCCGCTTCCTGGTGGACACTGCGCCCGAGGACCGCAAGGCAGCCGCCGAACCGAAGCCGGCGCGGACCACCTCCCGGCGCCGCACGGCCGCATCCAAGGCCTGAACCGCCCCCGCACCGCGGCGACCTATTGACAATGGTGTGACGCACGTCCCATGATCGATGGCATATTCATTTCAAGTGCGCATAACGATTCACTCCCGGCAGGTTGCCGCTGGATCGGCGCCACGCCATCTGCCAGGAGGTACTGTGACCACCGCCCTCGACAAGTATGACGACATGAAGCCGAACTGGGACTACCCGGTGGTGATCGAGTCCCACATCAACGGCATCCGCACCAAGGAGATGAACCCCAATACCCCCATCTCCTACGAGGAAATCGCCGAAGACGCCATCCGGTGCTGGGAAGCGGGCGCCGGCGCGATCCACGCCCACAACACCAGCTTCGACCTGCTCGGCGAGAACGCCTACAAGGACTACATGCGGACGTGGGACCGGGTCTTGGAAAAACACCCGGACATCACCTGGTACCCCACCACCTGCAACAACCTCCGCCTGCTGCCCCATGAAAACGGACTCGAGCACGTACCGCACCTGTACGAGGGCGGCAACGTACGCATCGGCTGCGTCGACACCGGCCTGACCCTCTTCGCGGTCGAGGAGGACGAGGAAGGATACCTCTCCGGGCCGGAATTCGGATTCAACTACCAGCGCGTGGCCAGCCAGGTGAAGATGTTCCGGGAGCGGGACCTCGCCATGGTGTTCGGCGTGTACGAGCCGGGCCACCTGCGCCACGCCATGCACTACGTCAACCGGGGCCTGTCCACCAAGGGCTCCATGTGGGACTTCTACCTCATCGGCGACTACGGGCTCACCGCCATGGAGCCGATCGGCACCAACGGCATGAAGCCCAGCCTGGAAAGCCTCTACTACTACCTCTCCATGATCGAAGAGGCGAAGGTCAAGCACCCCTGGTACATCTCCATCTGGGGCCAGGGCGCCCTCGACGACACCGGCATCCTCCGCAGGGCGATCGAGCTCGGCGGCCACATCAAGACGGGCCTCGAGCTCTTCTACGACCCCGCCCGCAACCCCACCAACCTGGAACTGCTGCAGCAGGCCCAGGAAATCGCGCGCGAGGTCGGCCGGCCCATCGCCACGCATGAAGAAGCCCGGGCCCTCTACAACATCACCTGAGCACGTCAATTCCAACCACCTATTTCCGAGGAGGCGCAATGGCTGCGCACAACGAAGGCGGGGTAACCCCCTTCACCATCTCGATCCCCGATGAGGACCTCAAGGACATGAACGAGCGGCTCCGCCGCACGCGATACCCTGTGGACTTCGCCAACGACGACTGGCGGTACGGCTACAACACCGACTACCACAAACAGCTCGTCGACTACTGGATCAACGAATACGACTGGCGCGACGTCGAGCAGCGCATGAACGAGCTGCCGCACTTCAAGACCGAACTGATGGGCGTCCCGCTCCACTTCATCCACGTCAAGGGCAAGGGGCCGAACCCCATGCCCCTGCTCATCCACCACGGCTGGCCCTGGACCTTCTGGGACCTGCGCAAGGTGATCGGACCCCTCTCCGACCCGGCGAGCCATGGCGGGGACCCGGCCGACTCCTTCGACGTGGTCCTGATCTCGCTGCCGGGGTACGGTTTCTCCTCGCCGCTGACCGAGCCGGGCTGGAACTGGTGGCGGACGGCCGACCTGGAGAACGCCCTCATGAAGGACGTCCTGGGCTACGAAAAGTACGCCACCGCCGGCGGCGACTGGGGTGCCCTGATCGCCCAGCAGCACGGCCACAAATATGAGGACGACGTCTACGGCGTCTACACGCACTTCCCGGCACAGATGAGCCACTACCTCGCCGACCACCCGGACGCGCCTCCGGGCGTGAAGTACGACCCCTTCCTGGGACTTCCGGACGAAAGCGAATACAACGACGCCGACGAGAAGGGCTGGTTCGAACGCGGCAAGCTCTTTGTCCAGAAGGAGAGCGGGTACGGCGAGATCCAACTGACCAAACCGCAGACGCTGGCCGCCCTCGTGGCGGACTCCCCTGCCGCCCAGCTGGCGTGGATCACCGAAAAGCGCTACTTCTGGGGCCTGGCGGAACGCGGCCAGGGCACCGAAGCGTTCGAACGGGTATGGCCCAAGGAAGACCTGGTCACCACCGCTGCCGTGTACTTCCTGACCAACACGGGCGGCACGTCCTCGCGCTACTACTGGGAATGCAGGGGCAACCCCTGGAAGCCCTCGCACGACCGCTTCCCCGTGGTGGGTGCGCCGACCGCCGTCGGAATCTATCCGGGTGAAATCTATAAGCCGCCCATGAGCTGGACCGAGAAGTACTTCAACCTCCAGCAGTACCGCGTGCATGACGACGGCGGGCACTTCGCTCCGCTTGAGGTGCCGGAGACGTATGTGGACGACGTCCGGACGTTCTTCAGGACACTCCGATAGGTCTGCGTGACCGCTGTGGGGAGGCTGCCATGCAGCCTCCCCACAGTTATTTAAGCCACCTCCAGAGCGAGTGTGCCGCGACCTCTTGACAGGCGCCTGTGAGGTATCGCACACTCATAAGCATGCAAATGCAGTAGCTGAATATTTATTAATCACTACTTCGGGTCGTCTCTCACAAAGGAGTCTTTGATGCACCTCAGGAAAACCATCACCCGCCGCGTAGCGGCGTTTGGGCTGGTGGCCGGCCTGCTGGCCACCACCGCCTGCTCTTCCACCACGGCCACCAGCCAGCAGCCGATCGACAAGAAGGACATCGTCCTGGTCGCGTCGGTCATCAACACCACCAACCCCTACATGGCGTCCATGATCGAAGGCGCCAAGGCCCTGTCGAAGAAGCTGGACGTGCCGCTCGAAATCGTCGACTCCGAGGGCAGCTCGCAGACCGAGATCTCGAAGATCCAGGCCATCCTTGCCCAGGGCAAGAAGGTGGCGCTGATGGTCAACACCGTCGCAAGCTCGGACGCTCCGCCCATCGTCAACGCCGTCAAGGCCGCCGGCGGTTACGCAACGGTCTGGTGGAACAAGCCGGACAACTTCGAACCCTGGGACCAGGGCGACAACTTCGTTGCCTTCCAGAAGCACTCCGGCGTTGAGAGCGGCCAGTGCACCGCCAAGGCACTCGCCGACAGCATCGGCGGCAAGGGCAACATCGTGGCCCTCGCAGGCGTGCTGGACAGCACCACCAGCCAGACCCGCGTCGCCGGCCTGAAGGATGCACTCAAGGCCTACCCCGACGTAAAGCTCCTGGACACCCGCCCCGCCAACTGGGACCCGCAGCTCGGCCTCAAGGAGACCCAGAACCTCCTGGCCAAGTACGGCGACAAGGTTGACGGCATCTGGGCCGCCGACGACGGCATGATCATCGGCGCCGTCCAGGCCGTGAAGGACGCGGGCCGCATCAACGACGTCAAGTTCGCCTCCGACGGCCTGTACCCGCCGGTGGTCGACATGATGAAGGAAAACATGGGCAACGGCGCCATCGCCGGCGAGACCTTCCACCGCGGATTCATGGCAGCGGCCATCGGCCTCTACACTTCCTACCTCGCCGCCACCGGTGAGATCAAGCCCTCGGAACTGCCCAAGGAAAAGCGCAACAGCCTCTTCAAGCTGAGCTGCGTCACCCCGGAAAACTACGCCGAATTCACCAAGTTCGACGGTGACATCGACGGCTGGATGGACGACCTCATCGAAAAGGGCCCCTGGGAGACCGACCCCGTGCCGCTGGTTTCGGGTGGCCCGGAGAAGTTGCCCTAACGGATCACAGACGCTGGGCGGCTCCGGATAATGCGCACGCGCACCCGGAGCCGCCCCTCGGCAGCAACCACGACAGGTGAAAGTAATGACAGACAAGGACACCGGGACCGGCCTCCTCGAGGCGGCACCCGCCCCAGCACAGCCACCCCACAGGCAGGGTCGCCGGTTCAATGCAAAGAACCTCGGCGAAGTGCTTGCACTCGTGGGGCTGATCGCCGTTTTCGCGGCGCTCAACCCCGGGACGTTCCTGACGCCGGAGAACCTGCGGACCATCCTGGACCACGCGTCCCTTCCGCTGATCATCGGCGTCGGCGCCACCCTGGTCATCCTGACCGGTTCGATCGACCTCTCGGTAGAGGGCGTCATGGGGGCCGCCGGCATGACCTTCGTCCTCATGACGGCCAACAGCCGCGGCAGCGCAGACTTTGGCCCGTGGGCCATTGTCGCCGCACTGGCTGTGGGCGTGGGCCTCGGGCTCCTGAGCGGCCTGGTGCACACCCGCCTCAAGGTGCCCTCGTTCATCGTCACGCTGGGCGTCTGGTTCGTGGGCCTCGGAATCGCCACGGTGCTCTTCGGTGACGAATCCATCCCCTTCCTTCCCGACGGCGGCATCAAGGGCTGGCCGTCCACGCTCACCTTCGGCCTGCCGAACTCCTTCCTCCTCGCAGCGGCGTTCGTCCTGGCAGGCATGTTCGTGGCCCGCTTCACCAGGCTGGGCCGCTTTGCCTACGCCATCGGCGACAGCGAGGAAATCTCCAAGGGCAACGGCATCCCCGTGCTCAGGTACAAGCTCTACGTGTTCGTTGTGGCCGGCGCCTGCAGCGCGGCCGCCGGGGTGCTGGCAGCCCTCAAGCTCGGCGCCGGCTCGGCGACGGTGGGCGTGGGAACGCTCTTCCTGACCATCGCGGCCGTGGTGATCGGCGGCACCTCCCTTGGAGGCGGCAAGGGAGGCATCCTCCGCACCGCGATCGGCGTACTCATGCTGACCGTCCTCAACAACGGGCTCATCCTCAGCGGGGTCAGCCCGAACATCCAATCCGCGGTCTCCGGAACCGTCCTGATCGCGGCCGTCCTCGTGGCCACCTGGCCACACCGCAGCAGACTGAGGATCGTAAAATGACCAACGCTTCCCTGGCCCCCCGAACCGGAGTTGAAACCCCGGCACTTCGGCTGACCAACATCTCGAAATCCTTCGGTTCGACCCACGCGGTCAAGAATGTCTCGCTCGAGGTGCCGCGCCACGAAGTGGTCGGACTAATCGGCGAAAACGGCGCCGGCAAGTCCACGCTCCTGAAGATCCTGACCGGCCTCTACCAGCCGGATTCGGGAACCATAGAAACCGACGGCCGTCCCGTGAAGTTCCGCCGGCCGCAGGACGCGGTGGCCGCAGGCATCGGCGTGGTGCACCAGGAGCAGTCGCTGCTGTCCAACCTGTCTGTCGCGGAGAACATCGCGATGAACGCCCTCTCCTCCAAGGATGCCGCCACCCGCTACGGGTTCTACCGCTGGAAGCGGCTGAACCAGGAGGCAGCCACCATCCTCGCCCGCGTCGGGTCCACCATCGACCCGCGCACCCAGGTCAGCGACCTGTCGTTCGTGGACCGCCAGATGGTCGAAATTGCCCGCGCCCTGCGAGTGGACGAGGCCATCCACGCGGCCCCCCTGGTAATTCTGGACGAGCCCACCTCCGTGCTGGAGCGCAACGAAACCGCGATCCTCGAACGCGAGATCCGGTCACTGCGCGAAATCGGCTCCGTGCTGTTCGTCTCCCACCGGCTGGACGAAGTGCTGCGGATCTGCGACCGCGTCGTGGTGATGCGCCACGGCGAAGTGGTGGCGGATGTACGGCGCGAGGACGTCACCGAGGACGAACTCTTCCGCCTCATGATCGGCCAGGAATCACGCGCACGGGTCCGCAAGGGCGGCAGCGCCGCGGGCGCCGTGGCAGCGGTCGAAGCCAAGGGCCTGGGCCGGACGGGGCAGTTCAAGGACGTCTCCTTCGCCGTCCCCGCCGGACGGTCCCTTGCGATCGTCGGTGCCATGGGCTCCGGACGCGAATCCGTCTGCCGCGCCCTCTTCGGAGCAGAGGCCTTCGACGCCGGCACCCTCGAAGTTGGCGGCCGGCCCGTGCAGAACTGGTCGATGCGCCGCGCAGTCCGGAACGGACTCGCCTACATTCCCTCCGAGCGCAAGGTTGAAGGCATGGTGGGCGGCCTGAGCGCTGCCGAGAACCTCACCCTGGTGCACCCGCGCGAGGCCGCCAAGGGCCCCCTCCTGCGCCGCAAGGCCCGGATGCAGGCCGCGGAGGAATGGTTCGAGAAACTCGACGTCCGCCCCCGCGACCCGCGCCTGCCGCTGGGACGCTTCTCCGGCGGCAACCAGCAAAAAGTGGTCATGGCCAAGTGGCTTCGCGCCGAGGAATTGAGCGTCCTGATCCTTGACCACCCGCTGCGCGGCCTCGATCCGGGAGCCTCGCAGACGGTGAACGACCAGATCCGCGCCGCCCAGGACGACGGCGCAGCGGTCATCCTGCTGCCGGACACCCTCGAGGAAGCCCTCGAGATGGCGGACGAGATCATCGTGATGCGCGACGGCGAAATCACCGCGCGCTTCGACCTCTCCGTCGACAGCCCCACTTCACTCGACCTGCTGGAAAAGATGGTGTGACTCCCATGTCAAAGAAAGCTCTCCTCGAGCAGCCGGCCGCACTGCCGGCCACCGCCGACGGCAAGGCGGCGCCCGCGCGGCGCAGGCCACGGAACCTGTGGTTCACTTTTGGCCCGTTCGCGGTGTTCCTCGCCCTCTTCGCCCTCGTCGCCGTCCTCCGGCCGGCGTTCCTCACCGGCGGCGGCATGGCGATCCTCGCCGTCCAGGCGGCAACGATCCTCCTGGTGGCGCTGGGGCAGGCCATGGTGCTCCACGTCGGCTCGATCGACCTGTCCAACGCAGCGATCGTGATCTTCGCAGCAATCGTCCTCGCCCAGACCCTTGGCCCCCTGGGTGCGCTTGCCCCGGTAGTCACGCTCGCCGTCGTCACCCTCATCGGAGCCGCCAACGGCTTCCTGGTGGCGTTTGGCCAGATCCCCTCCTTCGCGCTCACGCTCGGCACGCTCGGCATCCTGCAGGCAGCTTCGCTGGTGATCAGCAACGCGACCACCGTCTACGCCACCGCGAACGGCCAGCTGCTCGCTCCCCTGTTCGGCACAGCCCTTGCCGGCCTGCCCATGGCATTCTGGGTGGGCGTCGTCTTGGCAGTAGGGCTCTGGGCGTTCCTCCGCTTCACCCGGGCCGGCGAAGGCATGACCGCCGTGGGCCTCAATGAAACGGGCGCCCTGTTCTCGGGCTTGCGGACCCGCTGGTTCAAGGTAGTGGCCTTCGCCCTCTCCGGCCTGCTGGCCGGCGTCGCCGGGGTCCTCGTGATTGCACAGGCCGGCGCGGCGTCGTCCTTCGGCCTCGGAAGCGACCTCCTGCTGCCGGGCATCGCCGCCGCCATCGTCGGCGGAACCGCTATCACCGGCGGCATCACCAACCCGATCAACATCGTCTTCGGCGCCCTGACCGTGGCGCTCGTGCCCATCGGCGCGGCCGCCGTGGGCGTAACCCCCCAGGCGCAAAGCCTGGTCTATGGCCTGGTCATTATCGCCGCGGTGGCGCTTACCATGGGCCGGGGCCACAACGAAGTGGTCAAATAACACTGACCAACAGCCTCTAAAACAACTCCGTCCGCCGCAACGCCGCGGGGACGTCCCTACCCTTTCCGAAAGGCACCCCATGTCAGTCCTGAAATCCCTCCAGCCGCAAGAGGTGTTCTCATTCTTCGAAACCCTCGCCGGCATCCCCCGCGGCTCCGGCAACGAAAAGGAGGCCGCCGACTGGGTGGTCAACTTCGCCCGGGACCGCGGACTGGAAGCCACCCAAGACGACCTGCACTGCGTCCTGGTCAAGAAGCCGGGCCAGCACGGACTGGAAGACGCTCCGCCGCTCATCCTCCACGGCCACCTGGACATGGTGTGCGAGAAGGAGGACGGCGTGGTACACGACTTCGAGCAGGACCCGATCGAGCTCCTCATCGACGGTGATTTCGTCACCGCCAACGGCACCTCACTGGGCGCCGACAACGGCATCGGTGTCTCCTACATCCTGGCCCTCCTCGACTCCAAGGACATTCCGCACCCTCCCCTCGAGGCCGTCCTGACCGCGATGGAGGAAAAGGGAAAGGTGGGAGCCGCCAGTTTCGACACGTCTAGGCTGACCGGCAAGCGGATGATCGACTTCAACTGGATCACCGACAAAGAAATCCTCGCCGGCTGCAGCGGTGACATCACGTTCACAGTGGACATCCCGGCCGAGTGGGAGCCGGCCCCAGCCACGCACCCGGAGGCCGTGCTGCTCAAGGTCCGGGGCCTGTCCGGCGGGCACTGCGAATTCGACATCCACCTCGAGCGCGCCAACGCCGTCCTGGTCCTGGCCCGCGCGCTCAACGCCCTGCTCTCGCAGTACGACGTGAAGATCTCGGATCCGCACGGCGGCGCCCAGAACAACGCCATCCCCATGGATGCACAGGCCATCCTGCTGGTGCGCCCCGAAGATGCCGAGGGCGTGCGCTCCGTCATCTCCGAGCTTGAGGCAGCGCTGCAGAACGAATACAGGCTGGCAGACCCGGACCTGCGCCTCGAGCTGGAGCCGGCGGAATCGCCGGAGCGGGTCTTTTCCTCTGCCGCTGCGGCGCGCTTCGCCCGCCTGACGGCGCTCGTACCCAACGGCGTCCTCAGCTGGAGCCTGACCGTTCCTGGCATCGTGGAAAGCTCGAACAACCTCGGTACCGTGCGGACCACTCCCGACGGCGCCCGGCTGATGTCCACGATCACCGCGGCAGTAACCTCACGCAAGCACGAGATCCTGGACCGCGTCCGCGCCCTTGCCGCCCTGGCGGGCGGAGGCGTCCGGGTCGAGGAATACGGGCTGGACGCGGCCGAATTCCCATACCGGCCCGATTCACCGCTGCTGAAGACGGCGCGGGAAGCGTTCAGCGACGTCATGGGCCACGACGCCGACGTCCACGTCTCCCAGTGCAGCCTGGAACTTGGCATGTTCAGCGAGAAGATTCCCGGCCTGGACATCATCTCCATCGGCACCGAGCTGCACGATCTGCACTCCCCCAAGGAAACCGTCAACCACACCTCGGTGACCCGGGTATGGCCCCTCGTCAAAGAGGTCGTCTCCCGGCTGAAGTAAGCGTAGAAGGTAAGCGCGCACGGCGCGTGGCTGCAAGGGCCTGACCCCGGTATTGAACCGGGGTCAGGCCCTTGAGCTTTGTGGAGATCTTTGCCAGGAACCCCTAACCGCAAGGCGCATCAAGACAACGGACCGCCGCGGGGGAAGTGAGAGAGCGTTGGCTCAGAACCCGCCTTAGGTGAGAGAGCGTTGGCCCAAAACCCGCATTAGGTGAGAGAGCGTCCCGGGGTGGAAGAGCCGGATCACCCGTGCCGGCCCCCCTTCCGCCGCCGTCCTGTCTTGCTGTGTGGTCCCGCTTGCTGGCGTCCCGGCTCCGACGCCGTTTGGTCCAGCCGCACACACAAGAGGGAGGCCCGGACAACCTTTCGGTTGTCCGGGCCTCCCTCGCCGCAGGTGGTGCAGGTCAGCTCGACTCCAGGTTCTCCCGTACGGCGGCCAGGAACCGGGCGCCGGTGGCGCCGTCGATGGCGCGGTGGTCGCAGGTGAGGGTGAGCCTCGCCCGCGGCCGCCAGGCGCCGTTGCCGTCGTCGGTGTGGACGAACTGCTGGCGCGTAGCGCCGACGGCAAGGATGGCAACCTGGGGCACATTAAGGATGGCATCGAAGCCGTCGATCCCCATCATGCCCAGGTTGGAGACGGTAAACGTACCGTCCGTAACGTCGTCCATGGTGAGCTTGCCGTCACGGGCGCGCTGGACGATATCCCGGCGCGCAGCGGCCAGGCCCGCGACGTCGAGTGACGCAGCATCCTTGATCACGGGAACCACCAGACCGGCCGGAGTGTCGACGGCCATGCCGACATTGACGCGCTCGAATTGAGTGACCGTCTCGTCGGCGTAGTGCGCGTTCAGCGCAGGATGCTCACGCAGTGCCGCCGCGCAGGCAGCGAGGATGGCATCGGTGACCGTGGCGCCGGGGCTGCGCTCCTTGACCAGGAGCGCAGCGCCCATGTCCGCCTCAACGGCAAGGTGGAAGGCAGGCGCCTCCCACGCGGCAACCATGCGCCGCGCGGCAGTGCGCCTGATTCCCTTAAGCGGGACGACAGTCCTGCCCTCTTCCTCGACAGTTGTCACCGTCCGACCTGGGCCAGGCCCCGGGCCTTTCCGGCGCAGCCGTACAGCTCCATCTTCTCGATGGTCGCCTGGATCATGCGCTCCCGGCCCTCCGCCATCGCGTCCTCAAGCTGCCGGTCCCCCTGCGACCAGACAGCCTCAATGCCCGAACGGAACGCCAGGCGCAGGTCCGTGTCCGCATTGAACTTGTGCACACCGGCAGCCATGGCGGCGCGGATCTCGTCATCCGGGACGCCTGAGGCGCCGTGGAGGACCAGCGGAATGCCTACGGCCGCCTCGATCTCCTTGACCCGCTGGATGTCCAGGGGCTGCGCGGTCGCCAGCGGAACACCGTGCACGATTCCCACCGAAATGGCGAGGAAGTCGACCCCGGTCTCCGCAACGAAACGCTCCGCCTCGGCGACGTTCGTGTAGTAGGACTGCCAGTCGACCTGCTGGTCGGCGTCGGGAATCTTCCCCAGCTCGGCCTCTACGGGAATGCCGAAGGAGTGGGCCACCTCCACCACCTTGCGGGTGGTGCGGATGTTCTCCTCGAACGGAAGATGCGCGCCGTCATACATGATGGACGTGAAGCCAAGCTTGATGGCCTCGAAGACTTCCTCCCACGGCCCGTGGTCCAGGTGGATCACGTATTCCGCGTCGGACTCCTCAGCGATGCGGCGCGTCATCTCGTAGGCCTTCTTGATGCCCATGTGCGGCACAATCGCCCGGCCCACCTGGAGGAAGACCGGGGACTTGGCACGTTCGGCGGCCCTGACGAGCGCCTCCGTGGTCTCCTCGTTGTGCATGTTGAATGCACCGACTGCGTACGCGCCCTCGGACGCTTCTTTGATGATCTGGCGTGGATCGACCTGTGGCATAACCGTTCCTCTTCCTTGCCCTGGACCGTCAGGCGGTCTCGATGTAGGCGATCAGGGTGCGGACGTCCACCGTTTCACCTTCGGGGACGACGATTTCGGCCAGGGTGCCGGTGGCCGGGGACTCCAGGGTCTCCTCGACCTTCTCAGCCTCGACTTCGGCCAGCGGCTCGTCCTCGGTGACGGTGTCGCCGACGCTCTTGAGCCAGGTGGTGATGGTGCCTTCGCTCATGCCCATTCCCCACTGGGGCAGCAGGACCTCAACTCGTGCCATGTTCTTTTTCTCCTTGCTTTGGTGTTCTTTTAGGGGGTGTCACATGCGCGGTGCGGGCGATGTGAGTTCGTTGTTCAGGGTGTTCGCCATGAGTCCCGTGACCCGGCGGACGGCGTCCTCGATCTTGGTCCGGTTCGGGTAGAGCTGCTTCTCGAGGGCGGGGCTGAACGGGATCTGGGTATCGGGCGTAGTGACGCGCATGATCGGGGCCCGAAGGGACTCGAACGCTTCCTCGGCCACGATGGCGGAAATTTCGGCCGCGGCGGAGCAGGTGCGGTGTGCCGGGTCGGCGATGACCAGCCGGCCGGTGCGCTGCACGGACCGGATCACTGCTTCGGAGTCGAACGGGACAAGGGTGCGCGGGTCGATGACCTCGACCGAAACGCCTTCCCCCGCCAGCGTTTCGGCTGCTGCGAGGGCTTCCGGAACGGCGCTGGAAATCGCGACGACGGTCACATCGTCACCGGTGCGGGCCACGTTGGCCTGGCCGAACGGGATCTTGTATTCCTCTTCCGGCACCTCGCCCTTGCTGCCCCAGAGCATGCAGGCCTCAAAGGTCAGGACCGGATCGTCTGAATCCACGGCGGTGCGCAGCAGGCCCTTGGCGTCATACGGGTTGGACGGAACGATGATCTTCAGCCCGGGAACGTTCATGAACATCGGGTAGGGCCGGTCCGAGTGGTGGGCGCCGGTGTTCAGGCCATAGAACATGGCCGAACGGAACACCACCGGGATGGACGCCTGGCCGCCGAACATGTACCGGTTCTTGGCGGCCTGGTTCACGAACTGGTCCATCGCCATGTAGAGGAAGCTCGAGTACGAGAGGTCGACGATGGGACGCAGCCCGGTCATTGCGGCGCCGATCGCGGCCCCGACGATGACTTCCTCGGAAATCGGGGTGTTGCGGATGCGGTTGGCCCCGAACATCTCCAGGAAGTCGCCCTTGTCCTTGCGCGACTTGCCGGCGCCGGTGGTGCCGTAAACGTTGGCTTCGACGTCCTCGCCAATAATGACGACCCGGTCGTCGGCCTCCATGGCCTCGCGCTGGGCTGCGCCGATGGCGCCAAGGTAGCTCATGACAGTCATGCGATTGCTCCGATCGGCTCGGTGTAGAGGTCTTTGAAGGCGACGCTGGGGTCCGGGTAGGGGCTCTCGTCCGTGAAGCGGACGGCTTCGTCCACCTCGGCCAGGACTTCCGCTTCCAGGGCGTCGAGTTCCTCGGCCGTGGCGATCCCTTCGCGCTCGAGGTACTGGCGGAACAGGACGATGGGGTCGCGTTCGACCCACGCGGCCTTTTCTTCGGCGTTGCGGTAGTCGGTGCCCAGGCGCAGGCCTTCGGAGTGCTCGTTGAACCGGTAGGTGACCACTTCCACCAGGGAGGGGCCCTCGCCCCGGCGGGCACGGTCGACGGCGGCCGTGACCGCTTCGAATACCGCGAGCACGTCCTGGCCGTCCTCCACCCGGACGCCCGGCATACCGAAGCCGGCGGCGCGATCCGCGATCACGCCGGAGGTCACCGTGTGGGCGGGGGTGGACAGCGCATACTGGTTGTTCTCGCAGAGGAACACCACGGGCAGGTCCCATACGCCGGAGATGTTCATGGCCTCATACAGGCAGCCCTGGTTCGCGGCGCCGTCGCCGAAGAACGCCAAGGAAACCTTGCCGTTGCCCAGCACCTTGCTGGAGAGTGCAGCGCCGGTGGCGATGGGAATCGAGGATCCGACAATGCCGGACTCTCCGAGGCTTCCGACGGCGAAATCGGCCAGGTGCAGCGACCCGCCCTTGCCCTGGCACACGCCCGTGGCCTTGCCCACCAGCTCGGCCATGAGCGGTCCCAGCGGGGAGCCCTTTCCGATCGGGTGGCCGTGGCTGCGGTGGTTGCCGGACATGTAGTCCCCGTCGCCGAGTGCCATACACGCACCGACCACCTGTGCTTCCTGCCCGATGCTGGTGTGCACGGTGCCAGGGATCTGGCCGCGCTTGACCATCTTGGATGCCCGCTCGTCAAACCGGCGGATACGCAACATGCGCCGCTGCATCTCCAGCAATTCCTGCGATGAAAGACCCATCACGGTTCCTCTCTGAGTAAATATTCAAGCTATGAATTCTAATTCTATTGGTGGGTAGCCGAACTGGCAATAGCTTTGGTCGTTCAAGCTGCCCCTACTTAGCGGGGATTCCCCTAGGAGCTCTTGAAGGGCTCCAAAAGGGCGTCGATGCGCGGCAGCACGAGGGTCGGCTGCCGCTCGGGAGGCAGCAGGCCCGCCATCTCCACCGTGGCCTCCCCCGTGAGGACCAGTGCCGAATCGATGCCGGCGTCCACCGCCATGGCGATGTCGGTCTGCAGCCGGTCCCCCACCATGACGCAGTCCTGCCCGGGCAGCCCCAGGACGTCCAGGGCGGTCTGCAGCATAACCCCGGCCGGTTTCCCGACGTTCGCCTCGCATTTCACCCCGGTGCACGCCTCGATGGCGGCGATGACGGCGGCCGCATCAGGCTCTCCGCGGCCCATCGGCATGGGGCAGTAGGCGTCTGGGTTCGTCGCCACCAGGCGTGCCCGACGGTGCTGCCACAGCGCATCAAAGGCAATCTGGAGCTTGCGGTAATCGAAGCGCCGGTCATAGCTCGCCACCACCACGTCGATCTCCCGGGGATCTTCTGTGAGCCGGAAGCCGGACGAGCGGATGGCATCCTGGAGCGGCTCTTCGCCGATGACGAAAACTCCCGCCCCCGGAGCCTCCTTCCGCAGCCACGCAACGATGGTGACCAGCGGGTTCACAATGCGGTTGACGGGAGTGGGCAGGCCCAGCCGGGTCAGTTTGTCCGCGTACATCTGCGGGTTCTTCGTGGGGTTGTTGGACAGAAACAGTGTTTCCCGTCCGGCATCCCGAAGGCCGTGCACCAGCTCCGCGGCACCCGGCAGCAGCTCGTCGCCGAGGTAGATGGTGCCGTCCAGGTCGAAAAGGTAGCCTGCGTAAGCCCGCACGGGCCTGGCGGTCAGGGTGGTCGGCGCCGTCATCGGGTTGCCTCCGCAAGTTTGGCGAATACCGCCCGGTTGGCCGGATAGATATCGCGGTAGACGTCATAAAGCCGCTCATAGGCTGCGGCGGCGGCGGGCCGGGGCTCGTAGGACAGCCCGGTTCCGCTCATGGCCTTCGCGGCAGTGTCCACGGAATCGTGGATGCCGACGGCGGCCGCGGCCAGCATTCCCGCGCCGAGGCAGGTGCTCTCCGGGTCGCGCACCACGGACACGCTGCGCTGCATCACGTCGGCGATGATCTGGCACCATACGGGGCTGCGGGATCCGCCGCCCAGGGCAACCACCTCGGCCACCGGCTCTGCGAGCGCCTTTTCCGCGCCCGTCGTCAGGAGCCGCTGTTCGAACGCGAGGCCCTCAAGCAGCGCCCGGTACACGTGCGCCTTGCCGTGAATGCCCGCCAGGCCCACCAGGGCACCGCGCGCATTGTGGTCCCAGTATGGGGTGAGGGCACCTGTCCAGTACGGCAGCGCCAGCAGGCCTTCCGAACCCGGGGGCAACGCTGCCGCCGCGGTTTCCAGTATCTGCTCGGGGCTCAGCCCCAGGCCGAGTCCCTGGGCGTCGAGCCCGGAAAACTTCTCGACGAACCAGCCCAGGTTGATGGTCCCGCCGCCGATGAAGGTCTCAAGGGTATAGGCTCCCGGGACCGCGGCGGAGAGTGTCCTGTACTCCCGCGCATGGGAATAGTGGTCCGAGAAGGTCCCCGAGACGATCCCGCTGCCCAGGTTGAGGTAGGCCCGGCCGCCCGTGGTGGCGCCGGCACCCAGCTGCGCGCACTGCCCGTCCCCGGCGCCGGCCACGACGGCGACTCCCGACGGCAGGCCCAGGCGCGCGGCGGCGTCGTCCGTCAAATTGCCAAGGACGCTGCCGGGTGGCCGGAGCCCGCTGAGCTGACCGCGGTGGAGCCCCACCGCGGCGACCAGGCCGTCGTCGTAATCGAAGGTGGACATGTCCACCAGACCCAGCGGATCCGCGGAAGCCCACGAGGTGAGCCAGGCGCCGGTGAGGCGCTGGACCAGGAACCCGTGGACATCCACTACCTTGCCGATGCGTGCCATGGTGTCCGGTTCATTGGCCGCGAGCCAGTGCAGCTTGTACCAGGCCGGCGTGGGGTTGGCAGGCTTACCGGTGAGGCGGTGCACCTCGTCGGTGCCGAAGGCAGCCACCTCCGCGGTGGCACGGGTGTCGAGCCACAGCATTGCCGGCCGGAGCGGAATGCCGTCGTCGTCCAGGCAGACAAAGCTTTCCCGCTGATGGGTGATGCTGAGGGCGCCGATGCGGGAGGTGTCCACCGTCTGGGCTGCCCGCCGGATCGCTTCAGCCGAGGCAGTCCACCAGTCCTCCGCGTTCTGCTCGCCCCAGCCGGGCCGGGGCTGGCTGAGGCCGAAGGCGCAGCGCGCCTGCGAGAGCGCTTCACCGCGGGCGTTCCACACCACGGCCTTCGCGGCCGTGGTGGAACAGTCGACGCCGATCACATAGTCAGGCTGCATGGGTTCAGTTCCTTCCCGCTTCGGCAGCGGCGGCGGCGCGGGCGGCGCGCTCGAGCACCTCGTCCACGTCGGCGTCTTCCCACCAGCCGAGGAGCGTCAGCATGTCCACCACCGTGAAGCGGTTGCGCATCAGGGCGCAGTTCTCCACCGCCCAGCGGCCCAGTTCGGCGTCCACCGAGGGCTCGAGGCCGGACAGCGTGACGGCGGCGCCGGCGCCCGCGAGCGCCCCGGCGAGGGAGTCTGCGGGCCGGACGAGTCCGCGGAGTTCGTCCTGGACGTCCGCCCAGCCCTCCAGCAGCGCGCCGACGCGCGGGAGCCCGCGCCCGACGGTGTCCAGTTTGGCGGAGTAGTCGCGCCAGCATTCTTCGGCCACGCGCAGGGTCGGATCGACGCGCTCGAAGGCGGTGAGGACCTTGCGCCTGGCGGGTCCGTGGTCCAGCGCTGCCACGTCTGGGCGGGTGCCGGGCGCCGCGGCGAGCCTCTCGAACAGCATGTCCCAGGCGCTGGCGGCGATGACGGAACCGGCCCCCACCTGGGCGCCGTGGAAACCGATGGGCTCGTCGTGGGCGCCGTGGTACTGGTCGAGCATGTGGCTGATCAGGTGTTCGACGCCGGAAAGGACCGCGGTGGTCCCGGCGACGCCGGTGACGATGCCGCGCAGGGCCAGCGCGCGGGCGAGGGCGCCAACGGATTCCGGCTCCGCCTCCCGGACGCCGGCGCTCCAGCTTTCCAGGTCCTTGCCCACCATGCCGAGCAGGCGGACGGCGCTGGGCTTGTAGGTCGGGTCGGTGCCGACCAGGGAGGCGAGCTTCCAGTCCGCCGGGGCAACCAGCATGGACGTCATTTCACCGAACCCGGCACGGTTCATGGCTTCGGGCGCCTCTGCGATGACGTCTGTGTCGGAGATGACGGCGTCGGGCCAGCATGAGGGGATGGTGCGCTTCACACCGTCCCGCAGGACGACGGAGACGTCGTCGGTGTAACCGTCCACGGAGGCCGCCGTCTGTACTGACACCAGGACCGGCGTGGTTCCGGCAGCCCCGGCGCGCTGGACGGCCACCTTTGCGATGTCGCTGATGGTTCCGCCGCCGACGGCGACCACGGCATCCGCGCCAAGGACCACGCCGGCAGCCTCGTCCAGCACGCTGTCCACGACATGCAGTTCGGCGTGCCCGTCGTCGAGCACGGTCCGGACCACGGCGAACCTGGCCGCGAGCTGGGCCTGGATGAGGTCTTTGACGTCCTCCCCGGAGCGTACGATCCGGGTACGGTCCACCAGGAGCGAGACCCGGGGCCGCTGGCCTTCCGGCTGTGCCGGAAGGAGCCGGGTGACCTCGTCGGCCACGGCCGCGACGGCGCCGGGGCCGATGATGAGCTGCCGGAGTCCGCAGGGGGCGAGGGTCCGGTCGGGGTCGGCCTCGGCGAGCAGTTCCTCTATGGGCTCTACGACATAGGTGTCGGTGGTCATGATGTCCTCTCGGAACAGGGACGCGCCGTCAGGCGCCGTGTCGGGAGCGGCTGGCCCGGTCGGTCAGGACGGCGATGATGATCGCGACGCCGATGACCACCGGCTGCAGGTTCGGGGAAACGTTCAGCAATGACATGCCGTTGTTCAGGACGCCGATAATGAGGAGTCCGATGAAGGTGTTCAGCATGCCGCCGGAGCCGCCGGAGAGGCTTGCGCCGCCGATCACGACGACGGCAATGACGTTCAGGAGGTCGGCTGTACCGGCCGTGGGCTGGGCAGAGTCGAGCCGGGAGCCGACAATGACCCCGGCGAGGGCTGCGAGGAAGCCTGCCACCACGTACACGCCGATCTTAATGCGTGTGACGTTGAGCCCGGAGAGGCGCGCCACTTCGGCGTTCCCGCCGATGGCATAGAGGGCGCGGCCGGAAGGACGGAAGCGGAGCCAGTACGCCGCGATGAGGAACGTGGCCACCATGAGGAGGCCCTCAAGCGGGAGACCCAGGATGTCGTTGCTGGTGATGGCCAGGTACCACTCCGGGAAGCCGTTGATCGGGTTGCCGTTGGTGAGGTAGAGCGCCAGGCCGGCAGCTGCGGACATCGTGGCCAGGGTGGCCACGAAGGGCTGGATGCGGCCGTAGGTCGAGAGCACGCCGTTGATGAAGCCCACCGCGGCGCCGACGGCAAGACCGAGGATGACGCACAGCTCGAACGGCAGGCCGGCGGAACGGTACAGCCAGGCGCTGGTCATGAGCGACAGGGCCAGCGTGGACCCCACGGACAGGTCGATGCCGCCGATGAGGATGACCAGGGCTGCACCAACGGCCATGATGCCGATGTCCGCGTTTTGCGTGATCACGTTGGAGAGGTTGCGCCACGTGAGGAAGTACGGCGACATGATGGACAGCGCGACCATCACGGCGACGAGGCCGATGAGCGGCCCCGGCACGCGGCGGAGCACACTGGCGGCAACCCCGCCCGGGCCGCGGCCGGCTGCCCCGTCCCGCCTGCTGTCCGTTCCCGAGCCTTCCGGGGCCGGGCCTCCGCGTCCTGAGGACCTCTTTTGGATGGAGTGATCCGTTGTGGTTCGCATGGCTGCTGCTCTTTCTACTGCTGGGAACTAAGGGGGGAGGCCGTTGATTCCGAAGAGTGCACGGCGAGTGACATGACGGACTCCGGGGTCGCTTCGCCCCGGCGGAGGATTCCTTTTTGCCGGCCCTGCGACATCACCAGGACCCGGTGCGAGAGCCCCAGGACCTCGTCAAGCTCGGAGGAGACGACAATGACGGACATCCCTTCAGCCGCGAGGGAGCGGATGATTTCGTAGATGGCCATCTTGGCGCCGACGTCGACGCCGCGGGTGGGCTCGTCGATGATGAGGACCTTCGGATCCTTGACCAGCCATTTGCCGATCAGGACCTTCTGCTGGTTGCCGCCGGACATCGACTTCACCGGGAGGGCCATGTTGCCGCGGACATCGAGGCGCCGCGCCTGCGCCCCGGCGACGTCACGCACCAGCTTGCGGGTGATGAGGCCCTTCCGGGCGAGGTCGCGCTCCCAGGGAAGGGTTACGTTTTCCTCTGCCGTGCGGTCCAGGTTGAGGCCTTGGCCCTTGCGGTCCTCAGGAACCATCACCACTCCGGCGCGGATTGCCGACTGGGGGCTGCTGCAGGGAAGCTTGCGGCCCTCCAGGAGGACTTCGCCCGAATCCGGCCGGTCCACACCTGCGATGGCCCGGACCACCTCGGTCCGTCCTGCACCGACGAGGCCCGCAATCCCGAGGACTTCTCCGGCCGCCAGTTCGAAGTTGATGTCCGCGAACACGCCGCGCCGCCCGAGATCCCTGACCTCCAGCACGGTGGTTTCGCGGCTGGGCTGCGGCGGAACGTGCTCGTAGGTGAACTCGCGTCCCACCATCGCGTTGATGATCTTTCCCTTGTCCACGTCGCCCGAGCTCCAGGACTGCACCCGTGAACCGTCGCGCAGGCACACGATTTCGTCGGCCACCTCCCGGACCTCGTCGAGGCGGTGGGAGATGTAGACGACGCCGGCGCCCGCGGCCCGCAGGGCGCGGATCCGGTCGAGGACGTGCTCGGTCTCTGACTCGCCCAGGGAAGCCGACGGCTCGTCGAAGACGACATACCGCGGGCGGCGGCTGAGGGCCTTCGCGATCTCGATTTCCTGCTGCATGGCCATCGAGAGGCCGCGGACGGGGCGGCGGACGTCGAGAGCCACGCCGAGTGAATCCAGGACCTTCCGGGACTCGCGGCGGACAAGGTCCCAGTCCACCCGGCCGAAGCGGCGCGGGAGGCGTCCAAGGAAAATGTTCTCGGCAACGGAGAGGTCCTGGATGAGGCGCGTCTCCTGGTGGATCAGCGCCACACCCTGCCGGAGGGCCTCGGCGGGGCTGGACGGGGCGTACTCCGCCCCGTCCAGCCGCATGGTGCCGCCGTCGGGCTTCACCACGCCGGTGATGATCGAGCTGAGCGTGGACTTGCCTGCGCCGTTCTCGCCCACGAGTCCGACGACCGTGCCCGGTGCGACCCGGAAATCGACTGATTTCAGGACGGTCACCCCGGAGTAGGCCTTCATCAGGCCCGTGCCCTCGAGGCCGGCAGAAACTGGTTGAGTGGTCATGGCAGGATCACTTGAAGGACTGGGCGTCCGGGCCGTAGAAGTCCTCGACCTTGTGTTTGGTGACCGTTTCCTTGTTGATCAGCACCGTGTCCTGATACTGCTCCTTCGGGATGTCCTGGCCTTTGCCTTCGATGAGCGCGACGGCGTTCTGCACGGCGAGCTGGCCCATCATGTAGGGCTGCTGCGCCATGGTGGCCTGGGTCAGTCCGCTGGCCACCGCATCGAACATGGTGGGGAAGCCGTCGATGCCCACGGAGAAGATCTTCTTGCCCGAGGCCTTGGCTGCCTTGGACGCACCGAGGGACATCGCGTCGCTCTCGCCGAACACGGCCTTGAGATTGGGGTGCGCCGTGAGGATGTTCTGGGTGGCCTTGTACGCTTCCGTTTCGTCCCAGTTGGCGGTTTCCTCGGCGACGACCTTGATCTCCGGCGTCTCCTTGAGGGCCTTCTGGCACCCTTCCGTGCGCTGGATTTCCGCGGTGGAACCGAGCACGCCGTGAAGGATAGCGATCTCCCCTGAGCCGCCGATCTGCTCAAACATCCACGTGCAGAGCTCGTACGCGGCCTTGACGCTGTCCGTGGCGATGTAGGTGGCGAGGTCGCCCTGGCCGGATTCGGGCCGCTGGTCCACCGCAACGACGGGCACATCGGCCTTGTTGGCGGCACGGACGCCCGCGGCTGCTGCCGTCGAGTCCTGGGAGGTGAAGATCAGGGCGCCGATCTCCTTGGTCAGGAGGTCGTTGACCTGCTTGACCTGGGCGGAGGAGTCGTTGTTGGCGGAAGTGATGTTGACCTCGTAGCCGAGCTTCTTGGCTTCATCCTTGATGCCGGCCACCTCTGCCACGTAGAAGAGGGACTTCTGGTCCGCGACGGATACGCCGATCACCTTCTTCTCGCCACCGGCTGCGGGGCTCCCGCCGCCCGTGCCGCACGCGGCGAGGGAAAACGCGGTGAGGGCTGCCGTGAGGGCTGCGCCGCCCCAACGGAGCGTCTTGCTGGAAGTCATCTTTGTCTCCTCATGCCGAGCGACATCCTGTCGCTGAAATTTTTATTCAGTAGCTCAATTACTATGCATCTGATGATGAGGCCTAGATCACACCACTGTCAAGATGGCAGCGCGCCGGGGACTTGAGGCGACTGCAAGCAGGGTGGCCGGAGACAGAAAAAGGCGGGTGCCGCCGTCGTACGTTTGAAGTACGACGGCGGCACCCGCCTTTTTGCCGGCCGCTTACCCGAAGAGCGCGGCCACCCGGGTCAGTGTCTGGAAAATGCCGTAGGCGAGCGGGATCCCCACGAGGATCCACGCGATGGCGAGCTTCCCGGCGGAAACCTTGACGGGCGCCTGCGCCCCTGACGTGTATTCGGTGCTCATATTCAGGCCTCCATTGCAGCTTCGGATTCCCGGCGGTCCGGGCGGGGTTCGTGGAACCGGTGGTCAACGGGCTTCACCATCAGGTTCGCCAGGAAGCCGATAACCAGCAGGGCCACCATGGTCAGCAGCGCCGGCTGGTAAGACGCGGCATCCAGCTCGCCCGGCTTGCCCTGCGCATCCAGGAACGCGTTGACGATCAGCGGACCGGCCACGCCGGCGGCGGACCAGGCGGTCAGCAGCCGGCCATGGATGGCGCCCACCTGGAAGGTCCCAAACAGGTCCCGCAGGTACGCCGGAACGGTGGCGAAACCGCCGCCGTAGAAGGAGATGATCACGAAGGCCAGCGCCACGTAGAGAACAGTGGTGCTGGAGCCGGCCAGCGCCAGCACCGTGTACAGCAGGGCGCCCACGCCCAGGTAGACCATGTAGATCCGCTTGCGGCCGGTGATGTCGGACGTGGAGGACCATACAAACCGTCCAGCCATGTTGCCGATGGAAAGCAGCCCCACAAAGCCTGCGGCGACGGCGGCGCTGACTCCGGAGACGCCGTCGGACTGGCGGAAGAAGTCCTGGATCATCGGCGCTGCCTGCTCCAGGATGCCGATGCCGGCGGTGACGTTGCAGAACAGGACGATCCAGACCAGCCAGAACTGCTTGGTCTTGATGGCATTCTTGGCCGAGACATTCTCCGTGGTGACCAGCGCGGCCTTCTTGACCTTGGCGGGGTCGAAGCCTGCCGGCGCCCAGCCCGGCGCCGGGACTTTGATGGTGAAGGCGCCAAACAGCATGTACGCGAGGTAGATAACCCCGAGGGTGAGGAAGAGCTTGCCGACTGCGTCCCCGCTCGCCACCCAGCCTTGGGCGCCCGAGTTGGGATCGTACATCTTCAGCAGCGCCGTGGAGACCGGGCTGGCGATCAGCGCGCCGCCGCCGAAGCCCATGATCGCCATGCCGGTGGCCAGGCCCGGCCGGTCCGGGAACCACTTGATCAGGGTGGACACCGGCGAGATGTAGCCGATGCCCAGGCCAATGCCGCCCACGACGCCGTAACCCAGGTAGACCAGCCACAGCTGATGGGTGAAGATGCCCAGCGAGCCGATGAGGAAGCCACTGGCCCAGAACACAGCGGACGTGAACATGGCCTTGCGCGGGCCCTGCGTGTCCACCCATGTGCCCATGATCGCGGCGGAAAGCCCCAGCATCACGATCGCGATGGAGAAGATGACACCGATTTCGGTCAGGCTGGCCTCGAAGTGCTTCACCAGCGCCGTCTTGTACACGCTGGTGGCGTAGGCCTGGCCAATGCACAGATGGACCGCGAGCGCCGCCGGCGGGACCAGCCAGCGGTTAAAGCCCGGCGGGGCAATAGAGTGGTCACGGTCCAGTAATCCCATAGATGCTCCCGTTGCTTGATGACGTCACTGTCAGATGGATCCAGAGGCTTAAGACCCCTCTCGGGCCGGGCCTACCGGCCATCATCCGACAGATCATCAGCAAACGTACCATTGCCGCGCCGAGCGGTAGCGATTTTACGACGAACGGTTGTTGTCCGGTACAGCACGTGGCGTCCGGCCCACGGGTTTCAGTTCCTCGGCCATGCGCAGTGCGTCATTGAAGGAGACTCCGTCCAGGCGCTCCACCAACCCCTTGGCCTGGCGGACCACTCTCCGCGTACGCGACGGCGCATCCTCCGCCACCGCATCCAGGACGGTGTTCAAGCGTTCCTGGGCCGCCGCGTCGATCGGCGCCGACTCGTTGCCAAGCCAGGTGCCGGCGTCCTGCAGTAAACCGTTCAGCGCGTCCTGGACCTCCGGCCTCTTCGATGCGAGCAGCGCCAGCGCGGGGCTGGCCGCCGTAAACTCCGCCCACCAGGCTCCCAGTCCGGGGAGCTCGCGGAACCTTCCTTCCCGGAAAGCGCGCATCGCTTCGAAGCTGTCCGCCTGTGCCGCCTTCTCCGGCCCGCCGGCGGCGCTGCCCATGAACAGCCTTTCCAGGCTGCAGTCCAGCTGCGGGAAACCCCGGAACACCCCGTGCAGTTCCCAGTCACCGTCCCCGGACTCGTCGCCGGACCACCGCCGGTTGATGGTGATGGCCGGCGTGTCCACCAGCTCATCAGTGGTGGTGGTGAACGCCTCCGTGCCTATGCTGTCGTCATTGTTCCCAAAGCTGCCGTACCAGATGAGCTGCCAGCCGGACATGGCATTTTTTACCGCGGCACGCACCGAGGACGCTGCCGATTCCTTCACCACGTCCACCGCGTCCTTGATCTGCTGCGGCGTCGGTGCGGCCAGGGCGTGCTGGAAGCTGGCCGCCACCTTCACCACCGCGAGATGGACCGCGTCCACGAACGCCGAATATCCGGTATCGGCGAGGCTGTCCGGCCAGCCGTCCTCCTCCATCACCGAAACCACCACACCGGCAATAGCGGGAACGTCGTCGGCGCCGAGCAACGAGCGCAGGCCTGCGTCGTTAATGGGGATGGGTTTGAGCTTGGTGGACCAGCGGCCTACGGCTTCCGGAATGGGCACGTCATCGCCGGCGTCCACGTCTGTATCGCCGAGGTTCCCGTGGCTGCCGTTACTGGACACGATCGTGGGTGACCCGATGAGGCCGGAGCCGGCCTCGACGGCGAAATTGTCGCCGTCGACCTTGAAGAACACGGTCCAGATGTACGGCTCGGCGTTTCCCCAGCCGTCGCCTTCATCGTGGCAGTGCAGCTCCTGCAGGACTGTTTCGAGGTTCAGTGTGGAGCGCACCGGACTACTCCCCCGTTCCGTCGCCGAGCGCCTGCTGGTCCTTGCCGTCCACGAGCGGCCGGTGCACGGGCCGGCGGATCTGCCGGCGGGCGGTCGACTGGACATGGGGCAGGTCTGCAGTGACGGTGAGTCCCGAAACGGCTGATCCCTCACACCGTCCGGAGGACCTCAGCTGGCTGGTGAAGCACATCCGCCCGGCCCCGTAGTGGGTGCTGCCGAAGATGCCGAAAGAGAAAGCCCACCACGTATAGAGGGTGCCGTTCTCACAGCCTTTCAAATGGCTGGCCAGGCCGTACCCGGTCTCCTCGACCCAACTGAAGTCATAACACCACTTGGTCACCTGGCGGGTACAGGTATCGAACCACTCCCACGGCCAACCGCCGGGGCACCAATATCGCTCGGTAACAACAACTTGCTGCGGCATTGCCGCCTCCTGAGACAAATATGCGCGCCTCCGGCGCCGGGCCTGCCGCCAGGGGGACGGCGGATCGCGCGCGTGTTGGATTACAGCCGGTTCCTGCGACGGAACCGCGGCAGGCGAAAATGCCTGTTCAGGAAGGCTGCACGCTGTTCGCAGCCCGTGCACGGCGGAATGCCGGCCAACTGTGTCATGTCTTTGACCGCATCGCCCAGTCCGATGGTCTCGCCACCGGTAATCCGAAACAGGGTTATGCGCCGGTCCTGCCAATGGCGTGATCTCGCGGGCCACTCGCGGAAGTTTTGCTGGACCATTGCCCATCCTTACGGACACCATGCGGGGTGGTTTTTTGCCCTCCGGCTACCGCCCCGGTTGAAATCTTCCTCGCGGCCGGAGGTCCCGTCAACAGTTTTTCCATCGATTTACTAAAGTCATCGCACACTCTTATTTAGGCCCACCAGCTTGCCCTACGGAAACACTTGCCAGCGACCTCAACGGTGACGGCCCCCAACCCCTCGCGGGCTCTCGGAGCGGGAACACGTACGCCCGGCAGTCCCTGCGCACAAGCGGCCCCGAGGCCCATGAGCGGCGGTCGCGAACACCGCCCAAGCAGTCCACGGCCGTTCATGCCCGACGGCGCCTGAGCTGGGCCGACACAGTTCCGGGAACCGGACCCGCAGTGTGATAGTCGGTAGGTATGCTTCCTGAATCCAAGCCTTCCCTGCCGGCATCCGGCGCCGAAGAACGCAACGCCCGCATCGCCGTCACCCTGTTTCCCCTCCTGATTCTCGCCGGAGGAGCGATAGCCCTTGCGTCGCCGTCGTCCTTCACCGGGCTGGCGCCCTGGATCAGCCCCCTGCTGGGAGTGATCATGTTCGGCATGGGCCTGACGCTGACGCCGCCGGACTTCGCCATTATTGCCAAGCGGCCCGTGCCGGTGGTCATCGGCGTGGTGGCGCAGTACGCGGTCATGCCGTTCCTCGGCTGGCTGATCGCGGCGGCGCTGGGACTGCCGCCCGCACTGGCCGCCGGCGTCATCCTGGTGGGCTGCTGCCCCGGCGGCACGGCGTCCAACGTGGTGTCCTACCTGGCCAAGGGCGACGTAGCACTGTCCGTGGCGATGACCACTGTGTCCACCCTGATCGCCCCGCTGCTGACGCCGGTCCTGGCGCTGTGGCTGGCCGGGCAGTACATGCCCGTGGACGCCGGCGCGATGGCGTGGTCCATTGCCCAGATCGTGCTCTTCCCGGTGCTGTTCGGCCTGGTGATCCGGCGCTTCGCCCCCGGCCTGGTGACCAAGGCCCTGCCGGCCCTGCCCTGGATTTCGGTGCTCGCGATCACCCTGGTGGTCACCGCCGTCGTGGCCGGCAGCGCGAAGGCGATCTTCGCCGCAGGCCTGCTGGTGCTCGCCGCGGTGGTCCTGCACAACGGCCTGGGTTACGCGCTGGGCTACGGCGCCGCCCGGCTGTTCAGGCTGCCGGTCCCGTCACGCCGCACCACCGCCATCGAGGTGGGCATGCAGAACTCCGGACTCGCCGCCGGACTGGCAAGTCAGTACCTCACCCCGGAGGCCGCCCTGCCCGGCGCCATATTCTCCGTGTGGCACAACATCTCCGGCGCGGTGCTGGCAGCCTACTGGCGCCGCCGAGGCGCCCAGGCTGAGCGCACCGGCGAGCCGGCCCCGGTGGCCGTCACCGAGTAGGCACCTGCGTGCGGGTCAGCCCTCGCAGGCCACCCCGTCGCCGTCGCCGTCCAGGCCCGATCGGTAGCCGGGCGATCCGGCAATAAGTGGCGCCGCACCGGCGTCGTACACTGCCGCGCAGTTGGCGTAGTACACCGTTGCGGTCCCTGCGGCTGCCACCGACGTCGGCGCCAGCTGGCCCGGGCAACCGGCCAGGATGCCCGCAACCGCATCGTGTTCGGCCTGCGTGACCCACAGGCCGTAGCGCGCCTTGACTGAGACCTGCCGGGCGACGTACTCACAGCGGAAGTCCTTGTTCGACGGTAGCCAGGTGGCCGCGTCACCGTCGCCCTTTTGCTGATTGGTGGGTCCGTCCGTGGCCTGGAGGTTCAGCGGATCATTGGCGAACGCAGTCCGCACCTCCGTGCTCCGCTGCTGCGCGCCCTTCTGCCAGGCGTCGCTGAGAGCCACCACGTGGTCGATCTGGACAGCGCTGCTGGTGGTGGTGCCGCGGACAAAGCTGATCAGGGTGCCGGTGTACGGGTCGGCGAGGGTGCCGGACTGGACCTTGCACGGGACGCTGTTGACGTACGTGATGTCCGTCAGGTCGCGGTTGAGGATGTCATTGCGTGTGTCGCAGCCGTTCTGGTCCACGTCCGCCCAGGTGGGCCCGAACAGCGAGCGCTCGTAGCCGGTCTTCGGCGCGCGGCCCTTGACGGGGAGGGTGGCCAGAAGGTCGGCGGCCTCGACCGCCTGTCCGGCGTCCGGCGTCGTGCTTTCCGCAAGCGCCGGCGCACCCGCACTGAAGAACCCCACGAACAGGGAAAGTACGACGGCGGCGGCGCCCCTTTTCGCGGTCAGCAGCGCGCGGGTGCCGGGCAGGGAGCGGTGGTTGGGCATGGCAGGTTCCCCCAGGTAGGTGCCGGAAAGTGGTGTCCGGCGCGGACGTATCCGTCCTGCGCCAGCGACGATCCTACTGGGGGTTTTCCTGCGAAACGGGCCGTTTTGGCCGCCCTTGACGAATCCTTCCCGACTCCTGCGCGGATCCTGCGCTGTGCGGTATCCGCCGGCCGCCGAAAACGGCCCTGCCCCGCATAAGCGGTGCGGGGCGGCGCCGTTCATGCGGGGCAGGACCGTTCTTGGCGGTTAGCCCACGTCTGCGACGAAGGCCGCGCGGCGGGCGTCCAGCGCAACTGCGGTACCGCCGTCGAACGCTTCCGCGAACCTCCGGTAGGACATGACCAGGTGCCGGTACATCGCCTCCTCCGCCCGTGCTGGGTCGCAGGCACGGATGGCTTCGGAGACCTGGCGGTGCTCCTCGATGGTGATGGTGCCGTCAACGTCGGCCGGGTAGAGCCGGAACAGGTGCAGGTGGCAGTGAGTCTGGCCGAAGGCGTTGTTGATGATGCCGTTGCCGGACGCGCCAAGAATGAGTTCGTGGAAGTGCGTATCGTGCGCCACCAGGTCCCGCCGGATGTCACCGCCCGAACCGCTGCGGGCGCGGAAGTCGTCCAGTTCACCGTCCAGCCGCCGGGCAGGATTATCGAGCCGGTCCACGGCCGCGGCCCGGGCTGCCCAGGGCTCCACCAGGAGCCTGAATTCAAACAGATCCCGCAGTCCGCCGGCGTCGAGCAGGGCCGTGGTGCTGTAGCCACGTCCCGAAGTCGCGACCACCAGGTTGTCCCCCTGCAGCCGCTGCAGCGCCTCGCGCACCGGGGTGGGCGAGACACCCAGTTCGCGTGCGACGGCGTCGATGCTCACCTTCGTGCCGGGCGGAATCCGGTTGTCCAGGATCCGGTCCTTAAGCGCCTCATACACACCCTGCGCCGGACGCTGCCTCCGCACCGCGTCTGAGATTGCCACGCTGCAACCTTTCTCAAGAAGTTCCACACCGCTCTTGCAATGTGACACCCATCATATATAGTTTTTTCACGAATCCTATATTTTGATTCGAAGGCGGCTGTCACGGCCTCCACCCCCACTCTTTCACTTTCACCTGGTTTTTCCGCGGCAGACCCGTCTGCCACCGCATCCATATCCCGTTCAAAGGAGAACCCCATGACCAGCACCGCACGCAAGATCCTGCGCGGAGCCCACCTGTCCGTCGCTGCCGCGGCGGCCCTAGCCCTCGCCGGCTGCGGCGTGGGCGGGCCGGTTGACGCCGGCAAGAAGCAGGAAGTTGCGGCAGCCGCCAGTGAGGGGCGCACCCTCAAGCTCGCCCACGTCTATGACGCTGCCCATCCCGTCGAAAAGTGCGGCGTGGCCACCCTCAAGGAAGAGCTGGCCGGAAGCGGCATCAACATCCAGAGCTATCCGAGCGGCCAGCTGGGCAGCGAAGCCCAGGCGCTCGAACAGGTGGCCGGCGGCGCGCTGGACATGTCGATCGCCGGCCCCTCCTTCCTTGGCGTATGGCACGAACCGGCTGCGGTGCTCGACGGCGCCTACCTCTTCGACGGCGTGGACCACTTTGCGAAGACCCTCGAAGGCGACACCTTGAAGCGGATCTACAGCGAACTCAAGGAAAAGTCGGGGCTGCAGGTCCTTTCCGGCTGGTACTACGGCACCCGCCACGTCACCTCTAACAAGCCCATCACGACCCCGGAGGACATGAAGGGCCTCAAGATCCGGACCCCGGACGCGCCGCAGTACATGCTCAACACCAAGATCATGGGCGGCACCGCAACCCCGATGGCGCTCGGAGAGGTCTACCTGGGCCTGCAGCAGGGCGTTATCGATGCCCAGGAAAATCCGGTCCCCACCATCGCCACGTCCAAGTTCAACGAGGTCCAGAAGTACATCAACCTCACCGGCCACCTGGTGCAGGCAGTCAACGTGGTCACCAGCGCGTCCATCTATGACTCCCTGGACGAAGCACAGAAGACCGCCCTCGACGGCGCCATGGATGCTGCCTCCGCGAGCGTGCGCAAGTGCGTCGAAACGGCTGAGCAGGAAACTCTGGACAAGTGGAAGAAGGATGGCAGCATCACGGTCAATGAAGACGTGGACCGCGCCGCCTTCATGGAGCAGGCCCGCGAAGCCCTTCCCGGACAGGTGTCCTGGGGCGAGCTCTACAAGGAAATCCAGGCCAGCAAGTGACCGCCCAGCTCACCAATCCTGCGCCCCAGGCCCCCGCCGTGATCCCGGAGCATCCCGACCAGCCTGACTTCCTGGAATCCCGTAACCGGGCCATCCGGGCCCTGGTCAATGCCGAACGCGTCCTGGCGGCAGGCTTCCTGGCCCTGGTCTTCTTCCTTGTCCTGAGCCAGGTGGCCAGCCGCTACATCTTCGCCAGTCCGCTCACGTGGACCGAAGAGCTGGCCCGCTTCGCCCTGGTCTGGCTGACTTTCATCAGCGCCGGCTTCGTGATGGCCCGCAGGCTTCACGTCACCGTGGACCTGCTGGCCGCGAAGCTGGGCAAGCGTGCAGCACTGGTGATGGATTCCTTCGCCATGCTGGTGGTGCTGGCCGTTTCGGGCGCCATGGCCTATGCAGGCATGGAGTTCGCCCTCGCCGCCGCCCGGCTGAAGGCACCAGCCACCCAGTTGCCCATGTCCTGGGTGTACACGGCTGCGGCAGTCGGGTTCGGACTGATCTTCATCCACGGCCTGCTTAATACCTACGTCAACCTCAAGCATCCAGCGCAGGTGCCCGGCGCCATGGACAACCTTGAAAAAGAAGCCTTCTGAGGACCCGCCATGACACTTCCCCTCATGCTCGCCGCCCTGCTGGGGCTGCTTGCCCTCCGCGTGCCGGTGGCCGTCGCCCTCTTGGTGCCCGCCCTGGCCTATGTCCTCCTGGATCCATCCGCGACCCTGGGCATCGCCGTCCAGCAGACCACCTCCGGGGTCAACAACTTCGCCATCCTTGCCGTTCCGCTGTTCATCCTGCTGGGCAACGTGGCCAACGTCTCCGGCGTCTCGGACCGCCTCTATACCGCTGCCGTAGCCTACCTTGGCCACATCCGCGGCAGCCTGGGCTACGTCAACATCGCCACCAGCTTCGGCTTTTCCTGGATGAGCGGGGCGGCCATCGCTGACGCGGCCGCCATGGGCAAAATCCAGGTGCCGGCCATGAAGAAACGCGGCTACACCGAGGAGTTCGGCGTGGGCATCACGGGAGCTTCCTCCCTGATTGCACCGATGATTCCGCCGAGCATCCCCGCCATCATCTACGCCGTCACTGCCGGAGTGTCGGTGGGAGCCCTTTTCATGGCGGGCATCGTGCCGGCGATGATCCTGATCGGCTGCCTGTGCGTCATGGTCTGGTGGGTCACCCGCAAGGAGCACCATCTGGTGATGCCGCGCTCCAGCTGGGCCGAACGGGGCAAGTCGCTCCTAGGCGCCCTCCCCGCCTTCGGTGCCGGCGTGGTGATCCTCGGCGGGATCCTCAGCGGCATCTTCACTCCCACCGAAGCCTCCGGCATTGGCGTCCTGTACATCTTCGTCCTGGCACTGCTCTACAAGTCCCTGACGTGGCGCAAGACCTACCGCATCCTGCTCGGATCAGTGGAGACCGCAGGATCCGTACTGCTGATCGTGGCCGCGGCCTCGCTGTTCGGCTGGGTCCTGGCCCGCGAACAGGCCCCGCAGCTGGCCGCCAACTTCATCCTGGGCTTCACGGACCATCCCATAGTGTTCCTGATCCTGGTCAATCTCCTATTGCTGGTGATCGGCTGCGTCCTGGAACCCACGGCAGCCATCCTCATCCTTGTCCCCGTGCTGGGTCCCGTCGCTGAAACGTTCGGCCTCAGCCCCATCCACTTCGGCGTGGTGGTTATCTTCAACCTGTTGATCGGACTGCTGACACCTCCCGTGGGCCTGGTGCTGTTCGTCCTCTCCAGCGTGACCAAGGTACCCGTCCCCCGGGTCATCAAGGGCGTCATGCCCTTCTTCATCCCCATGCTCGCCACCCTGGTGATCATCACTTTCGTCCCGGCGCTCAGCCTTTGGCTGCCCACGCTGCTCGGCTTCCACTAACCTCCCGAAAGGCGGACACCATGTCCAGAATCAGCTCCATCACCACCCAGGACCTCCGGTTCCCCACATCCCTGGAACTCGACGGTTCAGATGCCGTCAACGTGGACCCCGACTACTCCGCCGCCTACGTCACGATCACCGCGGACGACGGCGAAACTGGCCACGGCTTCGTGTTCACCTGCGGCCGGGGCAACGAAATCATCACCGCGGCCATCGAATCCTACGGGCGGCTCCTGGTGGGCCGGGACACCGACGACCTGGTCAACGACCTGGGCGCCGCCTCCCGCCGCCTGGTCCACGATTCCCAGCTGCGCTGGCTCGGACCCGAAAAAGGCGTCTCCCACATGGCCTGCGGAGCGCTGGTCAACGCCCTCTGGGACATGCGGGCCAAGCGCGAAGGCAAACCCCTGTGGCTGCTCCTGGCCGAAATGCCGGCCGAGGAGATCGTCAACGCCATCGACTTCACCCACATCCAGAACGCCCTCACGCCCACTGAAGCACTGGAAATCCTCCGCCGCGGCTCGGCCGGCAAGGAGGCCCGCATCGCGGAACTGCTGCAGCATGGCTACCCCGCGTACACCACCTCCCCCGGATGGCTGGGCTACAGCGACGAGAAGCTGGTCCGGCTCAGCAAGGAGGCAGTGGCCGACGGTTTCGGCCTGATCAAACTCAAGGTGGGCGGCAGCCTCGAGGAGGACCGGCGCCGGATGCGCCTTGCCCGCGAAGCGGTGGGCCCCGACGTCCGGATCGCCATCGACGCGAACCAGCGCTGGGAGGTGGGGGAAGCCATCGACTGGGTCAACGGCCTGGCCGAATTCAACCCGTGGTGGATCGAAGAACCCACCAGCACCGATGACATTCTGGGCCATGCGGACATCCGCAAGGGTGTCTTCCCCGTCAAGGTGGCCACCGGCGAGGCCGTGGCCAACCGGATCGTCTTCAAGCAGCTCCTGCAGGCCGGTGCCATCGATGTGGTGCAGATTGACTCCACCCGTGTGGCCGGCGTCAACGAAAATCTCGCTACCCTCCTCTTGGCCGCCCGCTTCGACACCCCCGTGTGTCCGCATGCAGGCGGCGTGGGCCTGTGCGAACTGGTCCAGCACTTCTCCTTCTTCGACTACGCTGCCGTCTCAGGCACCACGGACAACCGCATGATCGAATACGTAGACCACCTCCACGAGCACTTCATGGACCCGGTAAGGATCGACGGCGGTCGCTACCTTGCGCCGCGGCTGCCCGGTTCCGGGGCTGAAATGCTGCCGGAATCCCGCGAACGCTGGACATTTCCCACGGGACAGGGCTGGCTGGAGATCGGCGACCGTGCCGCCGTCACCGCGGGGGCCGGCAAATGACCGGCACGGCGGGGACCCTCGCCCATTCGCCCAGCACGGCCGCCCAGGCGGAGCAGCAGATCATCGCCGCCCACCGAGCCTATGAAAAGTCCCGTGATACCGAGCCGGCGGTCCGGGGGGCGTGGCTTGAGGCTATCGCCGCGGGTCTTGAAGCCAACGCGGACGAACTGGTGGTCCTAGGCATGGCGGACACCCACCTCGATGAAGGCAGGCTCCGGTTCGAGCTGCGCCGCACGGTGTTCCAGCTTCGGCTCATGGCCGCCGAAGTGCTCCTCGGCGAACCGCTGGGTGCCACCATCGACAATGCCGATCCGGACTGGGGCATGGGCCCGCGGCCGGACATCCGCCGGGTCAACGTGCCTCTGGGCGTGGTGGGCGTGTTTGGCGCGTCTAACTTCCCGTTCGCGTTCAGTGTGATGGGCGGCGACTCCGCTTCGGCACTGGCGGCTGGCTGTGCGGTGGTGCACAAGATTCATGAAGGCCATCTCCGGCTGGCGCTGCGGACCGGCGAGGTGGTGGCCGACGCGCTGGCCGGCGCCGGCGCCCCCGCGGGCCTCTTCTCCACCATCACCGGCCGCGCCGCCGCCGAACTGCTGGTGGATCATCCCCTGGTCAAGGCCATCGGCTTCACCGGCTCCACCGCCGGCGGCCGGGCACTGTTCGACCGCGCCAACCGCCGGCCGGAACCGATTCCCTTCTACGGCGAACTGGGCAGCATCAATCCTGTGTTCGTCACCGAGAAGGCCTGGGCCGCCCGGCGGGATGAGATCCTGGCCGGCTATGCAGCTTCCTTCACGCTGGGCATGGGCCAGTTCTGCACCAAGCCAGGGCTGATCTTTGTGCCGGAAACGGACACGGACGACGTCGGCACCGCCTTGGGCGGCTACCTCGCGGATAAGCCGCGGTTCCCGCTCCTCAGCCCCAAGCTCCGGGAAGGCTACGACGAGGCCCTTGCCGAAGTCGCGGGCAGCGACGGCGTGAAAGTCCTGGTGCCCGGTGACCGGTCCGAGGCGCCCGCTCCCACGGTCCTCGCAACCACTGCAGAGGCCGTCAGGGCCAATCCGGAACTGCTGGCCCAAGAGATGTTCGGCCCTGCCACGGTTGTTATCCGCTACCGGCCCGGCACGGACCTTGCCTCCCTCGCGGAGCTGCTGGAAGGCCAGCTGACCGCCACGGTCCAGGCGGAACCGGACGAGGAACTCGCTGCCCTCACTACCGTGCTCCGCGAGCGGGCAGGCCGGCTCCTGTGGAACGCCTGGCCTACCGGGGTGACCGTCAGCTATGCCCAGCAGCACGGTGGTCCCTACCCGGCCACAACGGCGCCGGGCACCACCTCGGTGGGGACCGCCGCCGTCGGACGCTTTCTGCGGCCGGTGGCCTACGACTCCTTCCCTGAACCGCAGCTGCCGCCGCCCCTGCGCGACGCCAACCCGTGGGGGATCACCCGCCGGGTGGACGGCGTGTGGGAGCCGGCCGCGAAGGTCGGTAAGTGATGACGCGCATAACGGACATCCTGCCCGCCGGATTCGCTGCCGGCCACTGGGTGGGCCGGGTCTGGGACCCTGCCACGGCAGGGCCGCGCGTGGTGATGGCGACGCCCGGGGCGGACGGTGACGCCGCCGTCGTCGACATCACCCGTGCCGCACCCACCGTGGCGGGGCTGCTGGACCATCCCGATCCCGTGGCGGTCCTGGACCAGGCGGAAGAAACCCAGCGCTGGCGGCTGGCGGACCTGGTGGCGGCATCCCGCGAGCATGACCCGGCGCGGCCGCACCTGCTGGCGCCCGTGGACCTGCAGGTGGTCAAGGCGTGCGGCGTCACGTTCGTGGACAGCATGGTGGAGCGGGTGATCGAAGAACGCTGTGCCGGGGATGCGTCGCGGGCGGCGGAGGTCCGTGCCCAGGTGGCGGAAGCGTTGGGAGGAAGCATCGGCGACCTGCGGCCGGGGTCCCCCCAGGCCGCGCACGCCAAGGACGTGCTGTTGCGGCAGGGCATGTGGTCGCAGTACCTGGAGGTGGGGATCGGGCCGGATCCGGAGGTCTTCACCAAGGCGCCGGTGCTGTCCTCGGTGGGATACGGTTCGCGGATCGGCATTCCATCCTTTTCCGCGTGGAACAATCCCGAACCCGAACTGGTCCTGCTGGCCGATTCACGGGGGCGGCTCCGCGGGGCGACGCTGGGCAACGATGTGAACCTGCGGGATGTGGAAGGCCGGAGCGCACTGCTGCTGGGGAAGGCGAAGGACAACAACGCTTCAAGCGCGCTGGGTCCGTTCGTCCGCCTGTTCGACGCCGGCTTCACGCTGGACACGCTGCGCTCCGAGGAGATCACGCTTCGGGTCGCCGGGGCCGACGGTTACACCCTGGAAGGGTGTAACAGCGTCTCCCGGATCAGCCGTTCGTTCGAAGAACTGGCCGCGGCCACCTGCGGTCCGCACCACCAGTACCCCGACGGATTCGCACTGTTCACCGGGACCCTGTTTGCCCCTACCCAGGACCGGGATGCTCCGGGACTGGGGTTTACGCATAGGCCGGGCGACATCGTGACGATCAGCAGTCCGCATCTGGGTGCGCTGGTGAACACCACAGGCGTTGCCGAGGAGCTGCCGCCGTGGGACTTCGGCATCCGTTCGCTGTTCGGGTATCTCGCGGCGGAGGGCCTCGGCGTGAATCCGGCGGTCCCGGTCGCGCTCGCGTAGGGGGCTTCCCCAGGCCGCCGAAAACGGTCCCGCCCCGCACAGGCGGTGCTCGGCAGCACCGTTCGTGCGGGGCAGGGCCGTTCATGCCGGACTTACGGCATCGACGAGATATTAAGGATGTTGCCCTCGCTGTCCAGGAACCAAGCCGCCTTCCCGAGGTCCGGGAGCGTGGCGATGCCGTTCTCGGTCTTCAGGCCCGGGAAGTCGTATTCCTCAAAAACGACGCCGCGGCCGCGCAGCTCCTCCACCTCGCGCTCAACGTCGCTGGTGGCCCAGCCCATCTGCGTGTTTTTCGCGGTGCCCGCGTTATCCGTCCGGTAGAGGAGGAAGCCGGAGCCGTTGCCGCAGCGGTACACCAGGTTGTCCTCGTCAATGGTGGTGGCGGGCTCCAGGCCCAGCTTGTCCCGGTAGAAATCCCTGGCCCGGTTGATGTCCTTGGCGGGCAACACGGGCATGACATCCAAATCTTTGAGCATGACGATTCTCCTTGCCGCATGTAATGGCGATGCTCTCCCCCGGTTCGGTCCCGCCGTCGCAGCGGCCCGGGCCGCGAGGCCACCCGTCGCGCCGTTTGCCGGGGCGGCCACTTACTTACGAGGCCATTATGGAACTGGAACCTGCCCCGGCGGAATAGGCGCTGGAATGCGGGTCAGAGAAGGACCACGTTGACCGGATCCTTGCCGTCCTGGAGGAGCCCGATCTGCGTCCGGATGAGCTTGACCATCCGCGGGAACATCGCCGAACTGGCGCCGCCGACGTGCGGGGTAATCAGCACGCCGGGCACGGTCCAGAGCGGGTGGTCCGCCGGCAGCGGCTCCGGGTCCGTGACGTCCAGGGCCGCGCGGAGCCTGCCCGACGAGGTCTCGGCCAGCAGCGCATCAGTGTCCGCCACGGGGCCGCGGGCCACGTTCACCAACAGTGCTCCGTCCGGCATCGCGGCAAGGAACTTCCCATCCACCAGCTGCTTGGTCTGGTCACTGAGCGGCACGCTGACCACCACGATGTCGTGCAGGGGCAGCTGCTCGTACAGCGAATCAATGCCGTAAATGGTCCCGGCAGCGTCCTCGCGCGCCCGGCTGGCCATCCGCGTGATCTCCGTTTCGAACGGCAGCAGCCGCGCCTCGATCGCCTTGCCCACTCCCCCGTAGCCCACCAGCAGCACGCGCCGGTCCGCCAGGCTGGGACGCTGCGCGTTGTCCCACACCCCGTCCGCCTGGTTCCGGGCAAAATCCGGAAGTCCCCGCTGGGCGGCGATCATCATGCCCACGGCAAGCTCCGCCGTCGACGTCTCATGGACGCCCGCCGCGTTGGCGAATACGCATCCGTCGGGCAGGACGTCCGCCACGCCGTCGTACCCGATCGACTGGCTCTGCACCAGCCCAACGTCCACGCCCTCCAGCGCGGCAAGCACAGACGGCTTGCCCATGTAGGGGGGCACCACCAGGTCCAGCCGGCCTTCGGGCGCGGGTCCGGACAGGTCCCAGAGGAGAAGTTCGACGCCGGAGACCGGCTCCAGCGCGTCCAGCAGGTTTTGTTCGGGCAGGCTGACCCGCAGCGGGGCGCTCACGCTGCCACCACCAGCTTCACCTCGGCTGCCCGCAACGCTGTGGCAATATCCCGGGGTGGCGGCGCGTCCGTCACCAGCACATCAACTGCGTCGAACGCTGCGAGCCTGGCAAGGGCATACCGCAGCATCTTCTGGTGGGTTGCCACCACCACTACCTGTTCAGCCGAGTTCATAAGGGCGATCTTAGTGGCGCGCTCAACGTCACGCTCAATATAAAACGCCTCGTCATGGATGCCACTGACCCCAATGAAAGCGGTCCGGGCCCGCAGGCCCGCCACAGCACTGACGGTCATCGGCCCGTTAAACGCCTGGCTGTCCAGCAGGAGTTCGCCGCCCAGGCAGATGGTCCGCGCCGCCGTCAACTGAAGGCAGCGCTGGATAGCCGGTGCCGAGTGGGTAATGACGGTCCCGGTGAAGGAGGTGGGCAGCTCCTGGGCGATCTGGTAGGCGGTGGTACCGGCGTCCAGGATGATGGCATCCCGTTCCCCGATCATCGATACGCAGGCGCGGGCCACCCGAAGTTTCGCTGCGGCGTCCTCCCGCACCCGTGCTGCAAAATCCGCGTTCTGGCCCTGCCCGTGAATGGCGCTGACGCCGCCGTGGACCACCCTGACCAGCCCCAGTTTGGCCAGCACGCGCGTATCCCGCCGCACCGTCATGTCCGATACCTCGAAGGACTCGGCGAGGTCGGCCGTGGACATGAATCCACGCCGACCAAGCTCCTCCACGATGGTGCGCTGGCGGGGTGTCAGCGTTGCTTCTTCCCGTGCGATGCTCATGGGCTCTCTCTCTTGCCTGTTTGCCGGACACCCCGCCTGCTTGGGTGTTGCAATTCCAACACGAATTTAGTTAATCACGTACCCCGGCAGTGGCGCCCGTAAGCTCAATGGGACGTCCTTCTACGATCGAGCGTTCGGCGGCGAGCCCCATCCGGACCGACTGCAGGCCGTCGGCGACGGTCACTTCCACCGGCCCCTCACCCAGGATGGCTTTGCGGTAGCCGAGGTGCTCGTAGTACGTGGAGCCGTGGTGGGCGCCGGCAGCAAGGACTGCCTCGTCGACGGGAACCTCATGCTTTTCCGGACCCAGCGGCGACCGCGGGCTGAACTCCACGGTTGCCTCGGCCTCGTCCCCCGGGATCCAGTGGTTGGCCGCTACGGGGATCAGGGTTTCGATCTTGGCCGCGTCACCCACGATGGAAATTCGTTCCTGGAACTTGGACCCTTCTGCGAACATGGACAGCTCCAGCATGGCACGCTTCCCGCCCTTGAAGTCGACAATCACGTAGGCGTTGTCCACCATGTCCGAAATCCTGCCCCCGTACACCTCATCCATGTGGTTTACATCGTGCCCGCCGCTGGCGTAGACCCGGGTGGGCTCGTCCTGCAGGATGAGGCGCATCAGGTCGAAGAAGTGGCAGCACTTTTCCACCAGGGTGCCGCCGGTCCGCTCGGCGAAGCGGTTCCAGGCATCCACCTTGTGCAGGAACGGGAAGCGGTGTTCCACGATGGAGAGCATGTAGATATTGCCGAGCCTGCCGTTGTGGGCTGCCTGGATGACCTCCTGTACCGGGGGCATGTAACGGTATTCCATGGCCACCCACACCGGCGCCGGGTAGTCAGCCGCCAGCCGCTCGAGTTCGTCCGCCTGGTCCGCGCTGACGCATACCGGCTTCTCCACCAGGACCGGCAGGTTGGTGCCGCTGGCAAAGATGTCCTTCAGGATCCCCAGGTGGGTGTCATTCGGGCTGGCAATGACCAGCGCGTCCACCAGGCCGGAGGCCAGGAGTTCCTGGTGCGAGGCGAAGCTCTGCACCTCATATCCGATCTCCTTCGCGGTCTCTTCCAGGGAGGACTGCTGGGGATCGGACACTGCGGTGATCCGGCTTCCGGGGATCAGGGCGAGGTTCCGGACGTGTTCGCGGGCCATGTGGCCGGCGCCGATGAGACCGTACCGGATAGTCCGGACCGATTCCGCAGTTGGCAATGACATGAGCTGCTCCGTTTCTCTACGTTGAGTGTTTGGGACCGCGGCGTTGCATCCCAAACATAACTATACAGAAAGTGTTGTTTTTCCAACATGGCGTGTGTATATTTTTTCAGTACCAGCCGGAACTACAACGAGGTGGAACGTGCCCCAACCGTCAACAGGAACCCTGCTCTTCGTAGGCTGCGCCACCCTTGACGCAATTGCCCTGGTCGAGGACTACCCCGCCGCGGACAGCCGCACCGTCGCCTCAGACTTCGCGACGGCGGGCGGCGGCCCGGCGGCGACTGCCGCCGTTGCTGCGGCGCGAGCCGGAGCCCGCACAGCCTTCGCGGGCGTCCTGGGTACCGACGAGGAAGGCGACCGCATTATCACCGGCCTCCAGGCAGAAGGAGTGGACACCTCCGCCGTCATCCGCGACCCGGATGTCAGGACCGGTGCCAGCGTCATCGTGGTCAGCAGGGCAGCCGAAAGCCGGGCCATCGTCACCCGACCCGTACCTCCGGTCAGCTTTCCGGCCAACAGCCGCTTCCACGAGCTGGCGGAAGCGGCATCCTGGATCCACGTCGACCACCTTGGCTGGAACGCCGTCGCGTCCCTCCCCGGGGGTCCTGCCGGACGGAGCATCAGCGTAGACGCAGGCAACCCCATCCCTTCCTTCAGCCCACGGGGGGTCGCCCTGTACGTGCCCACCATCGAAAGGCTCCGCGCCGAGTACGGTGACGGACTCGCCCCCGAAGCCCTCCTGCAGAAAGCGCTCGACGACGGCGCCTCCGCCGTCGTCGCCACCGCCGGCTCCGAGGGCGCCTGGGTCCTGGAACGCGGCGGCATGGCTGCCCATGTTCCGGCCACGCCGGCAGCCATTGTCTCGACCCTCGGCGCCGGCGATGTCTATCACGGTGCCATCCTGGCCGCGGTCGCAGCCGGCCTCCCACTCGTGGAAGCCGCCGCGTTCGCCGGCCGTACCGCCTCCGCCTCGTGCGCAGGACTGGACGGACGCTCCGCGATCCCCCGCCAGGCCATCACGCCTGCCCTTGCCTAACAAACCCGTTCATTCAAACCGTCCAGCTGAAAGAAGCAGCCCATGAGCCCTACAGACCTCTCCCCGCTCCAGCGTCCGTCCGGTGCGTTCGCGATGCTCGCCGTAGACCAGCGCGAAGCCATGCGCAACATGTTCGCCGAGCACACGGACCAGCCCGTCACCGACGAGGACCTCCGCACCTTCAAACTCGAAGCGGCACGGATCCTCAGCCCCTACGCCTCCGGAATCCTGATTGACCGTCAGTTCGCACTCGACCAGGCCATCGAGGCCGGTGTGGTCGACCCTGGCTGCGGACTGATCGCCTCAGCCGACCACTTCGAGCCGGCACATGGTGAACTGGTAGGCGAAGTGACCATCGACCGCCTCGTAGATCCGCACAAGTACAAGGCGCTGGGCGCGAAAGCGCTCAAGCTGCTGGTCCTCTACCGCCCGGATGAACCTGCCGAAGGCCGTGTGGCCATGGTTCGCGAATTCGTTCAAAGCTGCCGGTCCGCCGGCCTGATCAGCATCATCGAGCCGGTCTCCCGCAAGCCGCTGGCCGGCGGCGACTTCGACTGGAACGCCGGGATCCTGGCCGCCGCAAAGGAACTTGGCAGCCTGGGCGCGGACCTGTACAAGGCCGAGGTCCCCTTCAAGGGCCAGGCCTCCGAAGCCGAGGTCCGTGCCGCCTGCGCCGAACTGACCAAAGCCATCGACGGTCCCTGGGTGGTTCTTTCCTCCGGCGTCCCCGAGGACGTCTTCCCCGACGCCGTCCGGTGGGCCTGCCTGGAAGGCGCCAGCGGCTTCCTTTCCGGACGCGCCGTCTGGGCCTCCTGCATTGGCGCGCCCGACGTCGTCGAATCCCTGTCAACTGACGCCGTCCGACGGCTCCAGCGCCTCTGTGCGGTAGTCGATGACGTCGTCTCTGCCCAGCGGGCCAACGCATAAGGAGATTCCACCCCGGCGAACCAGCCACCAGTCCGGGCGAGTCCGGGCACCCCAGCAGTCAACCAAACAAGGCACAGCAAAACACTCAACGAGGAGATCATTGTGAGTCAGATTTCACGCCGCCAGGCCATCGCCCTTCTCGGAGCCCTGGGCTTCGGCGCCACCGCGGCAGCCTGCGCCGGCCCCGGCGGGTCCACCACACCGGGCGGGGCAACCGGTCCGGCCGCCCCCTCCGCCGGTGCAGTCACCGGCAAAGTGTCCTTCGCTCACTGGCGCGGTGAGGACAAGGCCGTGTTCGACGAGCTGATCAAGCGGTTTGCCGCGCTGCACGACGGCGTGGAAGTGGCCCAGGATATCTCCACGTCCAACGATTACAACGCCCAAGCCTTGCAGAAACTCCGCGGCGGCTCCATCGGCGACGCCTTTGCCACCTTCCGCGGTGCCCAGTTCAAGAACTTCACCGAAGCCGGGATCTACACGGAACTCAAGGACAGTAAGGCGGTGAAGAACTACCAGGAAAGCCTCCTGTCCGCCGGGAGGTCCGGGGAGAACCAGCTGGGCCTGCCGTACCAGGTGGTTTTCCCGATGCCCATGGCCAACGTCGATTTGTTCGACAAGGCGGGGGCCGACCTTGCCCCGAAGGACTGGGATTCCTTCCTTGCCATGTGTGACAAGCTGGCCGGCGCCGGAGTCATTCCCATCTCCTGGCCGGGCGGGGACGTTGGAAACGGCGGGCAGCTGTTCAACAACATGATCGCCAACAACGCTCCCGTCGATGACATGTGCGCCCAGATCGAGCAGGGGAAGCTGAAAGTCACCGATGACTGGTTCATCAAGATGCTGAACCAGTACAAGGAACTGGTTCCGTACCTGCAGCCCAACGCCACCGGAACCGCTGTCGAACCCGCCCAGAACCTCTTCTCCCAAGGCAAGGCCGCCATGCTGGCCACTGGCTCGTACCACATTGCCGCGGTCCGCGGCCTGGGCGCCAAGTTCCCCATCGAGCTGGTATTCCCCAACACCTCGGACGGCAGCGGCAAATACGAGGGCGTCTACAACGCCACGTTCATCCTGGGCGTCAACTCCGCAAGCAAGAACCAGGCAGCCGCGGCAGCGTGGATCGACTTCCTCTCCGAACCGGAGAACGCCGCCTACTACGCCAACCAGACGGCGCAGCACGTATCCGTGAACAACGTGGAATACACCAACCCGGACCTGAAGCGCCTGAGCCCCTGGCTGGAGAAAAAGACGGCTCTGGCAGCCAGGTTCCAGTTCCAGAACCTGGATGTCCGCAATGCCGTGGAGGCGAGCGCGACGGCGGTCATCTCCGGCACCAGTCCGGAACAGGCAGCCGAAGCCGCTCAAAAGATCGTGGACGAGCGGATATGAGCACGCACACAGGGCTGCCTGCTAAACGGAAGGCATCAGGCAGCCCCCCGGACCCGATTCACGCAGGGAAGAAACGCCGCCGCTCCCCCACTCGGGTGAATCCGGCGCTGTATCTCTTCCCGCTTCCCGCCGTCGCCGTCATTGCCTTCTTCCTGGTGATGCCCACCCTGCAGGCCTTCCAGTACGCCCTTACGGACTGGAACGGCTTCTCGGCCGCCTTCAACTACGTCGGACTGGACAACTTTGTCCGGGCCTTCACCAACGACTCGCTGTTCACGAACGCACTGTCCAACAACCTCAAGTTCGTACTGCTGGTGGTGATTGCCCAGACGGTGTTCTCCCTGATCCTGGCGCTGCTGCTGACGAAGAACTCGCGGGGGAGTGTCCTGCTCCGTGCGTTGTTCTTCTTCCCCACCATTCTGTCCTCGGTATCCGTGGCGTTTATCTGGAAGTTCATCTACGATCCCAACTTCGGCCTGGCCAACACAGTCCTCAGAAGCGTGGGCGTGGACGGCGGTTCCTACCTAGGCAATGACGCCCAGGCACTGTACTGGGTGGCCGTCACCCAGGTGTGGTTCCACGCCGGGCAGATGATGGTGGTCTACATCGCCGGCCTGCAGGCCATCCCGCGGGAGCTCTACGAGGCCGCGGAGATGGACGGCGCCAATAGGTGGCAGCAGTTCACGTCGATCACCTGGCCATTCGTGGCGCCGGCAACGTCCATTGTGGTGGCCTACACCACGGTGCAGTCCTTCAAGGCGTTCGACCTGATCCTGGGTATCGCGGGCAACCCGCCGAAACAGTCCCTGGATATCCTCTCCACCCGTATCTACAGCACCTTCGCCAACTCGGAGTTCGGCTACGCAGCCGCCCAGTCGATCATCTTTATGGCGATGATCGCCCTGGTCACCTGGCTGCAGCGCCGGCTGCTCCGCCTCACCCCGAAGGGGGAATGACAGCATGCTCGCGTCAATAACCCGCCGCGGAATCCTCGCGATCTACGCGGTCATCATCATCATTCCGCTGACCGTGGTGGGGTTCGGCAGCTTCAAGTCCACCCAGGAACTCTTCGCGGGTCCGTTCAGCCTGCCGCAATCACTCTCCCCCGCCAACTACGCGGAAGTGATCGGCGGCCAGGACCTCGGGTCCTCGTTCTGGAACAGCGTCATCGTCACGGCGATCTCAGTGCCGCTCACACTTTTCCTCGCCAGCCTGGCCGGCTACGCCGTCTCCCGGCTCCGCGGCTTCATGTCCTGGGCCATTTTCGGCTTCCTTGTCCTTGGCATGGCCATCCCCGCCCAGGCCAACATGGTTCCGTTGTATGTCCTCTTTGGACGATTGGGGCTCCTGGACAGCCTGGCCGGCCTGGTGCTGGCGAACCTGGTATCCACGCTGCCCATCGCCGTCTTCATCCTGGGCGGGTTCATGCGGACCCTGCCCAAGGAACTCTACGAAGCGTCGTCGATTGACGGCACCGGCCCGTGGCGGACCTACGTGTCCATCGCCCTGCCGCTGTCCGCCCCGTCCATCGCCGCCGCAGCGATCTTCCTGTTCGTCATCCACTGGAACGAACTGCTGTATCCGCTTCTTTTCATCCAGTCCCCCGGCAACCGCACACTGCCGCTGGCACTGCTGAGCTTCCAGGGCGAGTTCCAGACGAACTACCCGCTGCTGTTCGCCGGCGTCATCATGGCCTCCCTGCCGGTGGTGGTGGCCTATGTCTTCCTGCAGCGGTACTTCGTTGCCGGCATCACGGCCGGAGCCAGCAAGGGATGAGCACTGCAACCACGGCGGCCAGCCCAGCCCGCCCCGTCGTACTGGACGCCCCCCAGCCCCATGAAAGGCACCATCCATGAACCTCACATCAGCCCGACACCTCGTGAACGGCACCTGGCACACCGCGGGAACTGTCAAGGACGTGACCGACCCCGGCAATGGCAGCACCGTGGGCGAGGTTGCCTGGGGCGCCGCCGGGGACGCCACCAAAGCGGCCGACGCGGCAGCACAGGCCTTCGGGTCCTGGTCCCGCACCACCGTCCGGCAGCGGGCAGACCTGCTCCGCAATGCAGCTGACCTGCTTGCCGAACGCCGCGACGAACTGGCCCAGACGCTGGCCCTCGAGGCCGGCAAGCGACTCCCCGAAGCCCAGGGCGAGGTGGACTTTTCGGTGGAGTACTTCCGTTGGTTCGCCGAGGAAGTCCGCCGCTCCACAGGTACTGTCAGCCCGCCGGAGCTGCAGGGCCGTCGCCACCTCAGCAGCCGCAAGCCGATCGGTGTGGCGCTTAGCCTTACGCCGTGGAACTTTCCGGTGTCCATCCAGGCGCGCAAGCTTGCCGCCATGCTGGCCGCAGGCTGTACCGTGGTGGGCCGCGTGTCCGAAAAGGCGCCGCTCGCCGCCACCGGGCTGTTCGAGGTCCTGCACGACGCCGGGTTCCCGGCTGGCGTGGTCAACCTGGTCCACGGCCCCTCCCGCGAGATCACCGGTGCCCTGATGTCCCACCCTGCCGTGCGGGCGGTCAGCTTCACCGGATCCACGGGAGTGGGCCGCCAGATCATGGCCTCAGCCTCCGCAAGGGTGGTCCGTCCGCTGCTGGAACTGGGCGGCAATGCGCCCTTCATCGTCTTCGAGGACGCGGACCTGGACGCCGCCGTGGAGGGTGCCGTGCTGGGCCGGCTCCGGAACACGGGTCAGTCCTGCGTGGCGGCCAACCGGTTCCTGGTGCAGGATAGCATCGCCGACGAATTCGCGGCGCGGCTGGGCGCGCGCTTTGATGCGATGAGCATCGGGCACGGCGTTCCGGACGACGGCACGCCCGTCCCGGACCTGGGTCCCATGATCGACGCCGAACGGGTGTCCGCCGTGCAGGCCCTGGTGGACGACGCACTGGAGCGCGGCGCCAGCCGGGTCACAGAGCGGACCTCAGTGCCCGGCCAGGGTGCATTCATGGCACCCACGCTGCTCACGGACGTCCCCGATGATGCCCCCCTGGTGACAGAAGAAGTGTTCGGCCCGGCGGCCGGCGTCGTGACCTTCTCCTCGGAGGAAGAGGCAATCCGAAAGGCCAACGCCACAGAGATGGGCCTGGCCGCGTATGTCTGGAGCAGCAGCCCCAAACGCGGCTGGGAAATTCCCGAGCGCCTCGAGGCGGGCATTGTGGGCGTCAACGATCCCCTGCCGTCCGTTGCGTTCGCCCCCATGGGCGGCGCCAAACAGTCCGGCCTCGGCCGGGAGGGCGCAAGCCTGGGCCTGGAGGAATTCGAGGAGATCCAGTACGTGGCCTGGAGGCCGTAAGTGCTGACCACCGGACTGGTGCTGGGCGCCGTCGTCATGGGTGCCGGGATGCAGCGCGTCACCGGCATGGGCTTCGCGCTGGTGGCCGCGCCCTTCCTGGTCCTGCTCCTGGGGCCGGTAGAGGGAGTGGTACTGGTGAACGTATGCGGCGCCGTGACGGCGGGGGCCATCATCTTCCGGGTGGTGAAGGACATCGACTGGAAGCGGTATCTGCTGCTCGCCGCCTCAGCACTGCTGGGCATCATCCCTGCGGCATTCCTGATCCGACTCATCCCCGCAGCAGTGCTGGAGATCGCCATCGGGGTGATTCTCGCCGTCGGACTGACCGTCCTGCTGGTCCTGAAATCCGCCACCTTGCCGGAGCGCCGGCGCTACCTCTTCACGGCCGGCGGCCTGAGCGGGTTCATGAACACGGCGGCTGGGGTGGGCGGACCGGCGGTCAGCATGTACTCCATCGCCACCCGGTGGCAGCACAAGTCGTTCGCTGCCACCATGCAGCCCTACTTTTTCACCATCGGCGCACTCTCGCTCATCTCCAAGGCGATCACCGCCCCCGAAACGTTCCCCATGCTGCCATGGGGAATGTGGGTGGCCGTTGCGGCGGCCTGCCTGGCCGGGCTGATACTGGGCGACGTCGCCGCAAAGTTCGTTCCTGCCCGCGCCGCACAGCTCCTCCTGATCATCCTGGCCTACCTTGGAGCGGCGGCGACCATTATCCGCGGCGTGCTCGACGCTGCCGGATAGCAACAGCACCACCACCGACACAACCCCTTCGCACCGCACCACAGAGAGGAAACAACAATGACGTGGCTGAACAGTGCCGCCCACGCACGATGGCTCGAGGCGGAAACCGACCGGCTGATCAATTTCGCCGCGGCTTCAAAGGTCCCTACGGGGTTCGGCTGGCTCGACAACTACGGCAAGGTGTTCCCCGACAAGCCGACCCATCTCTGGATTACCGCCCGGATGGTCCACAGTTTCTCCGTCGCCGCCCTCCTGGGACGGCCCGGCGCAGCGACCCTCGTGGACCACGGCATCGCGGCGCTCAACGGGGTGCTCCACGATAAGGAATTCGGCGGCTGGTATGCCGAGGTGGATGAAAGCGGTCCCGTAAACGACACCAAGTCCGGCTACCAGCACTCGTTCGTGCTCCTTGCTGCTGCCAGTGCCGTTGCGGCCGGACGGCCAGGTTCCCGCGAACTGCTCGAGGAAGCGCTCCGGATCGCTGACCTGAAGTTCTGGGACCACGAGGCCAACATGTGTTTCGACTCCTGGAACCGCGACTTCACCGAAACCGAGGCGTACCGCGGCGGCAACGCCAGTATGCACTCGGTGGAGGCGTACCTCATCGTCGCCGACGTAACCGGGGAGAACCGGTGGCTGGAGCGGGCCCTGCACATCGCCGAGGTGCTGATCCACCAGTTCGCGCGGAACAACAACTACCGAGTCTTCGAACACTTCGACCCGGCGTGGAACCCGATGCCGGAGTACAACACCGATGACCGGGCCAGCCAGTTCCGCGCCTACGGCGGAACCCCCGGTCACTGGGTTGAGTGGGCGCGCCTGCTCCTCCACCTCCGCGCCGGGCTCGAAGCCCGCGGCCTGGAGGTCCCCGCGTGGCTGCTCGAGGACGCCCGCGGCCTCTTCGACGCTGCCATCCGTGACGCCTGGCAGCCGGACGGGAACCCCGGCTTCGTCTACACGGTGGATTGGGAAGGCAAGCCGGTGGTCACCACCCGCATCCGCTGGGTGCCCGCCGAGGCAATCGGCGGAGCGGCGGCCCTCTACATCGCCACCGGCGAACAGCAGTACGCGGACTGGTACGAGCGGATCTGGGACCATGCCCGCGACTGGTTCATCGACTACGAGCACGGATCCTGGAAGCAGGAACTCGACGAGAAGGGCAACGTCACCTCCACCGTCTGGTCCGGAAAGGCGGACATCTACCACCTCTGGCACTGCCTGGTGGTCCCGCGCCTTCCGCTGGCGCCCGGACTCGCTCCGGCCGTGGCAGCAGGCCTGCTGGACGCCCGGATCAGCGCCCCCGGCCAGGCCAAGTAACCATGTCCATCAAGGAATCAATTGTCAATAACCCACCGGAAAGGACAGCCATGTCTGCCACCGCCCCCGAAGAAGCCGTCCTGCATGTCTCCGCTGCAGCGGCGGCACCCGTGGACATCCGGCTTCAAGCCGGCCAGCCCGTAACCGTGAGATTGGATGTGGCCGGTACCTGCACGTGCCAGGCGGCAGGCCGGCCCGGTTCCTACACCGACACCGATTTCGGCAAACGGTAAAGCGCAGGCGGACCGGTGTGCGGTGCCCGGAATGGCACGCGTAACACGGCTTAGCGGAGCGTCTGTCATATCCATGACAGACGCCCGGATCCGGTAAATTTAAGGGAGGAATTGTCCGGCCAGCCGAGCCGCGTTCCACCCCTCCCCTTGAATGGATCCCACCCCCATGTCTTCCGCGATTTCCGCGCCGGAACCTGCCCGTTTCCCGTACGCCGCGATGGCTGTCCTGGCCACCATTGCTTTCACTGCCATCACCACCGAACTCCTGCCGTCAGGGCTGCTGCCGCAGATCAGCGACGCACTGGGAGTGTCCGAGGCGGTGGCCGGGTACCTCGCCGCCGCCTATGCCGCGGTCATCGTGGTCACAGTCGTGCCGGCAGCGCGGCTGCTGGCGCGCATCCCGCGGCACGGGCTCCTGGTCGGGCTGGTGCTGACGTTCGCTGCGAGCAACGCCTGGGTGGGCCTGGCCCCGGATTTTACGACGGCGATGATCGCCCGCATGGTGGGCGGCCTGGCGCACGGACTCCTCTGGACCACCATGGCACCATACGTGGCACGGGTAGTGCCGGCGGCGAAGGTGGGCAAGGCGCTGGCGATCGTGTTCAGCGGCAACAGCCTGGGCTTGGCCGTCGGCGCTCCCGCGGGCACTGCGTTGGGCGCGCTCCTTGGATGGCGCGCAGCGTTCCTGGCGATGGCCGGGTTCGGCGTGCTGCTGGCCGTGCTGGCGTTCCTCCTGCTTCCCGGCGTCCACCGGATTGCCGACGCCGCCCGTCCCTCGCTCCGCCTGGCCATCGCGCAGCCAGGGGTCAAGTCCGTCGCGCTGGCGTGGCCGCTGCTGGTCCTGGCCCACTTCGCGCTCTTCACCTACATCGCCCCGTACATCCACGGCGCCCAACTGCCCGACTACGCCATCAGCCTCTCCCTCACGGTCCTCGGCGCGTCCGGACTGGTCGGGATCTGGATTGCGGGCCTCACCGTCGATTCGAGGCCGCGCCGTTCGCTCCTGATGACGACGGCGGCCATCGCCGCTTCCATGCTCCTCTTGCCGTTCGCGGTGGGTAACCTCGTGTTCGCGCTGGTGCTGATGGCCGTCTGGGGCGCCGGCCTGGGCGCGATCGGCATCTACAACCAGTCCGCGATCCTGCGCGCCGGCGGCCACTACAGCGAAGCGGCCAACGGGCTGACGGTGCTGACCATCCAGCTGGGGATCACGCTCGGTGCCCTCTACGGCTCGGCCGCCCTGGTGGCGGGTGGCCCCCTCCTGGTTCCCGCCGCGGCCGCCCTCCCGGTGCTCGGCGCCCTGGCCATCGCACTGGCCGGGAAGAAGCACGCCTACCCGCCCGGGCCGCGCGAGCAGGTCTGGCTGGAGCCGCGGCCCGTAGGGTCCGAAAACGTCAAGGCATGACAACCCCGTCAAATTTTTTCCAAAACCCGTAACCTCGATGACGCAATTTTCGATCCACTAAGTGCGGGGACATCCCGCGAAGTTGAACGCAATCCATAAAATTCGTCAACGGAGGGTCTCATGTCTTACTTCACCTTTTCAGGCAACAAGCTGGTTATGACCGCACTTGCGGCCGGCGCCCTGGCGGTCGGCGGCACGGGGGTCGCGGCCATGGCCGATTCGCACGACGGCCCGGTAGCGCCCATCGAATCGCCCACGCCGGAGCCCACGGACACTGTAACGCCGGAGCCCACCCCCACCGAGACTGAAACAGCATCGCCGGATCCGGAACCGACCGAGACCGAAACGGCCGAGCCTGAGCCCACCGGCGACCCGGAACCCACACCGGAACCCACGGAAACCGACGATTCTGATGCAGACGACCCGGAAACCGATGATCCTGAGGAAGGCCCCGCCGCCACCCCGGTGGGCCCTGACGTCACCGGAGCGGCAGCAGCCGGCCTGTGCAACGCCTTCGAACACGGCGGCCTGAACTCCACCTCCACCGCCTACACCGTCCTGATGCAGGTGGCCGGCGGCGACGAGGCCATCGACGACTACTGCGCCACCATCCCGGCACCGCAGGAGCGAGGCGACGGCAGCATCGATGACGGTTCGGACAACGGCACCACCCCCGGTGAGGGCGACGGCATCGTCCAGCCGCAGAGCGTCGAGCTGCAGAACGAAGGCGCACCTGCCTCCAACGGAGCCAACGGATCCAACGGAGCCAACGGCTCGCCCGGCTCCAGCGGCGGCGCCGGCCACCAGGGCAACAGCGCCAAGCACTCGCACCACGGCTAGGAGTAGCCTGCTTTAAGGAGCGCTAACGCCGTGCCGGGGGCGGACTTTCCCTCCCGGCGCGGCGCCATCCCACCGATGTCCCGCAGGGGTATCTGCCGCAGGGGGGCGGATGCAAGAGATCAGCGATGAGGCACAGGCGCAGCGCCAGTCCGGCGAGGGCGCCTTTTGTGCTGTGTACCGGGAGCTCGCCCCGGCGGTCCTCAGCTACCTGCGCGCCCGGGACGTCGAGGACCCGGAGGCCATGACCCAGGAGGTCTTCCTGGCCCTCTACCCGCAGCTGGACGGGCTCGACGGCGGCGCGCAGGGCGCCAAATCGCTCGCCTTCTCCATCGCCCACGCCCGCTACGTGGATGAGTATCGCCGTCGGGTGAAAACTCCTTTCAGTACCGGGTACGACCCCGATGCCGACCCCCGCCGTGCCGATTCGGCCGAGGACCAGGTGGTGGCCGCCGCCTCCACCGAGAACGTCAAGGAAATCCTCGGCACGCTGCAACCGGACCAGCAGGAAGTCCTGGCGCTGCGGATCGTGGCCGATCTCTCCGTCGAAACCACCGCCGAAATCATGGGCAGGACCACCGGCGCCATCAAGCAGCTCCAGCGCCGTGCCCTCTGCCGCCTCCGGAAACTCCGTCCCTCATTGAAGGAAGACGCATCATGACCAGTGAACAGCACGGGCGGGACCGCCGCCTCGAGGACCAGCTCTACGTGGACGCGCTGCTCGCCGAAGCGGGCTTCGTCGCGGACGACGACGAGCTGCGGGACGCGCTGCTCCGGTTGCGGTCGTTCAGGACTACTGAAGTTCCGGTGCCGTGCGCTGAGCTGGCGGCGCTGATTCAGGGGTCAGGCGCGGGCGGGGCAGGTCCCGCCGGAACAGACGGGCCACTGGCGGAGGTGGTGCCGCTCCCCGGGCGGGCCCGGAAACAGCCACGGAGGAAACGGGCCGTCCTCACCAGCCTGGCTGTGGCGGCGTCGCTGGGCATTGCCGGCGGCGCGGCCGCGGGAAACGAAACCGTCCGGCGCCAGGCAGCTGGCACCATCGACACGATCGTCCGATCCTTCGCCCCGCCGGCCCCGGTCCCGGTCCCGGCCGGCGCAGATCAAGTAACAACAGACCAATCCGGCGCAGATCGATCCGGCATGAATCAATCCGGCCCAGGTCGATCCGGGACAGGTCCGACACCGTGGCCCGAACAGCGGGCGGAAGCACCCGGCCCTGAGTCCGGCGTCGGGACTTCCGCGGCGGAGCCGTCCGGCGCGGAACCCGGGCACCCCGGGACAGCGCCTCGAATCAAGGACCCCGCCGAAGCGCCCGGCCACGCCGGGGCAGGCGCGGCCAAGGCAACCCCTGCGGAACCGGAACCCGCCCCGGCCAGGCTAGTGCCGCCGTCGTCCTCCGTCCAGGAAGGGGACCGGAGGCCTGCGTACGGGACGGCACCGGGGGCACAGGACGGACCCGGTGCGCCACCAGCGGAGGCAGTCCCGGCGGCAACGGAAGAGCCGCAGCCGAGGGTCAGTCGCGGTATTTCGCCACGGTGAACAGGAAGGTCGTGTCCTCCTCGGCGTCCAGGCTGTGCAGGCCCGGCGGAACGATCAGCAGGTCGCCGGGCTTGCCCTGCCAGGACTCTCCCCCGGCGTTGAGCCGGATGCAGCCGCTGAGCACGTAGAGCGTGGCGTCGCCGGGATTCTTGTGCTCACTCAGCCGGGTTCCGGCTTTCATGGCCATCACTGACTGCCGCAGGATCTTTTCGTGGCCGCCGTACACCGTGTCCGCGGCACGGCCGTTGGTGGCGGCGAGCGCCGCGGTGAGCTGCTGACGGGCCAGGGCGGCGATCGATATCTTCTGCATGCGCCCAAGGCTACCCGTGTCTTGACCCTCCCGGGGCGCCGCCAGATACTGAAAGTACTGCCGCCGTCGAGCGCCGTACCCTGGCGCTTCCCCAATCCCTGAAGCCTGCCGGACCAGCGACGATCCGGCCTCTAGTGGCGAGGCCAGCCATGGACCAGACAACACCCTCCGCCGCAGACGGACAGGTCGCCGGGGTACTGAACGATCTGCGGCAACAGCTCGCGGGAACCCTATTGGAACCGGACGACCCCGGTTATGACGAAGCGCGCAGGGTGTGGAATGGCATGCAGGACCTTCGCCCGCGTGCCATCGCCCGCGCCGGCTCCATCGCGGACATTGATCCCGTCCTGGCAGCCGCCCGCGACTCCGGCCTGGTACTGGCTGTGCGGGGCGGCGGACACAACATCGCCGGCCACGGCAGCGTGGAGGGCGGCCTGGTGCTGGATCTGGGCGCGCTGCGCCGCGTCACCGTGGACACCGAAGCGCAACTGGTCACCGCGGAACCCGGTGCCACGCTGGCGGACGTTGACCAGGCGACGGCAGCCCACGGCCTCGCCGTACCTGTAGGGGTGATCAGCCAGACGGGGATCGCCGGACTGACCCTGGGCGGCGGCGTGGGGTGGCTGACCCGCAGCAACGGCCTGACGCTGGACAACCTCCACTCGGCGGACGTGGTCACGGCTACCGGTGACCACCTGCGCGCCGGCGCGGACGAGAACGCGGACCTGTTCTGGGGTCTCCGCGGCGGTGGCGGGAATTTCGGCGTCGTGTCGTCCTTCACCTTCAGGGCGCGGGAACTGCCGGCCCCCGTCCTGGGCGCCAACCTGTTCTACCGCCCGGAGCACTGGAAGGAGGGGCTGCAGCGCTTCGCGGCCTGGTCGACGGCCCTGCCGGAGGACATGAATCCCATAGTCAGCTTCCTTGTTTTTCCTCCGGAGTTCGACATGGGCGCCGCTCCGTGGATGATCATCGGCTGTGCCTGGGCGAACGCGGACCACCGTCCCGGGTTGGAGCTCATCGATAAGCTCCGCGATGCTGCACCGCCTGACCAGGATGAGGTGGGACCCGTGTCCTGGCCGGAATGGCAAAGTGCGATGGACAGCCTCTTTCCCAAGGGCTCTCGTGGCTACTGGAAGAACGTCTCCTTTTCGCGCCTCGACGATGAAGTCATCGACGTGGTGGTTGGCTTCGCTTCCGAGGTCGCCTGGCAGGGCACCGGAATCGACATCCACCTGCTGGGCGGAGCCTTCGCCCGCGTTCCGGAGGAGGCCACGGCCTATCCCAGCCGTGCCTCACGCTACCTGCTGAACATTTACGGGTTCTGGCCGAGCCCCGACGACGATGCGCGCCTGACCGCCTTCGCCCGTGCGGCGCACGGACGGATGCAGCCCTTCGCCGAACAGGGCGAATACCTCAACTTCCTGGGCGGTGAGGAACGCCCGGACGCCGGCGCAGCCCGCCTGACCTACGGGGCGGACAAGTATGAACGGCTGCTCAGCCTCAAGCGGCGGTACGACCCCGGCAATCTATTCACCCGTAACCACAACATCGTGCCGTAGCCGTACGTTCCCGCCCGGTTGCCTCGCTCTGCACCCGGTTGCTGCCCGCCGGGATCCCCGGAATCACGGGGAACTTCCCGGCGCGGGAGTGGCTCCGGCCAGGCCAAGTGGGCGGGAGCGCACGGGGGCCCGAATTTCACCCCCGGCGCGGGCAGTTGATAGTGGTTAAGTAATGCGAGACCTACTCAATCCCGCCATGCCCTTCATCGCCGTGACCGTCGCGGTGGCCGCCGGACTGGTCCTGTCCTGGCTGCTGCGCAAGATCGTCCTGCAGCTCAACCGCAAGCGGCCCGAGCTCCGGACCGCCTCCCGGGTTGCCCGCCAGCCGCTGCGCCTGGCACTGTGCCTGATCGGCGTCCGCGCCGCGCTGGGGCTGACCGCGTCGCACGAAAGCTGGCACGCCGCCGTCGACCATTTCCTGCTCATTGGCCTGATCGCGTCCCTGGCCTGGCTCGCGGTGGCCGTGCTGCTGATCCTCGAGGCGGTGGTGCTGGACCGCTACAGCGTGGACGTGGCAGACAACCGCAGGGCCCGGCGGCTGCGGACGCAGACCATCCTGGCGCGGCGAATCGGTGTGGCCCTGGTGGTGGTCCTCGCCGCTGGCTCCGTGATGCTGACTTTCCCCGCCATCCAGGCACTGGGCGCCGGGCTGCTGGCGTCCGCCGGCGTAATCTCCATTGTGGCCGGCCTCGCCGTGCAGACGTCCCTGGTGAACGTGTTCGCAGGCATGCAGCTGGCCTTTACCGACGCCATCCGGGTGGATGACGTGGTGGTGGTACAGAAGGAATGGGGCCGCATTGAGGAGATCACCCTTACGTACGTGGTGGTGCATATATGGGACGACCGGCGCCTGATCCTGCCCTCCACGTACTTCACCACCACGCCGTTCGAGAACTGGACTCGCCGCCAATCGGCCGTTATGGGCACCGTGGAATTCGACCTCGACTGGCGCGCGCCCGTGGAGGACATGCGCGTCGAACTCCGCCGCGTGCTGGCGGACACCGACCTCTGGGACGAGCGTGTGGGCATCCTGCAGATCACGGATGCCACCGGCGGGTTCGTCCGCGTCCGCATTCTGGTCAGCGCAGCCGACAGCGCCGCCCTGTTCGACCTCCGCTGCCTCATCCGCGAAGCCATGGTCACCTTCCTGCAGCAGGGCCACCCCGAGGCGCTCCCCCATCAGCGCTGGGAAAAGTACGACGGCGGCACCCCCTCCCGCCGCACACTCCCCTTCCAGTGGGACGACTCGGCCCAGGACCCGCGCCGCCCCGACCGGGGCGAGTCCCAGCTCTTCACCGGGTCACTGGAGGCCGTGGAGCGTTCGCGCGCGTTCAGCGGGCCGGGCGAGGACGTGTTCGAGGACCGGGACAAGCACCTGGCGTCCCGCAACTGACCTGCGCCGATACGGCTCCGTGGCGCCACCGGGATCCCCCTCTCCGGCGTGAAGGTTCTGTAGGGTCGTTGCATGGACGGCACTACCCTGGTCAATTTCCTGCTCGTGCTCTTCTTTGTCCTGCTGGGCGGGGTGTTTGCCGGCACGGAGATGGCCCTGGTGTCGCTCCGCGAGAGCCAGGTGCGGCAGATCGAGAAGTCCGGGGACCGGGGCGCCCGCATCGCGGACCTGGCACGGAACCCGAACCGCTTCCTCTCAACCGTCCAGATCGGGGTGACGCTTTCCGGCTTCTTCTCCGCTGCGTACGGTGCCTCCACCATCGCACCGGACGTCGAACCCCTGCTGGAGGGCCTGGGCCTGGGGTCCTCGGCAGAGCCGGTGGCGTTCATTGCCTTGACGCTGCTGGTGGCGTACCTGTCGTTGGTGCTGGGCGAACTGGTTCCCAAGCGCCTGGCCATGCAAAGTGCCGTGGGCTTCACCCGTGTGCTGGCGCCGCCGCTGAACCTCCTGGCCAGGATCATGCGGCCGGTGGTGTGGCTGCTGTCAGTGTCCACCAACACTCTGGTCCGGCTGCTGGGGGGCGACCCGCAGGCCAAACAGGCCAACGTCTCGTCAGAGGAACTGTGGGACATGGTGGCGGAGAACGACCTGCTCGAGGAACCCAGCCGCACCATCCTCACGGACGTCTTCAGCTCGGCGGACCGGACGCTGCAGGAGGTGATGCGCCCGAGGACGGAAGTCTCGTTCATTGAGGGGGCCCGGACCATCGCGGACGCGCGCGCCCTCGTCCAGGACGGGCCGTTCTCCCGTTATCCGGTGATCAGCCGGACCCCCGATGACGTGCTGGGGTTCGTGCACATCCGCGACCTGATGCCGCGGGGCGCTGACCAGGACCGGTCCCTGGTGAAGGACATCGTCCGCGAAATCCTGCCGCTGCCCGGCACCAACCACGTCCTCCCGACGCTGGCCAGGATGCGGCGCACCGGCCACCACATCGCCTTGGTCGTGGACGAATACGGCGGCACGGACGGAATCGTCACCCTCGAGGACCTGATGGAGGAACTGGTGGGCGAAATCTACGACGAGTACGACACCGGAGCCGACCACGAGGACCGCGTGGACATGGCCAACGGTGCCATCGACGTGGACGGCGGACTGATCTTGCAGGAGTTCCAGGCAGCCACGGGCATCGAACTCCCGGACGGGCACTACGAAACCGTTGCGGGGTTCATGATCGACCGGCTGGGCCGGCTGCCGAAGGCCGGCGACCGGGTGGAGGTTCCCGGCTATGTGCTCATGGTGCTGGCCATGGACCGGCTGCGCATCGCCCGGATCCGGGCGACCCCGCTCGCCGGCTCCCCCGGCGAAGCTGCGGAACCCGCGTAGGGTGCACCGCCGTCGTCCGCGGTTCTGCCCTGATGATTGCCCGGCCGGCTGCCCGCCTGCTACTCCGCCCGCGGCCGCCACACCAGGAAGACCGCCAGCGTCCCCGCGCAGAGGACCAGCATGGCCGCCATTATCCGCGCCCAGCTGTCCTGGTGCACGCCGCCCGACGCGAAGACGCCGATCATCACCGTGGCGGTAATCGCCCCGACGTAGCGGCAGGTCTGGTAGATCCCGGCCGCCACTCCGCGCTCCTGCGGCCGGCTGGAGATGAACATGCCCTGGTTCGTCGCGATGCCCAGGACGCCGTACGGCACGCCCATGAGCGCCGTGAGGACCACGACGACGGGGATCACCAGCGTGCCGGTGAGCAGCCACATCAGGGCGGCCGCCAGCGTCAGGAGGACGACGCCGGCAATCAGCACTCGCCGCACGCCGAATCTTCCCATGGCGCGCACCGCCCACGGGGTGGCGACGACGGACATGGCCGCCAGCGGAAGCATCAGCAGGCCCACGACGGCGGGGCTGTACCCGCCGGATTCCTGCAGCAGCTGCGGCAGGCCGAAGAAGACAAAGTAGTAGACGCTGCTGAACACGGCGAAGCCCAGGTAGACCAGCATCAGCGGCCGGTTCCTGCCCAGCAGCCGCAGGTCCAGGAACGGCTTGCCGAACCGCAGCTCCCGCCAAGCGAAGAGCGCGGCGATGACCGTCCCTGCGGCGAGCATCCACCAGCGGAAGTCCGGCGCCACATTCAGGGCGGCCATCATCACCAGCAGCAGCGCCGCGATGAAGGCCGCGATCCCGGGAATGTCCGAGTCCCGCAGGAGCTCGGCCACGCTGCCCCGCTCACGGGATCCGTCGGGCGGCGCGGCCTTTCGGACGATCAGCAGGGCCGCGAGTGCCAGGGGCACGTTGACCAGGAAGAGTGCCTCCCAGCCGACCAGGCCCACCAGCAGCCCGCCCACCACCGGGCCGACCGCGGCCGCGGAGGTGTTCGCCATCTGGATCCTCCCCAGCGGGCGGGCGGCTTCGACGCTGGCCCGGGCGGCGATGGCTCCAACCATCACCACGGCACTGGGATAGGCGGCGGCCGTGCCCAGCGCCATGACGGCCCGGGCCACGCACAGCAGGGCGAAATTAGGGGCGAACGGGGCTAGGGCACAGGTCACCGCGACCAGCCCCATGCCGAGGAGGAACATCCGGCGTGGCCCGAACCGGTCCGCCAGCCGGCCCATGACTGGCTGGCCGGCGGCGGAGGCGAGGTAGAACGCCGTGATGACCCACGTAACCCCGGCGACGTCGAGCCCGAAGTCGGCGCGCAGCACCACCAGGGCCACGGCGATCATGGACGAGTTCAGCGGGTTCAGGGCCGTGCCCAGGCTCAGGCCGGCGATGGCCAGGGCGGTCCGGGGCTTGTTGCTCACGGTAACAGTCTGGCCTACGCGGGGCGCCCGGGCGAGTTGATGACCCGTGCTTTCGACGCGCAGATTGGAATCCGACCCGCATATGCGAAGGCGCACCCCATATATGAGGTGCGCCTTCGAGGACCCGCGTCGCCAACGAATATGCGCATCGAAAACAGCCGCGGCCGGAAGTTACTAAGCCATGCCCGGCTGCTCCCGCACCAGCCCGTACGGCACGGCGGGGTGGGCGCGGACCACGTAGCAACCGTCCCCCACGTCGGTGATCATGATGCCGGTGCCGTAGCGTTCGGCGGCGTCCCCGACAGTCCGGACCGCGTCGGCCAAAGCCTGCTGGAGCTGGGCCTTGTCCCGGACCCGGACCTCTACCATGCCGGCGCTTCGGGACTCCGGCGTCGCCCGCGGCACACCGGCGCGCGGACGGTCATACACGCTACTCACCTCCGGCCCCGCTGCCGGCCAGGCGCTCCGCCGTCAGCCCGGCCGCAGCCGCCCATGCCTGCGGCGAACCGGCGTGATGGTACGTGACCGGGACCGGGAAGTCCGTACGGGAGAACCCGCCGAACAGCTCCGGAAGGGTGTTGCCGAAGTGCGCGGCGGCGTCCCGCATGCCGTTGGCCACTGTGCGGGCCTCGTCGAGGAAACCGTAGGCGGCCATGCCTTCGGCGGCGAGCATGGTGTCGTGCGGCCACACGGACCCGTTGTGGTAGGACATCGGGTGGTAGTAGAACTGGCCCTCGGCGAGGGTGCGGATGCCCCAACCCGTGAAGAAATCCGGCTCGAGCAGGCGGGTGGCCACGGCGCGGGCGTCCGCCGGGTCCAGGATTCCGGCCCACAGCAGGTGGCCCGCGTTGGAGGCCAGCGAATCCACCTGGGTGCCTTCGCCGTCCACCGCGAGCGCGGGGAAATCGTGAACGTCCATCCAGAACGCCTGCCGGAAGCGGGCCTTCAGTTCGTCGGCCAGGACACGGAGGGTCTCCGCCCAGGCCGCGTCGCCCCACTGTTCGGCAGCCACCCGGGCGCATTCGCGCAGCCCCCGCCACGCGTAGCCCTGGACCTCTGCCAGGGCAATGGCACCCTCGGGCTGGCGGCCATCCGCTCCCGCCACGGCGTCGAACGAATCCTTCCAGCCCTGGTGCAGCAGCCCGTTGGGGTCCGGAGTGTAGCGGAGGAAGCCGGTGGCGCGCAGGCCGCCGTCCCCCAGCATCCAGTCCACGGCCGCGCGCGCCGGCGCCTCGAGCTCGCGCAGCAACGCCGGGTCCTTGACCTCGCCCAGTGCCATCAGGAACAGCGGCGTTGAATCCACGGTGCCGTAGTAGCGGCCGTACGGAACGGCGCCCAGCTGGGCCAGCTCGCTGATGCGGACCTCGTGGACCATCTTGCCCGGCTGTTCTACGCGGGACGGATCGTCCACCGTCCCCTGCGTCGCCGCCATGGCCCGGAGCACATCCGCCAGGAGTTCGGGCCGCTCTGCCCGCGTCAGCAGCGTGGACAGGAGCGAATCCCGGCCGAACAGCGTCAGGAACCACGGAAGGCCGGCTGCGGGAATGGTCAGCTCCGGCTTGACCGGGCAGGGCATGAGCAACGAGTCCAGGTCGGTCAGGCACTGCCTGCGGAGCGCGCTCCGGCCAACGTCGGGTGCCACGCTGTTAAGCACGACGCCGGCACTGGCTGCCGCTCCGGCGGCACCTGCGGCTACGGCCGGGTCGAAGGCGGCCGGGTTGGCCGCGGTGGACCGCGCGGCGATGGAGAGGCTCCGGGACTCGCCCGGGCCCACCGGCAGCTCCCAGGAAAGCACCGCGCCCACGAAGCGGTCCGCTGCCGGTTCCCGGCGCACTGACGGCGGGATGCTGGCCGTGACCCGGGTGCCCGCGGCGAAAGTACGCCCATGGTAGGTGTGCCGGTAGTCGAAGGTGAGGGAGCCGTCGTCGCCCACGTCCAGGCTGCTGGCCGCGCCGCTGAGGTCGAAGGTGCGCCCGTCCGTCCGGACCGTGAACTGGTCCGCGAAGTCCGTTCCGGCCCGCAGTACCAGCCGCGCCGTAATGGGTTCACGGCCCAAGTTGCGGATGGAGAGGGTCTCGGTCAGGCCTGCCGCGTCCAATTCCTGGCTGCGGAAGACGAAGAGGTCATGGGTTTGGTTGCGGCGTGCCACGGGGCTGAGTGCCGTGTCGCGGCGGCCCGGGCTGCGGACTGTTCCGACGTCCCAGAAGGTGGAGTCGTCGATTTCCAGGATCCAGCGCGACAGCAGGCGGGTGTCCGCCACGTAGAGGCCTTCGGTTCCCTTTGCCGGTGCGTCGGCGGTGCCGACGCTGCCGTCCGCCGCGCCGCGCATCATGGCGCCGTGGGCCACCAGGACCGATACGGCTGAGGGAGGAGGAACAGCGGTCATGACGGGCTCCCGTGGTAAGTGGTTTCGAGGGCGAGGGCGGCGGTCCAGCTGAAGCTCCGCGTGCCGTGCGCGGCACCGGTCCAGGGGTCCACGTATTCCGGGAAGTCCTGTTCGGCGGCGAGCCGGGCGATATTGTTCCGGAGGAAGGCTGCCTTCTCGCTGTGGCCCTGCTGCTCCAGGGCAACCGAGACCATCCAGCTCATGTTGAACCAGGCCGGGCCGCGCCAGTACAGGGCAGGGTTGTGGTCCTCTGCGGTGGCATCGTAGCTGGGCACCATGAGGGCGTCGTTGCCCATGAAGCGCGGACCGTAGAGGGTCTCGAGCAGGGCGTCCGCGTGCGGCAGGTCTGTCAGCAGCAGCGGGATCAAACCGTTGACCGTGGCTTTGTGGACCATGGTTCCGTCGGTGACGTCGCGGGCGGAGTAGCAGCCGAGATCAGGCACGTAAAGGGCCTCCAGCGCGGCGCTGATCTCCCGGGCACGTTCCAGGTGAGGCCCGGCGGACAGCCCGAGTTCGCCGGCGATTTCCGCCAGCGCCAGTTCCGACACCGCGAGGAGGGTGTTGAAGAGCGGGTCCTCCATCAGGAACGGGTAGTCCGGATCGGCGTCGTCGCAGTTGTGGTCCCGGTAGCGTTCGGCCATCCAGAAGTACTTGCCGTACTCCTTCTGACTGGGGCGCTCGCCGGCATCCGCGTGCTGCAGGTCCGGACGGTTCAGGACGGTCTTGCAGTTGCCGGGGACACGCTTCATCACGGTGTCCCACAGCGGGGAGTTGTCCGTGCCCGATTCCCAGGGGTGGACGATGCATGCCAGTCCGGAACCGCCGCGGTCGCGGCGGGTAGATAGGTATTCGTGCCAGTGCACCAGCTTGGAATAGTTCCGTTCCAGGAAGGAGCGGCGCCTTGATTCGGCGGGGTCCGCCTGGTGGATCTTCCAGACGGCCCAGGCGTGGTTGGGCGGCTGGACCAGGCCGGCGGTTTCCACGTGCCTGGGTGCGCCCGGAATCCGGCTGGACTGCCAGAATGAGGCGCCCGGCGCGTAGTCCTTGTCGCGGTAGGGATCGAAGATGATCTGCGGGAGCCGGCCGTCGTCCCACTGGCCTGCGAAGAGTGCGTCCATTTCCTGGCCGGCGCGGCGCGGCGACATCCGGCTGAGGCCGATCGCGATGAACGCAGAATCCCAGCTCCACTGGTGCGGGTACAGGCCCCCCGCCGGAACGGTGTGGGTCTTGCGCCAATTCGCTTCGAGGATGGCAATGGAGCGGGCGGCGATCTGCGCGGCACCCACCTCAGCCGCTGCACCCGGGTGCATGCCGCCGTCGTCCGTTGTTCCGGGGGTGTTCACAGGTACCTCCCCAGGAGGGCGGGGACGCGCGGGAGAACGTCCGACGCCGGCCCTGACAGCCGCGATTCCAGCGCCACGGTCCCCTGGTAGCCGATCGATTTCAGGGTGGCGCCGAACAGCGCCCAGTCGATGTTGCCGGCGCCCGGCTCGAGCCGGTTGGAGTCGCTGGCCTGGACGTGGCCGATAAACGCGGCGGCGGCCTGGAGCGCGGCGGCCGGGTCGCTTTCCTCGATGTTCATGTGGTAGGTGTCCGGGGCGAGCTTCACGGAGTCCAGCCCGACGAGCTTCAGCAGGCGCACGCCGTCGGCAAGGCGGTTGACCATGTGGTCCTCGTAGCGGTTGAGCGGCTCAAGGTAGATCTCCACACCCTCGGACGAGGCGTGCTCCCCCAGCGCGGTGAAGGCCTCCACCAGGACGGCGGTGTCCTCCTCGTCAGTGCGGGGCGGGACGAACGGCGGGAGGCGCTTGGAGAACATGCCGTAGGACGCGGGCGTCATCACGCCCCGGCCGCCGATTTCCGCCATGACGCTCAGCTGGGATTTGAGCTGGGCGACGGCGTCCTTCCGCAGCTCCGCATCGAACGCGCCGACGAAGTGGGTCATGTCCACGCAGGCGGTGGGCATGACAACCCCGGCCTGGCGTGCGCGGCGCAGTTCCGGCAGGCGCGCCTGGAACTGCAGGTCTCCGGCGGAGCGGAGCTCGATCCCGTCAAAGCCCCAGGCCAGGGCCTGCTCGAATTTCTCTTCCAGGGTGCTGCCCGAAAGGTGCTGCTCCTGAACGGTGATGAGGGTCATGGGAACTCCAATACAACCTGGAGCGCGGACGCTGCGTCCGTATCCAGGAGTTCATAGGCCTTGGCTGCTTCAGCCAGGGGGAAGGTGTGGGTAACGAGCGACGGCGCGTCCACGAGGCCGCGGGCCAGGTAGTCCGCCACGGTCTGCTGCAGCCGGGGGACGGTCCAGCGGGAGCGGAGCCGGTTGGGGACGGAGCCGATCTGTGAGGCCAGGAGCTGGACCCGGTTGTGATGGAACTCTTCGCCGAAGCGAACGCCTGCAGCCTCGCCCTGGTAGAACCCGGCGGCGATGACGGTACCGTCAGCTCCCACGGCGCGGGTTGCCTCGTGCAGCGCCCTGTAGTTGCCGCTCAGCTCGATGGCCACGTCCACGCCCGCCCCTGCGGTGATCCGCCGGATTTCTCCCGCGAGCTGCGGAGTGGGTGCAAGCGCATGGCCGGCACCCCATTCCAGGGCCTTGTTGCGGCGCGCTTCGATGCCGTCCACGGCTATCACATTGGCGCCGTTGAGCACGGCAAAACGGGTGGCCAGCAGGCCAATGACGCCTTGGCCGAAGATGGCCACCGTGGACCCTGGTCCGAGGTCGGCCGCAAGCACAGCACTCAGTGCGATGGCGCCCACCCGGACGAACGCCCCGGCCATCGGGTCCACCCCGGGCGGCAGGACGTGGCCCCGCAGCTGCTCTGCCGCAAGGACACCTTCATCCCGGTGGCCCCAGATGCCCCAGACCACATCGCCGGGCTGGACGGGCGGGTCCGCTTCGGCACCTTCACTTCCGGCGCGCAGGGACGGGGCGACCTCCACCACTTCGCCCACTTCCGAGTAGCCCCACCCGTCCAGTGGATAACCCAGGGACTCCTGGCCAGGCTCGAACAGGCGGGACTTGGGGTCCCACACAGAGGTCAGGTACGGGTTGGTGCCGCGGTAGGCGGTCAGCTCGGTGCCGGCGGAAATGCCGGAATAGATGGTCCGCACGCGGACCTGGCCCGGCTCCAGCGGAACCGGCGGCTGATCGATGATGGCGACGCTGCGGGGCGCCGCAATGCGCAGGAATCGGGACACTGTGTGACGGTCCTTCGAGGTCGGGAAGAGTGGATGCACTCATGTGATGCAATCGACATTAGCACAAGAACTAGCCCACTTGTGTATAGAAATTATGCAAAATCTGCAGTACGTTTTTCACATGACTTCATCCCCTGCGGCAGGACCTCCTGCAGCGAGCTATTCCCCGGTCCGGGTTGGCCTGGTGGGCGCCGGCCAGTGGGCTGCCACCATGCACGCGCCCCTCCACACGGCCGGAGCCGAAACAGAACTGGTGGGCATCTGGTCTGCCGGAGGCCGCAGCTCCGCCGCACTCGCCGCACAGCACGGAGTCCGCGCCTTCGAGTCTTTTGACGAACTGCTGGCGTCCTGCGAGGCTGTCGACTTCGCAGCCCCGCCCACCGTCCAGGCGGAACTTGCCCCGCGCGCCGCCGATGCCGGTTTGGCGCTGCTGCTGGAAAAGCCGCTGGGCGGCTCACTGGAGCAGGCCTCCGCGGTGGCCGAAGCCGTCCGACGCAACCGGACGCCGAACGCCGTCGTTCTTACCAAGCGGTACCACCCGAGGACCCGGTCCTTTCTGGCCGCGGCTGCCGAACTTGGTGAGGAAGCGCCGGTGCTGGGCATCACCGGAACCTACCTGCACGGCGGTTTCCTGGCCGGCGGCTTCCTGAGCACGGGCATGCCCGCGGGCCAGCGCAAGACGACCTGGCGGGACGAGTTCGGCGCGCTCTATGACCTGGGCCCGCACCTGCTGGACCTGATGGAGCTCGCGGCGGGGCCGATCGAGGCGGTCAGCGCCCACGGCAGCCGCGAGTACGTAGCGCTGACGACGTTCCATGCCGGCGGTGCCACCGGGCAGGCTTCCCTGTCCGGGTCCGTGCAGCTGCCGTCGGTCAGGACCAGGCTCAGCGTCTATTCGCCCGCGGGCACCCTGGACTACACCACCGAGGGGATGGACCACGCGGAATGCTGGCCCATCCTGCGCCGGGAATTTGCCGACGCCGTCCGGCTGGGCAGCGCCCCCACCGTGGATGTGGAGCGGGCCATGCAGATCCAGGCCATCGTGGAAGCCGCTGCCGTGTCCGCCCGGGAAGGGCGCCGGGTCACGGTAGAGAAGCCCTAGTAGTTGTGCACGGCATAGTTGTGCACAGCGACCGGAAGCTGGACCACCCGCGGCCCGGGCCCCGCAGCGCCGTCCAGGCGTTCGAAGAGCATCGTGGCGGCCGCCGCTCCCAGCCGCCGCGGGTCGTGGGACATCACCGTCAGTGGAATGCCCAAAAGGTCGGCGAGCTCCACGTCGTCGAAGCTGGCCAGCGCCGGAACGCCGCGAGCGTCCATGCGGCCTTTCTCGCGCCACTCGCAAATGGCACGCAGGGCCCCTACCGTGGTCCGGTTGTTGGCCGAAAAGAAGGCCGTTGGCGGATGGGGGCCTGCCAGTTGCCTGGACACAGCTGCTGCAGCCATCCCCGTATCCCTGACGGCGGCCAGGAGTCCTTCGTCGAAGTTCGCGCCGGCCTTTTCCAGTGCCTGCCGAAACCCCTCATAGCGCCGCTGCGCGGTGGACGTGCCCGCCAGGTCACCGAGAAACCCGATCCGCCGGTGTCCTTGCGCCAGCAGGGCGGCAGTTCCCGCCGCTGCCCCGTTGACGTCATCCACGAGGGCCGCGTCGAAGTCCGCGCCGCTGACCGTCCGCGTGGCCAGGACAATGGGCAGGGCGCCGGCGCCGGGCACGCTTTTGGACTTCTCCTCCCGGGCCGCAGGCACCAGGATGACGCCTTCCAGCTGGCGGTCCGCAAACTCTGCCATCAGCCGTTCTTCCCGGCCGGGATCACCGCCGCTGGTGCCCATGACGATCTGCCGGCCATGCGCGGCCGCAACCTCCTCGATGCCCAGGGCAAACTGTCCGTAGTACGGGTTGGCGAGATTGGTGACCGCCACCCCGATGAGGCCCGTGGGCTTCCGCAGGCGGGTGTTCCGGGCGTTCTGGTTGGGCCGGTAGCCGAGCTGTTCAACCGCTGCACGCACACGCTCCTGAACTTCGGGACGGACGTTGTGTCCACCGGCCATAGTGCGGGATACCGTCATCGGGCTGACGCCGGCCAGCGCCGCCACATCCCTGACGGTGGGGGCGGAGCTGGCCTTGGTGCCGGACATTTTTTCACCCCAAAGATTGCTGATCGACCTACGCCGCGGCCGCTTAGCGCCGGACGTTGTCAACGTTACCAAGAGCCAGGAGACGCCAGGTGAACCAACCGCTCCCTACCCCAGTCCTTGAAATCGGCGGCACGCATGTCACCGCGGCCCTGGTCCACGGACCGGGCGGCACATGGCGGGTGGCGCCGGACAGCATCGTCCGGCGCGGCCTCGATGCGCACGCGCCGGCCGCCGAGCTCCTGGATCGGGTCGCGGAAGCGGCCGCGGCGCTGGGCACCGGCCACAGCGGGACGTGGGGCGTGGCGCTGCCGGGGCCGTTCGATTACGCGGCCGGAGTGGCGCTGTATGAGCACGTGGGAAAGTTCGATGAGCTCAAGGGCGTGGATGTAGGTGCGGAGCTGGCCCGAAGGCTCGGCACGGCCGCCGGCAGCATCAGCTTCCTCAACGACGCCGACGCCTTCGGGATCGGCGAGGTCGCGCTGGGCGCTGCGGGCGGCAGCCGCCGGGCGGCCTGCATCACCCTGGGTACCGGCGTGGGTTCGACTTTCCTGGCGGACGGCGTCCCCGTGAAGAGCGGCAGCGACGTACCGCCGGACGGCAGTTGCTACCTACTGGAGTACAACGGCCTCCCCCTCGAGGAGACCGTCTCCCGGCGCGCGATCCGCCGGGCCTACGCGGCTGCAGCCGCGCCCGGAGAAAGCCACGACGCCGGCACTCCGGACGTGCGGGAAATCGCCGGGGCCGCCCGGGCCGGGGACCCTGTGGCGGCAGCGGTGCTGGACCATGCCTTCGGGGCGGCCGGCGCCGCCGCCGCTCCCTATCTCAAACGTTTCGGGGCAGAGGTGCTGGTGGTGGGCGGGTCCATGACCGGATCCTGGGACCTCGTGGAACCGGCGCTCCGGCGGGGCATCGCCTCGGTGGAGCCGGACCTGGCCCGGCTTCCCCTGCGCAAGGCCGAACGCTCGGAGGAAGCCGGGCTGGTAGGAGCCGCCTACTGGGCGATGGCCGCCGGCAGCGCCGTCTGAGTGCCCCGGACGTAGGCCTTCACGGTGCCCAGCTTCTGGCCCACGCCGCTGCCGTGCGGACGGATCGTGTAGGCACCCACCGACGCCGGGATGATGAACGTTTCGGCGTAGCTGACCACGAAGGGTTCAAACGCGCCGTCCGGGCTCTCGACAACCGCTTCGGACCCTTCCACCAGGTTCAGGACATTGACGGTGCCCTGGGTATGGTGCGGCACCGCGTCGGTGAACCAGTGCCTGCGGACCTCGATGAATTCGAGTTCGTGCAGGCCGGTTCGCTCCTCGCTCCAGCCGTCCCCCGAGCCAATCTGCTCCACCTGGTCCAACAGCTGCTCGCGGGCCCATTCGGTGTCCCGGTCCCACTGGATGTTGCGGCTGGCGTGCTCCACATGGATGGGCCTCGGGCGGCCATCGAGGCCCACCCGGTCCCAGTCCCACATCTTGAAGGTGAAGATGTAGGGCGTCGCGGAGATTTCCAGCACCATCGAATTGGCGCCCGAGCAATGGACAGTGCCGGCCGGAATGGAGAAGTGGTCGTGTTTCTTCGCCGGGAAGGCGTTGACGTATTCCTCCGCCGGGAAGTGCGTGTCGCCGTCGGACGCGTCCTTCAAAGCCTTCACCATGGCAGCCGGGTCGGTGCCCGACTTGAGTCCCAGGTACACCACCGCGTCGTCGTCACAGTCCAGGAGGTAGTAGCTCTCGTCCTGCGTGTAGTGCATGCCGAAGCGGTCCTGGATATAGTCCGTCAGCGGGTGCACCTGCAACGAGAGGTTCCCGCCTTCCATGGTGTCCAGGAAGTCGAAGCGGATGGGGAACTCGGCGCCGAACCGGGCATAGGTCTGCGGGCCGAGGAGCGCCTTGGGCTGGGTGAACACGACGTCGATGGACGGCAGTTCGATGACTGTCCCGCCGACGTCGAGCAGGATGCTGTTCTCCTCCGGCACGCAGTCGAAGCACCAGGCGTAGTTGTCCGCGTCGCTGTCCAGGCCGATGACGTGCTTCATCCACTGCCCGCCCCACACGCCGGGGTCGAAGAACGGCACCACGCGGAACGGCGCGGACGCGGCGGCGGCCATCCCGCGGTGGAACGTTTCGCCGCTGATGAGGACGGCTTCGTCGGTGCTGCGGTTGGTGTCCAAAACGTAGTCGAGCTGGCCGAACAGCTGCCGCTTGTGCCGGTCCGCCACGCGCCATTCCACGAAGAAACTCCGCTTGTACTTGCGCAGGTTGTCCTCGCCGCCGTTGTCGCAGCGCCAGTTCGGGGCACCGGCACGCTGGCGTTGCTGCAGTTCCCAGCGCGCCATGTCAGCCAGCACCAGGGTGCGTTCCGGCAGCGGCACCAGTGCCGCCCCCCAGCCCACCAGGACCACGGGAGCGTCCGACGACGACACGTCCGTCGCGAGCGCGGCAAGCCTTGGGGCGTCGTAGAAGTCGCGCAGGGTGTGGTGGCTCAGGACGCCGAAGACCCTGTCGTCGGTGAGGTTGGCCTCGATCAGGGCGTCGATCTCCTCGATGGGCCGGGCTGCCCGCTCCTCCACGTCGAGAAGGCGGTGGCCCGGGAGTGCCTCGGCGATGCACCGCTTGAGTTCCGGGAGGTCCGTGCCGGGGTAAGTGTCCACCACGATGGTCCGGGTACCCCGGGCGGCAATTTGCCGCCAGGCGTCGGCGCCCGACCAGGCGCGATGGTCTCCGGGAACGGTCACGGTGGGGAACTTGTCGTAGCGCCGGGGAGGATTGTGGCTCATAGTCTTCCGATCGGTTTGCTTGGTTTGATAACGTTACCAGAACTGTCCGGGACCTGCCGGACGGATACAGCAGAAGGGCGGTTGCCGCGATGCGGCTGATGATTTCCTACGGGCATTCGTGGATCGACGGGGACGGGGCGTCCACAGCTGAAGCATGCCTCGCGGCACGGGCCGCCTCCGGCCTGGGGCTGGAGCTGGACAACCGCGGCGTCGGCGGCAGCAGCAGCACCGGGACGGCCGCCCTGGTCCTGGCCGACCCTCCCCCGCCGGCCACCCTCTACCTGCTGATGACGGGACTGAACGACCTGCGCCTGGCCGGGGATTCGGCGTCGGGCCTTGAAGGCTACGCCGCTTCGCTGCGTACCGTCCTTGGCGCGTTCCGGCAGGCAGCCCCGGAGGCTTTGGTGGTGGCCGTGGTCCAGCCACCCCTGCTGGACTTCAGCCTTTATGCACCGCACAACCTCGGCTCCAACGAACTGGTGGACATATACAACGAAGCACTGCGGCAGGCCATGGCCGGAGATCCCCGAGCCGTGCTGGCTGAGGCTCCCGACTGGGACGCAGCCACCATGCTTGACGAGGACACAGTGCATCCGAACGACGCGGGCCATGCCTGCCTGGCCCGCGCCGTCCTCCGCGTGGCTACTGCTGCATGGCAATGACCAGGCCCGCCCAGCTCTGGGGCACCGCGCCGAGGCCGCGCCCGTTCTCCGGGTTCCAGTATTCGGCCCAGCCGCTGGCCACGGCGCCCTTGGCGGTGAGCTCTGCCATGGCCTCGGCTTCCCGCGCCATGCCCTGGCCGAGGAAGGCCCGCTGGAACAGGTAGTTCAGTGGCGGCCAGGCCGGACCACGCCAGTAGGTGTCCGGATCGTAGGCCGGGTGCTCCCGGCCTACGTTCGCCGGTCCGAACGGAGCGCCGAACCTGGCCGGGTCCGCCAGCTGGTCCAGCGCAGCCCGGGCCTTCGCCGGGTCTGCCGTTACCAGGGCGCCCATCACGCCGTCGCTGATGGGAATGTGGACTGACGGTCCGCCGCCCACCACGGCAAGGTCGGACCAAAGCTGTTCCTCCGCGTTCCACAGGTGCGCGTCCATCGCTGCCGCAATGGCGTCCGCCCGGTCCGCCAGCTCCCTGTCGCCGGTCACTGACGCCAGCTCGCGCATGTTGAACGCCGTGTAGGCGTTGAACGCCGCGGGGCACGCCACAAAGCTGGTGGACCAGTTGGCGGCACCGTCCTCGGAGAAGGTGACCTCGGTCATCCGTTCTTTGTTCCACGCGGTGCGGGCCGGGCGGCTGTAGGCCTCTTTGGTCCGGCCGGGGGCACCCCAGTCGTCCCAGCGCGGCGAGTGGTCGTTGCCCGCTTCCCAGGGATGGACCACGTAAATGAGGCCCTCGGGGGTGCGGCGGTTGTCCCACAGCCAGTCGAGCCCGGCCTTCGCCCTGGCCAGCGTTTCCGGAGCCAAGGCGATGCCGGCGTCCGCCAGCAGTTTGATCGTATGGCCAAACATGGGCGGCTGGGTGAGGGAGGACGTCCGGGTGAGGGGGCCCAGCCAGGTGTCCGGGCCTTCTCCGCCATACCGCATGTGCGGGACCATCCCGTTGTCCAGCTGCCCGGCCAGGACAGCATCGAGTTCCTTGACGGCGCGGGCATCCCCCAGCTTCGCCCAGATGATGGCGTGGAAGCAGGAGTCCCACAGCCACAGATGCGGATAGGTGCCGGGGTTCGGCACCGAGTAGCCGTGCTCCGGCCGCCAGTGCGCCTCGAGAAGGTTCCGCACCTCTTCGGTGAGCGCCGCCGTCGTGCTTTCCTGCATGTTTTCCTGTGCGTGCTTGCCCGTCACCCCTTCTCAGCTCCCGCTGTCAGGCCCTCGGTGAGAAGTCGTTCGGCGGCGAAGAAGATAATGATGATCGGCAGCGTGAGGATCACAGAACCGGCCATCAGGACCGTGGCAGGCACCTCAATACTGCCAGCCAGCTGGGACAGGCCCAGTGAGACCGTCCAGTTGGGGCGCGAGTTCACCAGGAACAGCAACGCGAACAGGAATTCGTTCCACGCGATCATGAAGACGAACAGGCCGTTGCTTACGATGGCCGGCATGGCCAGCGGCAGGCTGATCCTCCGCAGCACGCCCAGGCGGCTGCAGCCGTCCAGCGCGGCGGCTTCCTCAAGGCTGGTGGGGATGGTGTCGAAGTAGTTCCGCAGCATATAGATGGTCACCGGAATCACCTGCGCCACGTACACAATCAGCAGCGCCACCAGCTGGCCGCGGAGGCCGATTCTGGTGAAAAAGGTGAATAGGGGGATGGCCAGCAGGATGCTGGGGAACAGGTAGACCGCCAGGAACAGGCCGCTCACCTGGCGGCGGCCGAAGAAGTTCAGCCGGCTGATGGCGTAGGACCCCGGGATAGCTACCAACAGCGAGATCAGCACGGTCCCCAGCGCCACGATCGCACTGTTGCCCATGAACTTCAGGAAGCCATGACCGCCGTCCTCCTGCGTGGCCATGATGGACGTGTAGGCGCTCCAGTTCAGTTCCTGGAATGGAATCACCAGGGAGCCGGGGTCGCTCAAGAGCGATTCCAGCGGCCGGATGGACAGGATGAACATGTAATAGAACGGGAAGAGGGTCGCCAGCAGCAGGCCGACAATGACCACCCACCGCAGGACCCCGAATATCTTGGTCTCCACAACGTCGCGGGACACCCCGGAGCCCTCCGGCCTCCTGGAGGAAGTGCGCCTGGTCTCAACGGGTACCGCCATCAGGAGACCTCCTCTTTCCTGGTGAAGAACTTGATGTAGATGCCGACGAACAGGCCCAGGATCAGTGCCAGGACCAGCGCCTGCGCGGAGGCCGCACCGATGTCGCCGCGGGCCGTCAGGAAGTTGTAGACCGTCACGGCCACCACTTCCGTGCCGGCGCCGCCGCCGGTCAGCAGATAGATGTCATCGAAGCTGTTGAATGTCCAGATGAAGCGCAGCACGGACAGCATCGCAATGGTGGGCAGCAGCTGGGGAAGGATGATGTAGAAGAACCGCTGGATGGGCGTGGCGCCGTCCACGCGGGCGGCTTCCTCCAGGCTGTCCGGCACCGCGTGCAGGCGGGCGGTCAGGAAGAGGAAGGCAAAGGGGAACGAACGCCAGGCCTCGAAGAGGATGACCGCGATAAGGGCCGTCGGCACCTCGATTTGCAGGCCCAGGAAGCTTACTTCCCGGACGCGCTCGCTCAGGAAGGGAATGGACTCCTCCCAGCCGAACAGCCGTTTGCCCCAGTAGTTAACCACGCCGAACTGCGGGTCAAGCATGGTGGTCCAGGTAAACGTGACGGCCACGATGGGTGCAACATAGGGCAGCAGCATGGAGGCCCGGACCAGCGTCCTGCCCTTGAAGGGTTTGCGCAGCGCAAGCGAGGCGATCAGGCCGAGCAGGATGGCGCCGGTGGTGCCCAGGACGGAGTACGCCAGGGTAGTGCCCAGCGCCTGGAAGAAAGAGCCCGAAAAGACCTGGTCGAAGTTGGCCACCGTGTACGGGCCAAAGAGTCCCACCGAGCGGATGTTCAGGATCCGGACCTTCTGGAAGGCCAGCAGGATGGTCCAGAGAATCGGCAGGACCACCATGACCAGAACCAGGACAAGGGTGGGCGAGAGCAGCGTCAGGCCGGCCCGCTGTTCCTCCCTGGCCATGGGGGAACGCCGGGGCCGGCGCCCCGGCAGGGCGGCGGCTGATGCCGCCTGCCCTGCCGGAGCGTCCTTGTTCAGTTTCACTTCAATGAACCCTGGATGGAGCGGAGGGTCTCGGCGGCCTGCTTGGCTGCCTTCTCGGCATCGACGCCGCCGGAGGTGACGTCGCTGACGGCCTTGGCGACCGGGAGTTCACCCAGTGCCGCGCCCACCAAGTCGCCCTGGCCCTGGGTGATGCCCCAGCGCTTCAGCTCGTCCGGGCCCTTCTGGAGGATGGAGAGCACGTCCTCGGAGTAGAACTTGCCCAGCGGTTCCTTGCGGTCAACGCCGGCAGGCATGTCCTTCCACTTATCCGCGTACTCGGTGCCGTTGTCGGCGTTGCCGGCACGGACCGGGAGCCGGCCTTCAGGAGCGATGGACAGCCAGTCCGCGTAGCCCGTGCTCATGAAGTACTCCACGAACTTCTGGGCGGATTCAGTGGCTGAACCCTCCGTGATGGTCCAGGAGACTACCTCACCGAACTGGGCCGGCTGATCGCCATCCGGGCCCTGGATGCCGGTGACTACGCCGGTGTTTTTGGCCAGGAAGGCGGGGTCAGCCTTGCACTCGGGGCAGGTGGGCATGGCATCGTCGCGGAGGCCGGCCATTTCATCGAGGATGAAGGTGGACCAGATGGCCATGGCTGCCTTGCCGGAGAAGTAGGACGCACGGACGGTATCTACGTCCTGCGCACCCGGAACGGAGTAGTTCTTGAGCATGTCGCGATAGAACTCCAGGGCCTTCACGCATTCGGGGCTGTCGAAGGTAATGTCGCCCTGGTCATTGACCATTTCGCAGCCATTGCCCTGGGCGATGTGCTCGAAGGTCTGCTGGGTGAAGGCTTCACCCGGCTTGTTGGCGGCCACCAGGCCGGCCAGCTCCGGTGAATCCAGTTTCTCGGCCGCGGCCTTGATGTCGTCGTAGGTCTTCGGCGCCGTGATGCCAGCCTTGTCGAAGAGGTCCTTGCGGTAGTACAGCAGCTGCTGCCAGGACGAGTCCGGCACGCTCAGCTGCTCATCGCCGTCGCGCGTCAACTCCAGGGCACGCTTGGTGAAGGTATCCTCACCGAGGTTTTCCACCACCGTTTTGTTGGCCGCAGGGTCAACCAGGTCGTTTGCTGCGAGCGTGCGGACCTGGGCCAGCGAGATGGAACCGATAACGTCCGGAAGGTCACCGGCCGCCGCGGAGGAGGTGAGGACCTGGTTGAACTGGTCCTCCGGAACGCCGACGAGTTCGACCTCAACGCCGGTTTCCTCGGTGAACTTGGCGATAATTTCCTTGGTCTTGGCCACACGGTCCGGGAGGGTGTCCGCGGTCCACACGGTAATGGCCTCAGCGTTGCCGCCGTCGGTGGAACCGCCGTCGGAATCACCGCCCTGCGTGCAGCCTGCAAGCAGTGCCACCGTCAACGACGCTGCGGCAAGCACGGCCAGTTTTGATCGGCCTCTGGTTATGGTCACTTGGATGCTCCTGTCTACGGCGGCACCGGCACCGGTGCCGCGGGATTCGCGCCTCAGCTTCCGCTCCTTCCGTCCGGACCGCGCCGGCCGGATTGGAATGACAGTTACTGGATAATTCCGGCAGTGAGCGCAGTCACAATCGGAACTTGTGCCTAAAGGCTATCCAAATGTTGCCTAGGTGTCTAGCATTAGCTGCAGAATGATTTAGCTTGTAGCCTATTGACTTCTGCGCTCCAGGGCGTTTGAACCCCTAAAATAGCAGGAATGTTTTGTGACAAAAGGAGCCACAAATGTACGTGGGACCCGGCGACGTCCTGCACCTGATCCGCTCCGGCCGTGCGCGGACCCGCGGTGACATCCAGGAAGAGACCGGCATGTCCCGCATGACGGTAGCCCAGCGGGTGGATGCGCTCCTTCGCGCCGAGCTGATCCGGGAAGCGGGCTCGGCCCGACCCTCCGGCGGCCGCCGGCCCACCGACCTCGCCTTCAACCTGCAGCACTCCTGCACTCTTTCGGCTTCCGTGGAAACGCGTTCCAGCCGGGTGGCATTGTGTGACCTTGGCGGTGAAATCCTGGTGGACGAACACCTGGACATTGCCGTCCAGGAGGGCCCGGAGAAGGTGCTGAACGCCATCACGGCCGCCGGGCAGCGCCTGTTAAAGCGCGCCAAGGTGCCCATGGCGAAGATTTCCGGCGTGGGTTTGTCCATCCCCGGTCCTGTGGACCCCCACACGCTTCGGCCCAGCCAGCCTCCCATCCTGCCGGGATGGGACGCCTACCCCATCGTGGAATTCATCCAGGAATCGTTCCCGGTTCCGGTCCTCGTGGAGAACGACGCCGATGCCATGGCTGTCGGTGAGTACAGCGCCGGGTTTGCCGGGGTCAGTTCGCTCTGCCTGGTCAAGGCATCCACCGGCATCGGCACCGGGCTGGTCATTGACGGCCGCGTGTACCAGGGCGTGGACGGCGGCGCCGGGGACATCGGCCACGTCCGGCACCCTGCGTTTGCCGGGCTGGTGTGCCAGTGCGGTTCTCTCGGTTGCCTGGCGGCGGGAGCCAGCGGCGGGGCCGTTGCCCGCCAGATGACCGATCTTGGCATTCCCGCTGAGTCGGGCCGCGACGTGCGGAAGCACCTGCTGGCGGGAAACGTGGACACCATGCGCCTGACCCACGAGGCCGGCCAGCGGCTGGGCGAGGTCATGGCCACCGTGGTGTGCCTTCTGAACCCCGCCGTTCTGCTGATCGCCGGGGACCTCGCCTCGTCGTCGCTGATCGGCGGGATCCGCGAAACGCTCTATCCCATGTCACTGCCCCGCGCCACGCGCCACCTGGACGTGCGGCTGGCGTCCCTCGGCGAGGACGCAGCCATCCGCGGCATGTCGTCTCTGCTGGTGAACGAGGTCTTCTCGCCGGCGGCAGTCAACGCCAGGCTCGGCTGAGGTTTACGACGGTTTTCCTTCGGGGCGTCCGGTGACTTCTGTGCCGAAGCCTTGTAGTGTCGGCGTCAGTACGGCGGGCCCCAACACGGTCCGGACCCAGGCGTTGAAGGAGCGAAACATGGCTGTCAGTGAGCACGAAGCCCAGGTACTTGACCAGTGGAGCAACCGGCTGGCCCAGGCACTGCAGATCCTGGACCTCAAGGTGGACCAGGAACTGCTCCTCGACCTGGCCCGTGAGTCAGCGGATTCGGTGATCCACGCTGCAGCACCCGTCACCACGTTCCTGGTCGGGTATGCGGCCGGCCTCGAGGCAGGCACCGGCAGTGCAGGCTCGAAAGACGCGTCCGCGGCCTCCGTGGAAAAAGCCGCGCGCGTCGCCTTCCAACTCTGCAGCGACGGTGCCGACGGCGGCCCCGCCAGCCGCGGCTGGGCGGACACAGCTCAGTAAGTTAGTGCAAGACCGGCCCGCAACCGCACGAACGTTGGTTGCCGGGGCCGGCCATGCCGGCCATGGCCGGTTATGATGACGGGGATCCGGCTACGAGCCGGATCCCCGCACCACGCGGCGGAAGTGTCAGCCGACCGGTTCCAGTTTTACGATCACGGCCTTGGACGCCGGCGTCTGGCTTCCCTCGGCCACACTTTCCAGCGGCACCAGGACGTTGGCCTCCGGGTAGTAGGCGGCGGCACATCCGCGCGCGGACGGGTAAGAGACCACCCGGTAGTTCCGCAGGACGCGCTCCACGTTGTCCGGATAAACGCCGCGCACATCCACATGATCGCCGTCCGCGATGCCCAGCTCGGTCAGGTCCTCCGGGTTGACGAACACGACTTCGCGGCCCTTCTTGATGCCCCGGTACCGGTCGTTGTGGCCGTAGATGGTGGTGTTGAACTGGTCGTGCGAGCGCATGCTCTGCAGGATCAGCGTCCCCTCCGGCCGCTGCACGTGCTCCAGTTCGTTGACCGTCAGGATGGCCTTGCCGGTGGGGGTGTGGAACGTCCGCGAATCCCGGGGCCCGTTTGGCAGGATGAAGCCGCCGTCCTGCCGGATCTTGCGGTTGTAGTCTTCACAGCCGTTGACCACGTGGGAGATGTGCTCGCGGATGAGGTCGTAGTCCTTTTCGAAGCCCGCCCAGTCGGCGGTGGTCCGGCCGCCAACGGTGGCTTCTGCCATCCGGCAGACGATCGCGACCTCGGACAGCAGGCCGGGGGCTACAGGTTCCACGGTGCCGTGGGAGGCGTGCACCGCGCACACGGTGTCCTCTACGGAGACGAACTGCGGGCCGGTCTCCTGCCGGTCGATCTCGGACCTGCCCAGCGTGGGCAGGATCAGGGCCTCGGTGCCCGTCACCGTGTGCGACCGGTTGAGCTTGGTGGAGATCTGGACGGACAATTCAGTTTTTTCCATGGCTGCCTCGGCCGCAGTGGTGTCCGAGATAGCCCCCACGAAGTTGCCTCCGAGGGCGATGAAGGCCTTGATGCTGCCATCAGCCATCCGGCGCACGGTTTCAACCGCGTCGTAGCCGTGGGTGCGGGGCGGTTCGAAATTGAATTCCTTGCCCAGGGCATCCATAAACGCCGGCGGCATCTGTTCCCAGATACCCATGGTGCGGTCGCCCTGGACATTGCTGTGGCCGCGGATGGGCGATGCGCCGGCCCCGGGCTTGCCGATATTGCCGCGCAGGAGCAGCAGGTTGATGATCTCCTTGATGGTGGCGACACCCTTCTTCTGCTGGGTGACGCCCATGGCCCACGTAATGATCACCTTGTCGGCGGCAAGATAGCGCGCGGCAAGTTCGTCGATCTCTTCGGCGCGGAGCCCGGTAGCCTCAAGGACCGCTGCGTCGTCCAGGTTGGCCAGATGCGCGCGCAGTTCCTCGAGGCCTTCGCAGTGTTCTTCCAGGAATGCGTGGTCCAGCACGGTGCCCGGGTTGGCGGCCTCGGCGTCCAGCACCCGCTTGGAGACGGCCTGCAGCAGCGCCATGTCCCCGCCGATCCGGATCTGCAGAAACTGGTCGGCCAGGTCCGTACCGCGCCCGATGATTCCCTTGACCTTCTGGGGGTTCTTGTAGCGCATCAGCCCGGCTTCCGGCAGCGGGTTCACGGCCACGATGCTGCAGCCGGCCTCCTTGGCTTCCTCCAGGGCGGTCAGCATCCGCGGGTGGTTGGTTCCCGGGTTCTGTCCCATGATGATGATGAGGTCGGCCTTGCCGAAGTCATCGTAGGACACGGTGGCCTTGCCGATGCCGATGGTCTGGCCCATGGCCCACCCGGAGGATTCGTGGCACATGTTGGAGCAGTCCGGCAGGTTGTTGGTCCCGTAGGCGCGGATGAAGAGCTGGTACAGGAACGCGGCCTCGTTGGACGTGCGGCCGCTGGTGTAGAAGGCGGCCTCGTCCGGGCTGGGAAGTGACTTCAGTTTGTCCGCCACGATGCGGAACGCTTCGTCCCAGCTGACGGGACGGTAGTGGTCCTCCCCTGCCTTCCGGTACACGGGTTCCGTGAGCCGGCCCTGCATGCCCAGCCAGTATTCGGACCGTTTCCGCAGTTCGCTGACGGGGTGTTCTGCCCAAAAATCGCTGCCGATAACCACCGGGGTGGCTTCCCAAGTGACGGCCTTGGCGCCGTTCTCACAGAACTCGAAGGTCTTGCGGTGCCCGGGGTCCGGCCACGCGCAGCTCATGCAGTCAAAGCCGTCCTTCTGGTTCAGCGCCAGGAGCGTCTTCCCCGCCCTGCCCACGCCCATATGCTTCAGAGCCGGCTGCATGGAGTGGTAGACACCGGGAACGCCGGCAGCCCAGGTTTTGGGATGCCCGCTGACTTCCAGCTCGGACTCGTCGGCTTCTTCGACCTTCGGGTTTTCACGCGTCACGCGACATGCTCCTTGGTTTGGGCCTGGCCCGGATACCGCGGCACTTGCCGGCGGACCAGATTCATCCAGACTTGTTCAGGGCGTCCTGTAAGTCAAGGAAGGCCCAGGGCGGGTTTGTCCACATAAAGGATTTTCATTGCGGTGCCGAGCCACGGCCCGCGTACGCTGGAGTCCGCGGCTGAAGCAGGCGGCCGCTGGAGCCACCGTGCGGAGAAACCAGATGCCGGACCACCAAAACCTCAGCGCCCTCGCGGCGTCAGCATTCAGCCTACCGTCCCTGCGCGAGGGCCAACTCGCCGGCATGGCGGCCCTGGCGGCGGGCCGCGACGTCCTCGCCGTCATGCCCACCGCCTACGGCAAGTCGGCCATCTACCAGGTGGCTGCCCTGTACCTGCACCGGGGCGGCAGCGGCGCCAAGGGCGGTCCCGCCGTCGTGGTTTCACCCCTGATCGCCCTGCAGGAGGACCAGGTGGACGGACTGCTCGAGGATCTCGGGCCGGACGCCGCTGTTGCCATCAACTCTTCCCACGGCGAGCCGGAGGTGGAAGCGGCATGGCGGGCCATGGAATCCGGAAAGGCGACGTTCCTTTTCCTGGCCCCGGAACAACTGGCCAAGGCCGCCACGGTGGATCGCATCGCCGCACTCGGCATTTCGCTGTTCGTTGTGGACGAGGCCCACTGTGTCTCGTCCTGGGGCCACGACTTCCGTCCCGACTACCTCAGCCTGGGTGAGGTGCGCAGGCAGTTGGGGAATCCTCCTGTGGCAGCCCTGACAGCCACGGCCTCACCGCCGGTGCGCGACGAAATCGTGGAACGGCTGGGCATGGCGGACCCGCTCATCCTGGTTCATGGGTTCGACCGGCCCAACATCAGCCTGGACGTGGTCCGCCACCACGAAGACAGGGCAAAGCGCCAGGCGGTCCTCAGCCAAGTGGCGGCGCTGGCAGGCGAAGGGCACGGCCTCCTGTACGCAGCAACACGTAAGGACACTGAAATTTACGCCGAGAGCCTTGCGGCTGACGGGCTGAGCGCCGAGGCCTATCACGCAGGCCGCCCGGCACGGGAGCGCGAACGGATCCACGATGACTTCATGGCCGGCCGGCTGGACGTGGTGGTAGCAACCACTGCCTTTGGCATGGGGATCGACAAGCCGGACGTGCGCTTCGTGGTGCATGCCGACATTCCGGAATCGTTGGACGCCTATTATCAGGAGATCGGCAGGTCGGGGCGGGACGGCGAACCGGCGGCAGCAATCCTGCACTACCGCTCGGAGGATCTGGGGCTGCGCAAGTTCTTCACCACCCGTACGCCGGACCCGGAAGCGCTGCTTGCAGTGCTGAAGGCGCTGAAGTCAGCGGGCGGGCCTGCGCCCCGAACCGCACTGGCGGAACGAACCAGCCTGTCGGCTCGGCGGATCACCGGACTGGTCAACCAGCTCGAGGAAGCCGGCGCCGTGGAAACGGATAAGCGCGGTGTCCGCCTGAGCTCAACGGAGAAGCTGCCCGATGTGGTGCGCACCGCCGTCGAACGGTCCGAAGCGAGGCAGACCATTGAGCAATCGCGCCTGGCCATGATGCGCGCCTACGCCGAAACCAATGGCTGCCGTCGGCAGTTCCTGCTCGGGTATTTTGGCGAGGACCTGCCGAAACCCTGCGGGAACTGTGACAACTGCAGGGGATCGGCAGCCGGGTTAACCGGGGCGGTGGATCTGGCAGCCGCCGAGGCGTTTCCGCTGCAGTCCTCCGTGGTGCACAAGGAATGGGGCCCGGGCCTTGTGATGCGGCATGAGGACGATGTAATCACTGTGCTCTTCGAACAGGAGGGCTACAAGACGCTTTCCAGCTCCGCTGTCATCGAGCACGAACTTCTCAAGCCTGCTTAGGTACGCTGGTGAGTACTCCAATGAAAGGTCCGCCGCGTGGAAGTACCCGCTTATGTATGGACGCTGACTGTCATCGGAATCGTGGCGCTGCTGGCGTTCGATTTCTTCTTCCACGTGCGAAAGGCCCACACGCCGTCGCTGAAGGAGGCGGCCATCTGGTCGTCCCTCTATGTGGGCATCGCGGTGCTTTTCGGTCTTGGGGTGCTGCTCTTCGGCGGCACCACGATGGGCGCTGAATACTTCGCCGGGTACATCACGGAGAAGGCCCTGTCCGTGGACAACCTTTTCGTGTTCCTCATCATCATTTCCAGCTTCCGCGTGCCCCGGGCCGACCAGCAAAAGGTGCTGCTGTTCGGCATCGTCTTTTCGCTGATCGCCCGGACGGCCTTCATCTTCCTGGGTGCTGCCCTGATCAACAGCTTCGCGTGGGTGTTCTATATCTTTGGCCTGATCCTGCTGATCACCGCCGGGAACCTCCTCCGCCCCAACGACCACGACGACGATGCCGAAGGCCTCGTGGTGCGGCTGGCGAAGAAGTTCCTGCCGGCGTCACAGCACTACGACGGCGACAAACTGTTCACCGTGGAAAACGGCAAACGCGTACTCACCCCGATGCTCCTGGTCATGGTCGCGATCGGCGGCACCGACATCCTGTTTGCGCTCGACTCGATTCCGGCCATCTTCGGCCTCACCCAAAACGTGTTCATCGTCTTCACGGCCACGGCGTTCTCGCTGATGGGGCTGCGCCAACTGTTCTTCCTGATCGACGGCCTGCTGGACCGGCTCATCTTCCTCTCCTACGGCCTGGCGGCCATCCTGGGGTTCATCGGCGTCAAACTGATCCTGCATGCACTGCATGAAAACACGCTGCCGTTCATCAACGGCGGCCAGCACGTGGACGTCGTTGAGGTCAGCACCGGCGTATCCCTGACGACGATCCTCGGCGTACTGCTGGTCACCGTCTTGGCATCGATCTTTAGCCCGAAGGGCAAAGCCAAGAACGCCGTCTCCAACGCCCGCCGGCACGCCACGGATTACTTGGACCTCAACTACGAGACGGACATGGTGGAGCGGGACAAGATTTTTGCGCGCATGGTCCGGGAGGAAGAGCAGATCCGCAACCTGCCCGAAAAGTACAAGCGGCTTATCCGCAACGAGACAGAATTCATGGACCTGCTGCGCCGCGCACGGGTTGAGCACGACAAGGCCCAAGTGCGCGCCGCCAACGGCGGATAGCGGCGGCCCCCGGCGGGGACCACTTTGTCAGTGCCGGTTGCTAGGTTTGGTTCAGGGCCAGCGAAACCGTCCGCCGGCCCGGCTGTCAATGGGGAGGCCCAGTGTTTCTGCTCGAATCTGCCGGCAGCGGCAGCCCGGGGTCACCGCCGGATCTGGTGTTTTCCGCCAGCGACCTGGTGGCGGCCAGCGAATGCGAATACCGGACGCTGCGCATCCTGGATGAAAAGCTGGGCCGTGCGCCGAAGGTCGACTTCCCGGCCGACGAGATGCAGGAGCGCGCCGGCCGCCTGGGTGAGCGGCATGAACAGGAGGTCCTGGCCAGCCTGACTGCCAAATACGGTGGTTGGGACGCATCCCGGGGTACCGGCGTCTACTCGCTGGAGCGGGGGCCCAATACACGCGGGGACCTCCAGACTAGGCACGCTGAAACGGAACTCGCGCTGCGGTCCGGGGCCGACGTGGTCTTCCAGGCAACGTTCTTCGACGGTGAGTTCCTGGGGTATGCCGACTTTCTGGTCAATGAGGCCGCGGGGTCCGGGACGCCGGGGCGTTATGAAGTCTGGGACACCAAGCTGGCGCGGCACGCCAAAGTGGGCGCGCTGCTGCAGTTGGCCGCATACGGTGACCAGCTCATCGGCATGGGTCTGGACCCCTCCCCCGTCGTCACACTGGTGCTGGGCACCCGCGTAGGCGACGACTGGCTGCGCAGCACACACTCACTTCCGGATCTGCTTCCGGTGTTCCGCGAACGACGGCGGCGCTTCCGCCAGCTGACGGCCGGCCACCGGGAGAGCCCGGGGCCCGTGCAATGGCAACAGCCCGGTGTGGTCCACTGCGGCCGCTGCGACTATTGCGCGGAACAGGTCCAGGCGCACCGCGATCTGCTCATGGTGGCGGGGATGTCGGTGGTGCAGCGCCGGAAGCTGCACGCAGCAAGCATCACCACCATTGATGAACTGGCCGCGATGCCGGCTGCCGGCGTTCAGGGATCCGTCGCCCGGCTGCGGGCCCAGGCCCGCATGCAGTTGGGTTTGGATCCAGCGGCCGGATCGCGCACCTTCACCAAGGCCGGCCAGGAGCACACAGTTTCGTACACAGTGCTGCCCGGGAACAGCATCGATTCCCTGCCTGCCCCGAGCCCGGGCGACATCTTCTTCGACTTCGAAGGCGATCCGCTGTGGCAGGATCCGGCAACGGGACTGTGGGGCATCGAGTACCTGTTCGGTGTGGTCGAAGCCCCCGCGCCGTGGGCTGAGCAAGGCGCCGGCCGCGCCACTGAACCGGTCTTCCGGCCGTTCTGGGCCCACTCCCGCTCCGGTGAGCGCGGCGCGTTTCTCGCTTTCCTCGACTACGTGGAAGAGCGGCGGGCGGCCTACCCGGACATGCACGTCTACCACTACGCGCCGTATGAGAAGACAGCCCTGCGGAACCTCTCCCTGGTCCATCAGGCCGGCGAGGACACCGTGGACCAGTGGCTGCGGGACGGCCTGCTGGTGGACCTCTACGCGACGGTCCGCCATTCGCTGCGGATCTCCGAGGCTTCGTATTCCATCAAGAAGCTCGAGCCGCTCTACATGGGCGACAACCTCCGTTCGGGCGAGGTAAAGGACGCCGGTGCTTCCGTAGTGGCCTACGCGGCCTACTGCGCGGCACGGGACTCCGGGCGGCAGGAGGAGGCCGGGAGGATCCTCGCTTCCATCGCGGACTACAACCGGTACGACTGCCTGTCGACGCTGAGGCTGCGTGACTGGCTGCTGGAGGTGGGCAGGGCGGCGGCAGGCCAGGCCGGACCCGAGGTCCCGGCGGGAGCTTTCAAGGGTCGAGCGGGCGGCTTCCCGAAGGAACCTGGTTGGTCTGAGTCGGAACCGGGCCACGGCCCCGCAGACGGTGCCGTGGACGGCCGCCCCAGCGAATCCAGCGGGGAATCCCGGCTGCGCCAGTACCTGTCCGGGCTCCCGGATGACCGCCCCTGGACCAACGATGAGCGTGCCATCGCCATGGTGGCCGCGGCCACGGGCTACCATCGGAGGGAGCGCAAGCAGTTCTGGTGGCAGCACTTCGACCGCGTCGAAGCGCCGCTGGAAAACTGGTCGGATCAGCGGAACGTCTTCGTTGTGTCGTCCGCGGACGTGGAGCAGGACTGGGCCTTGGCGAAACCTCGTGACCGGATGCGCACCAGGGTAGTGCGGCTCCGGGGCAGCATGACCGAGGGATCCGATTTCCGTGCCGGTTCCACGTGGTGCAGGCTGTACGACGCTCCCCCGCCCCCGGGCATGGCCGCACCGGATGCTGCCGCCGACGCCCGGGCCTACGCCTTCGGCACCCGGATCAGCGGCCTGGCACCGGTGCCGGACGATCCCGCGCAGGTCATGGTCACGGTGGTAGAGCGTGAGACTGCCAAGGTTGCGGCGTACCCGGACTTTCCCGTGGCGCTGACGGAGGACCAGCCCATCCGAACCCCCAGCATTGAAGCAGCCCTCGCCGAGATCGCGGACAGCGTGGCCACAGCCGTGCCGGACTTGCCCGCCCAGCCTGGCCTGGACATCATGCGCAAACTGCCGCCTCGGTTCCACACGCTCACGGCCCCGGTCCCCGTGCGGAACGGTCCGGACGGCACGGCCGACTACTCCACGGCCATCGCAGAGTCGCTGCTGGACCTGGACCGGTCGTACCTGGCCGTCCAGGGTCCGCCCGGTACCGGCAAGACCTTTGTGGGAGCGCATGTCATCGGCAGGCTCGTGGCCGAGGGATGGAAAATCGGCGTAGTGGGCCAGTCCCACAACGTGGTGGAAAACCTGCTCTGCCGGGCCATCGATACCGGCGGCGTCAGCCCCGCCGTCGTTGGCAAGAAACTGGCGGAGCGACGCGAGGTGCCGTGGAAACATACCCGGGAAGGCGACGTGGCAGCGCTTCTCGAGGCCCCCGGCGGATGCCTCGTGGGCGGAACTGCGTGGGTCATGACCGGCAAGGAGGTTCCCGCAGGTTCCCTGGACCTGCTGGTCATTGACGAAGCAGGGCAGTTCTCCCTGGCCAATACCCTGGCGGTGTCCGGGTCTGCCCGGCGCCTGCTGCTGCTGGGCGATCCCCAGCAGCTGCCGCAGGTCACGCAGGGAGCCCACCCTGAACCGGTGGACGAATCAGCACTGGGCTGGCTGGCCGCCGGGCATGCCACGCTGCCTCCCCGGCTGGGTTACTTCCTGGCCGGTTCATGGCGGATGCATCCCGAGCTCTGCGTCAAAGTGTCGCGGCTGAGCTACGACGGCCGGCTGCAGTCCGCCCCCGCGGCGTCCCTCCGGTCGCTGGAGGGACCACCGGCTGGGGTGGAAACCGTCTTCGTGGACCATGCGGGAAACGCCACCTCGTCCTCCGAGGAGGCCGCGGAAGTGGTCCGTCAGGTCCAGCGCCACCTTGGCCTGAAGTGGGTAGCTGGCTCCGAAGCGGAACCCCGCCCACTGGAGCAGCAGGACGTCCTGGTGGTGGCCGCCTACAACGCCCAGGTGCACTTGGTCCGAAAAGCCTTGTCCGACGCCGGGCTGCCGGAGGTACGTGTGGGGACTGTGGACAAATTCCAGGGACAGGAAGCACCGGTGGTGATCGTGTCCATGGCGTGTTCGGCGGTGTCGGAAGCGCCGCGCGGGGCCGAGTTCCTCCTGAACAGGAACCGGATCAACGTGGCGGTGTCACGCGGCCAGTGGCGTGCCGTGATCGTCCGCGCTCCAGAACTGACCAGCTACATGCCGCACAAACCGGCGGCTTTGGAAGAACTGGGCGCGTTCCTGGGACTCAGCGGGCGCTGAACTCCCCGAACGTCCCCTCTGCCGCGGTAAATGACGGGTCGACCCGTTCCACCCGTCCGGGCGCGTGGCTGGAACGCAGCCAGTCGAGCAGGCTGGAAACCTGCTCTTCCGGACCTTCCGCCACCACGGCGACCGAACCATCGGTGAGGTTCTCCACCACGCCGGTCAGACCCAGCTCTTCGGCTTTGCCCATGGTCCGGAACCGGAATCCAACACCCTGGACCACGCCGTAAACCCGCGCGCTCAACCGCACCGCGCTGTCTGTCGGACCGCTGTGCCTGCCCATGGTGCTCCCCTCCGGCTCCGGCCCCCCGGCTGCCCGGGTGACCCGCTAGTTGATGGTGATGTCGCGGGTGCTGTGGTTGTAGCGGATGGTCACGTTGCCGCCGCTGTGGTGCAGTTCGTGGTTGGCGCCGTCGAATGCGCCAAACGCGCCATAGTTCTCGTCCCAGGACCGGTTAAGCGCGATCTTGAACGTGTAGTACCCGGCGGGCAGGTCGACGCTCTTCTTCCAGAGCTGTTCCAGGAAGTCGAATTCCATCTGCGCTTCGTCGTACTGCGGGGCCCAGTTTTCCGGGGCCCCCAGGATCGTGTTGAAGTCGCCGGCCACGGCTACAGCCTCGGGCTGCGGAAGGGTTTCGACGTCGGGACCCTCAAGCGGCTCAGCAGCCGCACCCGCAGCGGCTGCTTCGGCCGGCGTTGCCTTGCCCTTGCGCACCGCCTTCACCACGGGCTCGACGGCGTCCTCGATTGCCTTCGCAGCCTTGCCCACCGCGTCGGCGGCCTTCTTCGCCGGGGTCCGCTTGGCCGGCTTCTTAGCGGCACCCTTGTCAGCGGCCTTCGCCGTGTCCGCACCTGCCGCCGCGGCAGGTGCGGCGATTGGGGCGAAGCTGCGGACGAACCCTGCGGGAGCCTCGGGAACGGGAGTTCCGGCCGGAACCGGGGTGCCGGCGTCGAGCGCGGTGGCAAAGGAAACCGCGTCCGGGAAGGCGACCGTGGCCCGCATCCCGTCCTCAGTGATGGTCCAACCGGAGCGGCCCTTGACCAGCCAGCCGGCCTTGACCAGCTTGGCCGTAGCAGCGGTAAGGGTCTTGTGGCCGCGGGGAATGCCACCGCTGAGGAGCTCCGCCTCGTGCTCGTTGAACGGCACCCGGGCAGTGGCTTCGGCCAGGACCTGTCCGGCGTTCAGCGCATCGCCTGACCACACACCCTCGGTCAGGACATCCAGCACCGTCTTGAGTCGAAGGAAGGTGTTTTCTGCGGTGGACTTGGCCATGATTCCCCTTTTATAAGCGATCGGTCTTAGGCATCTTGCCAACTGCCGGTTAATTCGCGCGACTTGAAATGGTTAACTCTGCGTGTCATGACCGTCTATGAAGCGGGCAACGCAACAAGTGAGGCGGAGATATCGGTAGGGCTGACTGCACAACCCGCAGACATGGGTGCCGCCCTGCACTCTCCAGACACGCCTGCGGGAAACAGTTTAGCGGCACCCGGCACCGGTTGTTGCGTAGGACACAGGACAAGGCGGCGGTGTTACACCGTTCCCTATAAACCGTTCAGCTCGTCCAGCAGCTGGGCCTTCCGCTCCTCGCTGGCGAAGGACGAGTGGACGGAATTGGCGGCAAGCCGTGCCCGGTCAAAGTCGGAGAGTTCGAAAACAGCCTGGAGCTGGGCGAAGTTGTCGTCCACATAGCCGCCGAAATATGCAGGATCGTCCGAGTTGACTGAGACGTTCAGGCCTGCAGCGAGCATGGCCGGCAACGGGTGGTCCGCGAGGGTGTCCACGGTGCGGAGCCGGACGTTGGACAGCGGGCAAACCGTCAGCGGCGTCCGGGCATCGACCAGGCGTTCCACCAGGCCGGGATCCTCCATGCAGCGGATGCCGTGGTCGATCCTCTCCACGCCCAGCACGTCCAGCGCCTCGATAATGTACGACGGCGGACCCTCCTCCCCCGCGTGTGCCGTCAGCCGCAGGCCTGCTTCACGCGCCCGCGCAAAGACCCGCTCGAATTTGGCCGGCGGGTTACCCACTTCTGCCGAGTCCAGGCCCACTGCACCGATGGGGGCTCCCATGGCCAGCAGGGCTTCCAGGACTTCCAGCGCGGAGTCCTCCGGCAGGTCCCTCAGAAAAGCAGCGATCAGGATGGTGGAGATTCCGTAGTCCTCCATGGAGGTGGCCAGGACTGAGGCCACGCCGTTGACGCAGGTCTCCAACGGAATGCCGCGGGAGACGTGCGCCTGCGGGTCCATCATGATCTCCGCATGCCGGACACCGGCCAGGGCAGCCCGTTCCAGGTACGCACGGGTCATGTCCGCGAAGTCCTGCTCTGTCTGCAGCACGGCCATGTTGGCGTAGTAGAGGTCAAGGAAGGACTGGAGGTCCGTGAACTCATACCGCCGGCGCAACTCATCCAAGCCGGAATAGGGCAGGTCGATGCCGTTGCGCCCGGCCAGGGCAAAGATCAGCTCCGGTTCAAGGGTGCCCTCGATGTGCAGGTGGAGTTCGGCCACGGGGAGCAGTTTGGCGGGGGCGGCCGCCTGGTCCGGGAGCTCTGACACGACCGGGCCGTCCACAATGTTTTCCATCCGGTCAGGATAGTGCGCGACGGCCGATCGCGCCTCGTCCAGCCAGCCACCAGCTTCCGTTCAGGTTTGATCTCGATTTGATAACGGCCACGTCATGTCCTAGCGTGAAATGCATGCCCGCACGGCGGGCGCACGAATGCCCGGCGCTGCCTCCACCCAACTGCCCAGCGGCAGCAGCCGAAGTTGACCTCTATTCGTCAGGGGCGGGCAGTGGCGCGATGATCTTCGGGGACGGAGCCAGCGCTGGTGGCCTTCAGGAGCATCACCATCATGAAAAACACCACTTTCCGTACTGCCGCGCGCCGCGGAATGGCTGTAGCAGCCGTCTCCGCGGCCGGCCTGGCACTCTCCGCCACGGCGGCCAACGCCACCACCAGCACGTCAACTTGGGATGCCCTGGCCGAATGCGAAAGCGGAGGCAACTGGTCGATCGACACCGGCAACGGCTTCAGCGGCGGCCTGCAGTTCACCGACTCCACCTGGTCCGCCTTCGGCGGCACCGGCTCGGCATCCGATGCCACCCGTGAAGAGCAGATTGCCGTCGCCGAGCAGGTCCAGGCGTCGCAGGGCTGGGGGGCCTGGCCGTCCTGCTCCGCCCAGCTGGGCCTGAGCGGCGACGCGACGGGCACGGTCCAGGCGGCACCGGTTGAAGCCGCTCCCGTCCAGTCAGCCCCGGTTGAGAGCGTGCCGGTACAGAACGCCCCGGTGGGCACCCCTGGCGCCGCGCACGCAGCCGAGGTGGCACTGAGTGGCGAGACCCACACCCTCGCCGCCGGCGAAACGCTGAGCATCGTGGCTGAAAAGCTGGGCATCGAAGGCGGCTGGCAGCACTTGGCCGACGCGAACGCGGACACCATTGCTGACCCGGACCTCGTCTTCGAAGGCCAGGTCCTGCAGCTCCCCGCATAATTCAGCACCCGCGGCTGCGCCAGCAGTTGCACCGCCCGCCCAGGGCGACCCAATATCGGGCCGGCGATAGACAAATTCCGTTGGCCACAAAGCACGGCGCCGGCACCCCCACACGGAGGTGCCGGCGTCGTGCTTTAAGTCTCGGCGATCCGAAGCGGGACGGTGGGCTGCGAACGGCGGGGTCAGTCAGCGCGTCAGCTGGACGCCGGCAGCTCCCGGACGATGCGCACCTTCCACGCAGCGTCGTCGCTGGTGTCCAGCAGGGCCACCGTGCCATGCGCCAGGTTGAGCGCGACGCGCTTGACGGCGAGCAGTTCGAGGTAGAGCTGCTCGTTCATCCGACTGGGAGTGTCGATCATGTACTTCACGGCGTCCCGCACCTTGCGGTAGTTGGCACTGCGCTCGCGGTGCATGTGCAGCTCGAGCGCCGAGCGCTGGCGGATCCTGGGCTCGTGTCGGTTGATGAGGGTGACCGCCACATGCACGCCGACCACCAGGGCCAGCGAAACGCCGTAGATCCACCAGCCACTCGAGAGCAGGAAGAGCGGCAGGTTGCCGATGGCGATGATCGCCACGACCACGCGGAGCGCAGCGATCCTGCGCACGGTCCGGGCGACGGCGGCCACGCCGTCGCGGAACCGGTGCTGCTCGTGGAGCGCGGCGGCGGGGTCCAGGGTGAACTCGTCAAGGACCAGGATGCCGTTGGCCTCCGGGGCGAGCATCTGGCCGTAGCGGGGCAACAGGGCTTTTTCAGGGGAGACTTGGGATGAAATAGTCATGGGTAGCTTCCAAAACGCTGGGGTGGTTGCGGAGATCTTAGTGCACCCGAATGGCCACTGTATGCAGGCGTCCATTATTCGGACACCCCCGGGCCGGTGTGGGCGGCGGCACTGCAATTGGAACATCGGCCTGTTGCCGTCAGACTGAATGGATGCAAACCTTCCTCCCGTACCCTGATTTCCGGCAAAGCGCCGCCGCCCTGGACACCGCCCGGCTCGGAAAGCAGCGCGTTGAGGCCCTTCAGGTCTTGCGCGCCCTGGTCATTCCGGAATACGGCTGGCAGACTCACCCGGCCGTGCGGATGTGGATGGGACACGTGCCGGCGCTCACAATGTACGGGCTGGCCATGGTTGACGAGTGGGAACAGCGCGGACATCCGGACAACACCCGCGCCAACATCACCGAGTTCGCGCCGCAGGCCGGCCACCCGGACTACGCTTCGAAAATCCCGCTGCCGCCCTGGTTGGGCGACCCTGATTTCCACCTGAGCCACCGCTCGCGACTGCTGCGCAAGGAACCTGCGTTCTACGGCTCCGTTTTTACCGATGCCTCACCCGACCTGGACTACGTCTGGCCAGAACCGCGGCACGAGTTCCTGCCGCAGGAGCCGGAAGGCGAGATCCTCTGGATTCTTCGTTCCCCGCACGACGACGTCGACCCGGCCACGCTGGACACGGTCGCCTTGCCGTTCGTGAACCGCAGCGCTGCTGCCGCGGCTGAGGAGTATTCCCCCGTTTACATCGAGGACGGCTCGCGCCGGCCCTCGAAACAACCCAAGAAGGCCGCGCCCAAGCCCAAGCTGAAGAAGCCCACACGCAAGCGGCAGGCGCAGGAGGACGCGTTCGCCACCCTTCCGGGCAAGACGCCGGTGGCTGTGCCGTTCGAAAACGGCGCGAAGTTCGCCGTGGGCCAGGTGGTGGGACGGCCCATCACCCTGGAGGACGGCCGGTTCGGACGGAACTTCACCGTCACCGAGATCATCGACCGCTCGGCCTTCACCTACCCGGCGTTGCTGCAGGACCCGCGGGTGTTCTTCCCGGTGGAGGCGCCGTAATAGCATGGACCCGGCCCGCCGCGACGGGCGCGATCTAAATATTGGGGGACACATGGGGGCAGGCGACCGCGCTGCAGAACAGGCCCGGCGGGCATCGGAGCGTGCGGCGAGGCTGCGCCGCGAGCTGGAACAAGCGGAAAGGGCAGAGCGCGCATGGGCTGCAGGAGCTGCCGGAGAAGCTCGCGTAGCTGAAATCCTGGACTCGCTCCGGCCCGACGGCTGGTATGCCCTGCACGATGTGCACTGGCCGGGGCGGCCGAAAGCCAACCTTGACCACGTCCTGGTTGGGCCCGGCGGGATCATCGTCATCGACGCGAAGAACTGGGCAGGAGACGTTGCAGTCCGCAACGGTGTGCTCCGGCAGAACGGCTACTCGCGGGAGCGATCAGCTGCCGGTGCGCTTGAGCAATGTGCTGTCATAGCAGCGGTCCTGGAACCGCAGCACCGACGGCTGGTCCAGGGCTGGCTGTGCATGGTGGGCCAACCTACAATGCCTCGGACAACCACGTCGGGGGTGGAGGTGCTGGGACTGGACTCGCTGGGCAGTGCGTTGCGTTCCCTGCCCACGGTTCTGGACCCGGCCACGGTAAGTCTCATAAGCCAGTACCTGGCCAACCTTTTGACCGGGGCATCGAGCCCGGCCCTGATGACCACGCAGCGGTTTCCGGCGTCCCGCAGGGACTTCCTGCCGACGTCCGGTCCCGCGGCGGCCTTGGCGCAGCGCAGGAGACAGATGACCCGCGACCCCGCCGACGATCCACAAACACGCTCCCGCCCGGGTTCACGGCGCAGGCGCAGCCGTAAACGGGACATCGGCTGCTTCGGGGCGTTGTTCCGCCTCGCATTGTTCATCTTCGTCCTGGGCGTCTTCCTCACCTTCCTGCCGCAACATGAAAGCCGCACGCCGGGCGTCCCGACGCAGGCACCGACGCTCACCCAGCCCGCCCCGTAGTTCCTGGCTGACCGCGGAGTTGGCAGACTTGCAGGCATGACAATCCTCCTAGCCGGCTGCGGCGACCTGGGCACCGAGGCAGGGCTGCGGTTCGCCGCGGCCGGACACCGCGTTGTCGGGTGGCGGCGCAGCCCCGCGAAACTGCCGCCAGCCATCGAAGGCGTGGCGGCTGACTTGAGTGCCGCCGATCTGCCGCCTGTCCCGGCGGATACCACCGCCGTCGTTATAGCCGTGGCCGCTGATTCCCCCACCGAGGCGGCCTACCGGGCGGCTTACCTGGGCGCCGTGAACCACGTGCTGGATGCCCTGGTGCGTGACCGCATCACGCCGAAGCGGGTTTTGTTCGTCTCGTCGACCGCGGTTTATGGTGATGCGGACGGCGGCTGGGTGGACGAGAGCACCATGCCTAACCCCGGTGGGTTTTCGGGCAGGATCCTAGTGGAGGCGGAAGACCTATTGCGGTCCCGGCTGGCCGGCACCGGGACGGCGGCGGTGTCTTTGCGGCTGGGCGGCATCTACGGCCCGGGGCGCACCCGGCTCATCGACCAGGTGAAGACCGGATCCGCCGTCATCCCCCGGGATGCCCGCTACACGAACCGGATCCACCGGGACGACGCCGCTGCCGCGATCGTACAGTTGTGCACCATGCCGCAGGACCCCGCGCCGGTCTATGTGGGGGTGGATGACGATCCTGCAGACCTGGGTTCCGTGCTGCGGTTCCTGGCCGGCGAACTTGGACTCGCCGAGCCGCCCGTGGGCGATGCCGGGCCCGCCCGCGGCGGCAACAAGCGCTGCCGGAATAGCCTGCTGCGGAGCGCCGGCGCGGACTTCGTGTTTCCCACCTTCCGTGAGGGCTACCGGAGTGTTTTGGCGGGGCACGGCACGAGGCACCTGTAGCGCCGTCGCACTGCCTGGGGTGTCACCATGCGCAACGGCATCCCGTGGTTTACCCCGCCGGGCCACGTCGACCCCCGGCGAGCTCCTCAGAGGAACCGGTATTTCAACCCGCCGCCGTTGCCCAAATCCGCGTGGGCCTTAGCTGGGCAGCTACTGGTCAGCTGCCGCTTCGTCCTGCCAACCGATGCCTTCACGGAAAGTGGCCACCAAGGTTCCTACTCCTGCCTGCAGGGAATTGGACGGATCAACGTAGAGGGCCCCCGCCGTGGCGCGGCTGTGCCCGAGAAGCTGCTCGGCTTCGAGTTTGGCCTCGGGAACTGTCGCACCGATGATGCCGGTCCGGGCAGGCAGTTCGGGTGCATGGACGTGTTCGGCGCGGGTTTCCGACAACGGGATGGTCGTGCCGGAGTTGATCTCATCATGGGGGAACTCGAACTCATCGGCACCGACAGGGGCAGGGATTGTGTATTCCAGGAAATAGGTCATACGCCCACCATTGCAGAAAAACCAGCACTGCCGAAAGCCGGGCCCCGCTCCTATACTTGCGGCATGTTGATGTCGCTATGGTTCGGCGTCATTGCATCCAGCTCCCTATTGCTGGGTGCCCTCATCGGTGTGCGTTTCGAGCTTCCCAAGCGTCTGTTGGCCATGCTCCTGGCTTTCGCCGCCGGTGCGCTGATTACGGCCTTGGCGTTCGAGCTTTTCCACGACGCCTACGAACGGGGCGGCATCATCCGGGCCGCCGTAGGCCTGCTCCTGGGTGCCGCGGTGTTCACCGCGCTCAGCGCCTTCCTTGACCGGTGGGCCCAGCCGGGGCCCCTGGAAGAAGCAGTCCCAGCGGACGAGGTGCGTGGAAGCGCGAAGCTGGACACTGGCGCCGCGGTGCAGGAGAAGCCGGCAACCGCAGCCTCCACGCGGGGCGCCGCCGGGCTTGCATTGCTGGCAGCCGTAACCCTCGACGGAGTTCCGGAGAACATCGCGCTCGGTGTCTCCTTGGGCGAAGGAACGGGCGGGCTGGCGCTGCTGGCGGCCATTTTCGTTTCGAACCTTCCCGAGGCGTTAGTCGGCTCGGCATCGATGCGCAGCCAGGGCCGCTCAGCCAGAAGCATTATCGGGCTCTGGGTGGCGTGCGGCGTCCTGCTTGTGGCAGCCGTTGTTATTGGTGCTGGCCCCTTGAGTGGAACAGACCCCGAAGCAATCTCACTGCCGTTGGCGTTTGCCGCCGGCGCCGTCATCGCATCGCTCGCCGACACCCTGATGCCCGAAGCCTACGAACATGGAGGTCCGGCAGTAGCGCTCAGCACCGCTGCCGGCTTCGTCCTCGCGTTCGTGCTGTCCCTGGCCTGACACATTGCCCCAACGGCGCTACTTACCGAGACCCGCCCTGCGCAGCGCCTCGGCCATAGCAGTGTTGGCCGGGCTTGCTGCCTGAACTGCTTTGCCTGCCGCTTTTCCTGGACGCTTGATCGGAGTCTTTGCATGACTCGCAGCGGGGCTTTCCCCGGAATCCTGCCGTCCCTGCTGCGGGCCCGGGGAGTTCCCACGCTGCCGGGAGGAACTGCCGCCTGCCGAGGGTTCATCGTCGAGCCTCAAGGTCAGCGAGATCCGCTTCCGGTCAGGATCAGCTTCCAGAACTTTGACGCGGACAACCTGGCCGGACTTGACCACTTCGCGGGGGTCGGCGACGAACCGGTTGGCCAGTGCCGAAACGTGTACCAGCCCGTCCTGGTGCACCCCGACGTCCACGAAGGCGCCGAAAGCCGCCACGTTGGTCACCGTTCCTTCGAGCACCATTCCCGGCTTGAGGTCCGAGATCTTTTCGATGCCTTCGGAGAACGTTGCCGCAGCAAAGGCCGGCCGTGGATCGCGCCCTGGCTTGTCGAGTTCCGCCTGGATGTCCCGGACGGTAGGCAGCCCAAACATGTTGTCCACGAATGCGGCAGGATCCAGCGATGCGGCAGGGGCTGAGCCGGCAGCTGCCCGGATCCGCCGCGCCACAGCGTATGCCTCGGGGTGCACACTGGAAGCGTCAAGGGGCTCGGCTCCCCCGGTGATGCGCAGGAAGCCGGCACACTGTTCAAAGGCCTTCGCGCCGAGCCGGGGCACCTTCTTTAGATCTGCACGTCTAGCGAAAGGGCCGTGCTCGTTGCGGTAGGCCACGATGTTCTCGCTGAGGAGAGGCCCGACGCCGGCCACCCGGCTCAGCAGCGCCGGCGACGCGGTGTTCACGTCAACGCCAACGGCATTCACGCAGTCCTCGACCACCGCATCGAGGCTGCGGTCCAGCTTCGCGGCCGTGACGTCGTGCTGGTACTGGCCCACGCCAATGGATTTCGGATCGATCTTGACCAGCTCGGCCAGCGGATCCTGGAGGCGGCGGGCAATCGATACGGCGCCGCGCAAAGACACATCCATTCCGGGAAGTTCCGCGGCAGCGAGCGCCGAGGCCGAGTAGACGGAGGCTCCGGCTTCGGACACGACGAGCTTTTGGGGTTTCCGGTCCACGTCCGGCAGCAGCTTGATGAGTTCGACGGCCAGCTTGTCCGTTTCGCGGGAGGCGGTTCCGTTGCCGATGGCGATCAGTTCCACCTTGTGCTGCCGGGCAAGCCGGGACAGCGTTGCGAGCGCCTCATCCCACTTCCTGGCAGGTGCATGCGGGTAAACAGTATCTGTGGCCACCACCTTTCCAGTTCCGTCCACGACGGCGACCTTCACGCCCGTGCGCAGGCCCGGATCCAGACCCAGGGTTGCACGGTTGCCGGCCGGGGCCGCGAGCAGAACGTCGCGAAGGTTCGCGGCGAAAACGCGGACGGCCTCGTCTTCGGCAGCAGCAAACATCCGGCCGCGCAGGTCAGCAGTAAGGCGGGCGAGGACGCGGGACCGCCAGGCCAGCTGTGCGGTCTGCATCAGCCAGGCGTCGGCTGGCCGGCCGCGGTCGGTGACCCCAAGGAACCTGGCCACCGCTGACTCGTAGCGGGTGCGGGCGGCGGCCAGGACGCCGTCGTCCGCGGGATCTGCTTCGGCGAGGTCGAGGTCGAGGACCCCATCCTTTTCACCACGCAGCAGTGCCAGCACGCGGTGTGAAGGCATGGCGCCGGGAGCCTGGGCGAACTCGAAGTAGTCGGCGAATTTTTGGCCTTCAGATTCCTTGCCCTTCTTCACCCGGGAGACGATCCTCCCCTGAGTCCACAGCCGTTCGCGGAGCGTTTCTGCAAGATCTGCGTCCTGGGCGGCGCGCTCCACGAGGATGGAACGGGCGCCGGCCAGGGCCGCCGCGGCATCCGCGATGGAGTGCTCCGGGCTGCGGTACTTGGCTGCCTCGCGCTCGGGGTTCAAGTCCGGATGCTTGACCAAGGCGTCTGCGAGCGGTTCGAGCCCCGCTTCGCGCGCGGCCTGTGCCTTGGTCCGGCGCTTGGACTTGAATGGCAGGTAGATGTCCTCCAGCCGGGACTTGGTGTCCGCGGCGAGGACCGCCTTCTTGAGCTCGGGGGTCAGCTGTCCCTGCGCGTCAATCACCTCGAGTACAGTACGACGGCGGTCCGCCAACTCTCTGAGGTAGCGGAGGCGTTCGTCGAGCTCGCGGAGCTGACCGTCGTCCAAGGTCCCGGTCGCTTCCTTGCGGTAGCGGGCGATGAACGGGACGGTCGAGCCGCCGTCGAGCAACTCGACCGCCGCTTTGACCTGCCACGGCTTGACGCCGAGCTCACCGGCAAGTTGGGCGTGGAGTTCCCAGTCAGGGCGGGCTGTTGGCGGCGAGGCGGGGGCGGGGGCTTGCGGCAGTTGGGTCACCCGAACATTTTGCCGTATGCATCTTGCCTGCTCCACTGGGGCTTCGGCTCTCCCACCGCCCTGCGCTGTTCCGCTGCGGCAGCAAAAGTGCTGTGATGGAACTGCCGCCACCGGCTCCGCTGCTCGAGGAAGAGGCACCCATGAGGGAACTGCTGGTCGTTTTTCAGGAGGGATTCGAGGACGCCAACATCACTTTGACGGTCAATGGCAAGCAGGCGCGGCGGGATCTCGGGGTCTCAACGAACCCCATCCTGGGCATCGCCGCGGAGGTCTCCGTGGAGCTCCCGGCTAAAGGCGCTCAGGTGGGGGTGGAAGTCACCAACCGGGGACTGAAGGCCATCAAGAAAGTCACCGGCAAGCCACGGAGCGTCCTCGTTTCCGTCGAGGACGGAAAGCTCGTGATGAGGGAAGGGACCGGCCGGGAAGCGTTTCTTTAGGACTTCCCGGCTGCCAGCTCAGCCTTGGTAAGCCGGGTAATCCGTGTAGCCCACGGCACCCGATGCGTAGAAAGTGGCAGCATCAGGCTCATTCAGCGGGAGGCTCTCCTTCCAACGGCGGGCGAGGTCCGGGTTGGCGAGGGCCGGCCTGCCTACCACCACGGCATCCGCGTGTCCGGCGGAAACCAGCCCTGCGGCTTCGTCTCGTGAGGTGACTACGCCGAAACCGGTGTTCACCAGGAAGGTGCCGCCGAAGCGCGCGCGGAGGCCCTGCACCAGCTCATCTGCCGGTTCGTGATGCAGAACGCTGAGGTAGGCGATGTTCAGCGGAGCGATGCTGTCCACTAGCACTTCGTAGGTGGCGCGGACGTCTTCGCGGTCCGTCTCGGCGATCCCTTGGACGTTGTGCTCCGGCGAGATGCGGATCCCTACCCGGTTGGCGCCCAATGCTGCAACGACAGCGTTGACCGTTTCTATGACGAACCTGGCCCTATTTTCCGGGGATCCGCCGTAGCTGTCGGTCCGGACGTTCGAGTTGGGCGCAAGGAATTCATGCAGGAGGTAGCCGTTGGCGGAGTGCAGCTCCACGCCGTCGAACCCTGCCTCAACAGCGTTAAGCGAGGCGGCGACGATTTCCTGGATGAGCACCGGAAGCTCGTCCGTGGTGAGCGCGTGCGGCACCGGGTACGGCTGCTTGCCTGAGGGTGTGCGGACTTCACCCTCGATGGCCACGGGGCTGGGGGCGACGACGTCCCGGCCGGCTGTCAGCTCCGGATGCGAGACCCTGCCGCCGTGCATGATCTGGGCGAACATGCGTCCGCCCTCCGCGTGCACGGCATCCGTGACCTTCTTCCAGCCGGCGATCTGTTCTTCGGTAGCGATCCCGGGCTGTCCGGCGTAGGAGCGGCCGCCGATGGTTGGGTAGATTCCTTCGCTGACGATCAGGCCCAGCGAAGCACGCTGGCGATAGTGCTCGGCGACAAGCGGCCCCGGAACGCCTTCTTCACCGGCACGGAGCCGGGTGAGCGGAGCCATCACGAGCCGGTTGGGAAGTTCGAGTTCGCCTAGGGTCAGAGGGGAAAACAGCATGCGCGGTTCCTTTCAGGGGCAGAAGCGGTACTGCCAGTGCCAACCCCATGCATCGGGGCGCTATTCCGGATGGGACGGGGGTCACACGTTCGGGCGGGGGCCAGAACAAGTACCAGGCGCCGCCGGCTCCTACGAACCGGGACAGCCCTGTCCGTTCGGATTCACGTTGCAGTCGTCTGCGTAGTTGCGCGTGATGGAACGCCAAACACTGATCGTTTCCGGGGCGGCGCTGAACTGGCCTTCCCCAGGAATTGGCAGCGGAGGCCCGTCGTTGACCGAGTATGTCCCCCGGAAGCTGCTGGTCAGGACAACCTCAAAGTCACCCGTAGCTCCGTAGGCATGGCTGGTCCTCGTTTTCTCGCCCCAGCGATCCTGCGGCAGCGGTCCGCCCATGGACGGTTGCGGCCCGAAGACCGTACCGTCGCCGTAATTCCATGTGTACTGCACCGGCGTGGCCACGACATGAACCTTCTGGCCGAACATGGTGATGTCGAACTGCTGCTCTTTGGCATCAGCGTAGAAGTTGGTTTCCGCTCCCCGGAGCGTGTGCGGGCTTGGCTGCGCAACGACGGCACCCGCGTCTACGGGAAGATTTTCGAATCGTTTCTGGATGGCCGCGGCGATCCGTGGAAGAACATCTTCCGGGTTTGGGTCGTAAAGGCACATTGGACCCGAGTGGCGAGCCCAGACTGCGCCCGGAACCCCACGGGGCTTCGACAGCCAAACCACGGGAATTCCGTCCTCGCCGTTGGGGCCGTTGGTACATTTCAGTTGACTGCGGAGGCACACCGAGTCAAAATCCCCGGCGCCCAAATGGCACTGCAACTCATACTTGTAGTCGTTGGGGTCCGTTGAAGCCTGATTCTTGGGGATCCGTACTACGGCCCCAGTCTTGGGATCCAAGCCCCAGCCCACACTTCCAACCTCCACACCAGTGTCGACGAATCCGACTGCTTCGTCGGTTTTCGCAGTGGCAGCGGCAATGGGGAGGGACACCATTAGAACTTGCACGAAGACCAGACAAAGGACGGGAGCGGACATCCGGCGAATGAGGCTGCCCATGGCTATCGTATTAGACCTAGTTCAGTCACCGTCCATCCATCACGGCCGAATGTGGCCACTACCTGACTTCCGACGTTAATTGCTTTGGTGGGGTCCTGCGTTAGGGTTCCATCAGGATTATGAATACTTATCTCATCTTGGATTACCTGAACGGTTGCCTGCCACGGCTCATTTTCTAGCGCTCGTCCCGTCACGGCTGGCGTCTTGACCCGACCTCCCGATATCCACTTATCGTCTTTCCAAGCGTTACTGACGTTCTTGACAAGACCGTTACAAAAGGCGCAATCGGGGCCGGACACCCCTTTCAAAAGTTCGACGTCTCCAGTCTCATACGCATAACTGAGGACGGCAAACCAATACTTGGTAAACGCCTCCAGCCCCTCTTTTGTCTCAGTCTTCGCCACCGCCGGGAGGACAGGTAAGGGTACGTTTTGGGCCGGTCCCTTTGCGCTGGCCGGCTTGTAGGCGGGAATTGCCGTTGCAGTAGCCGTCGGCGAAGCGGAAAGGCTTGTTGTCGCAGACTGCGTCGTATCAGGGCTGGCTGCCGGCTCCGGTGCTGCCCCGGCGCAGCCCCCGAGCAGTAGCGCCGCTCCCGCAACCACTGCGATACGGCCTAAGAATGCAGGTTTAGAGATGACGTGCGATGCCATGGACCGCTACTCCCCCAATGTCGTGTGATGACGCTCTCCGGACGTTGCTCCAAGGGTAGCCCAGCACACAAATCGACGACGATAGTTATCCACAGCTACCCCGCACGGGTTTACCATCCCTGCGGCGCCGAAAAAAGTCACACCCGCCTGGCAACCACTCCCACAAACCCGCCCCCGTCCCCTTGTGGCCGTTCCACAAAAACAGCCAGCCTGCCCCGAACTACGGTCAAGGAGAGAGACCCACCCGCACGGACCAGCCAAGGAAACTCAATGACGATGCCCCTCCAGCAACGCACCCATCCGATCCTCGAAACAGCCCGGCAGCAGGTGCTCGAAAACGGCGACGGCCTTAACGAAGGGCAGCTCGTCGAGATCCTCGGTCTTCCGGATGAAGCGCTCCCGGCCGCCCTCCAACTCGCCCATGAAGTACGCCTGAAGCATTGCGGCGAGGATGTCGAAGTCGAGGGCATCATCTCGATCAAAACCGGGGGCTGCCCCGAAGACTGCCACTTCTGCAGCCAGTCCGGCGTGTTCGACAGTCCGGTACGGGGCGTCTGGCTGGACATCCCCGAACTCGTCAAAGCCGCCAAGGAAACCGCCTCCACCGGAGCCACCGAGTTCTGTATCGTCGCCGCTGTCCGCGGACCGGACATCAAGCTGATGAACCAGATCAAGTTCGCCATCGACCGCATCAACGAGGAAGTGGACATCAACATCGCATGCTCCCTGGGCATGCTCACCCAGCGCCAGGTGGACCAGCTCAGGGAATGGGGCGTGCACCGCTACAACCACAACCTCGAAACGGCACGCAGCTACTTCCCCAAAGTCGTCACCACCCACACCTACGAGGAACGCCTGGACACCTGCAACATGGTCAAGGACGCCGGCATGGAGCTCTGCTGCGGAGCCCTGATTGGCATGGGCGAAACACTCGAGCAGCGGGCCGAACTCGCCGCCCAGCTCGCAGCCCTCGAACCCCACGAAGTCCCGCTCAACTTCCTCAATCCCCGCCCCGGCACTCCGCTGGAGAACCAGGAGATCATGGACGGCAAGGACGCCCTGCGCGCCATCGCTGCCTTCCGCCTCGCCATGCCGCGCACTGTCCTGCGCTATGCCGGCGGCCGTGAACTCACCCTCGGCGACCTCGGCACCCGCGAAGGTCTCCTCGGCGGCATCAACGCGGTCATCGTCGGCAACTACCTCACCACCTTGGGTCGCCCCGCAAACGCCGATCTCAATCTCCTCGTGGACCTCAACATGCCCATCAAGGAGCTCCAGAAGACTCTATGAAGCACTCCACAACCAGCCCCACAGCGCGCTATTGCGGGCACTGTGGCGGGGAATTGCAGGGGCAAGCGTACGACGGCGGCGCCCTCCCGCCGTCGTACGCCCGCCATGGCGGAACGCGGCAAGGAAACGCGACACCGGCAGGTACCCACCACGAGTGCGCGAGGCGCCTCGAGATGGAACCTCCGCGCTACTGTTCTGAATGCTGCCGACGCCTGAAAGTCCAAGTCTCACCGCTCGGCTGGCATGCGGAATGCAGCCGGCACGGCGCCACCGGCGCTTGACGGACGAAAGAAGGGACTTCCGGCACTGTCGCGCTTCTACCGCACGTAGAAGAATGGTTCCATGATGTTCACGCATGCAGACGCAAACCCCGTACTGGAACTCAGCGACGAGCAGTCCTGGAAGCTGCTGGAAGGCACAAAGCACGGTCGGCTGGTGGTCTCCGTGGCAGGCGAACCTGACATCTTCCCCGTCAACTACCTCGTCTCCAACCGCAAGCTGTACCTCCGCACCGCGCCGGGAAACAAGCTCGCCCAGCTGACCATCAACGCGAAGGTGCTCTTCGAAACGGACGGGATCCTCTCCGAAGAGGCCTGGTCCGTCGTCCTTCGGGGTACGGCCCGGGTGCTGACCAATTCGAGCGAACTGGCCGCCGTGGAGGAACTGGGCCTGAAGACCTGGGTGCCCACCCTCAAGGACTTCTACGTGGAAATCGAGCCGAGCTCCATCAGCGGACGTCATTTCGTTTTCGGCGAGCAGCCCGAACGGGAAATCTGAACCCTCCTAGACTTGAAGCATGGCGGATAAGCTCACCCCTGAGCAGCGCAGCTGGAACATGTCCCGGATCCGGGGCAAGGACACCAAACCGGAACTGCTGGTGCGGCGACTGCTCCACGCCAAGGGCTACCGTTACCGCCTCCATGGCCGGTCCGGGAGCAGCCGCCTGCCCGGCAACCCCGATCTGGTCTTCGCCGCACGTCGCAAGGTCGTCTTCGTCAACGGCTGTTTCTGGCACTTCCACGATTGCCGGGTCGGCCTGCACGCGCCGAAAGCGAACGCCGCATTCTGGGAGGAGAAGCGCACCCGCACGCGCGAGCGCGACGCCCGCCAGCGCAGCGAACTCGAGGCCGCGGGATGGGAGGTCCTGACGGTGTGGGAGTGCCAGTTGAAGGACAGACCGGCGCTGGAGGACCAACTCATACAGTTCCTGGACCGCCAACTCAACATCAGCCCGCAATTCCCATCAAGAAACCCACAATTCTCTGCCCGCCCGGCGCCGGAACCCGGGATCGGCCCTACCCTGAAGTGAAGCGGATAGCCTCCGCTGACCGTTTTGTTCCCCGGCTGGTCTCGCCGCAGGACACCCGGAGCCGAAAGGACCGTCGTGGGCGCAGCTGATGATGCTTCCAGGCCTTTGGTGGACCAGTCCGTACTGGACCGGTTGCGCGAGGAACTGGAAGATGACGAAGGATACTGCAGGATGTTCGTGGCCGACTTCGTCCAATGCCTCCCCCAACGCATAGGCCGGCTCCGGCTTGCCTTGACCACTGGCGACCTGGACGGTTCAGTGGATGCGGTCCTGAGCCTAAAGACCTCGAGCCAGATGGTGGGCGCCGAGCGGCTCGCCGGACTAGCCTACGAACTGGAAGGCGAGATCCGCGGAGGAGCCCGCGAATCCGACGTCGCCGTTGTCCTGCCCAGGCTCGCCGCCGCATACCTCCGGCCTATCAGCCAGTGCAGCCGGCAGACGACGCACCGGCTCCAGGCTCAGTGCTCGACAGGCGGCCCGCCTGGGGCCAGGCGGTAACCCACGCCGCGGACCGTCTGCAACCAGCGGGGGCGCTGCACCGAATCGCCCAGCTTCTTCCGGAGGTTCCCCATATGGACCTCCACCGAGCGTTCATCTGCCTCGCTGATATAGCTTCCGACGTCGTAGTCCTCCTCGCGGAGACGCCGCACCAGATCTGCTTTGGTGCGGACAGTCCGGCCGGCTTCCAGGATGGCGTGGAGGAGTTCGAATTCGGTGCGGGTCAGGTGCATCTCTTCCCCGTCAACGGTCACCGTGCGGGAGGCATAGCTCAGTTCGAGGCCGTTGTGGCTGTAATACCGGTCGCCGTTCTCGGCGCTGGGGGCAGTGACCGTTACGCCGGCGGTTGCCGCGGCAGTTCCGGCGGTCGGGGCTCCGGCGTTCGCGGCGCCGGAGGTGGAATGTCCGACGGCGGCGGCCTCCCCGGCGGGCGCGGCACCGGCCGGGACGGGTGTGGCAGCGCGGGGTCGGCGCATCATCGCGGCCACGCGCGCCCGCAGTTCCCGCGGACGGAAGGGCTTGGTGAGGTAGTCGTCCGCGCCGGATTCCAGCCCGATCAGGGTGTCCAGCTCTTCGGCCCGGGCGGTGAGCATCACGATGTAGGCATCGGAGAACTCGCGGATCTGGCGGGCAACCTCGAACCCGTCGATATCCGGCAGCCCGAGGTCCAGGGTGATGACGTCGGGGTTCAGCCTGCGGGCAGCGGCCACGCCTTCGTAGCCGGATGCCGCGACAGTCACCTCGAACCCGGCCTGGGTCAGCACCGTCCGGACCAGTTCCCGGATGTCCTGGTCGTCCTCAATGACAAGTCCCACTCGTGCGTCACCCATAGCGTCCCCTCACAAGCCAACGTCAGCAGTATAACTGTCACCTGCCCCGCTGTTCCGTGCTTGCCGCACCACTTCTCCCCAAGATTGTTGCGCCAGTTCGGCGATGGCTGCCAAGATTTCCGCCGGTGGCCGGGACAGATCCAGCGGAAACTCCACGACGTCGATGTCTGTGTTGAGGATCCGGCGCAGCTTGACCTCCCCCGCACCGGCGTAGACGAGCCAGGCGGTGGGCACCGCGAGCGCCGTGCAGTGTGCCAGCATCTGGTAGTGGTCGGCGGTCAGGGAGGCGCCCATGTCCGTGGCTGCCTTGTACTTGGCGTTGTATGCGACCACCGGCTGGCCGCCCAGCAGGTGCACCGCGTCCGGCCGCACTGACAACCGGTCCGCGTCCCGAACGGCTTCGCTGAGCAGCGCGTTGTACTTGAGCCGCAGCTCCCCCGGAAACGCGGCCATCGCCTGGCGGAGCGCGGCACCGACGAAGTCCTGGAATACCTCTGCCATGTCCACCACGAAAGACGCGGTCTGTTGTTTTCCTTCTCCCGATTCTGCGGAGGAATTTCGCAGGATCAGTTCGGCCAGCCGGAGAACCGCGTGGTACCGCAGGTTCATTCGGGTGGGTTTCCACGGCGGCAGCGGGGCGCCGGCTGGAAGGCGGGTAACGGCGTCGAGCTTTCCCTTGAGCTGGCGCAGCCGGCTCAGCACCTCCGGACGGACCCGCGGCACCTGGCTCATCCGTTCCAACGCCGCACGGAGGATGCGGTTCTCCGCGATGTCCTCGGTGAACTCGTCGTAGGACACTTCCAGGGGCACCAACATCCCCGGGCGGCGGGAGATCTGGTCCGAAATCCGGATCCGTCCCTTCACGGTCCGGAGAGATTCGTCCACCGTGAGGTATCCCTGCAGCACGCCGCGGCCCAGTGCCCGTTCGGCCAGCTGGGCCAGCGATTCAGCCAGTGCGCTCCACAACTCGCGGTCCTCCACCGCTGCCACGGTGTCTGGTCGGAAGCCCTGGTCCTCGGCATAGCTGAGGAGGAACAAGAGCCGGCTCAGCCCGAGCCGGTCCTTGGGCCGGACGTCCAGCTGGACCGTGGGGGTGCGGACCGAGCCCACCTTGCCTACCGGTTCGATCCGGTAGAGCCCCATCCCCATGGGCGACGCCTTGGCCAGGCCGCTGGCGTTCAAGAACGAGGCGCTGGCGGGGTCCAGCCGCTCCACGATGCCGCGGGAAAGTTCATCCAGCACCAGGTGGCGGACGGATCCGCCGGATTTAACCGGTTGCAAGGCGCCCCAACAGCTGTTCCAGCCCGAAGCGCTCCTCCAGCTGCGCCCGGGTGAGCTGTCCGTGATAGTGCTCCTCAAGCAGCGGCATGAGCTCGTACTTCCAGATCCGGCGCAGCCCGGCCGGGGTCTGGGCCGCCGGCTTCATGAAGTAGGACGGGCCGATCATCAGGTCCCGGTCCCACTCGTCGATGGCCGCGTTGAGGGCGTCCAGCAGCAAGGCGGGCGTGAGGTCCAGCTTCCGTGCCTGGAGGAAGCGCAGCAGCGATCCCTTGACCGGCTCCGTCTGGGGGTGCAGCTCGATGAAAGAAAAGCGCCGGCGGATGGCGGCGTCCATCATGGCGATGGACCGGTCTGCGGTGTTCATGGTGCCGATGATGTAGAGATTGTCCGGCAGCGTGAACGGCTCGTTCGGGCTGTACTGCAGGTAGATCCGGTCGTCCCGGTACTCCAGCAGGAAGTACAGCTCGCCGAACACCTTGGCCAGGTTGGCGCGGTTCATCTCGTCGATGATCAGGAAGTACGGTTTGTTCTCATTCCCCGGCTTGGCGGCTTCCTCAGCCAGGCGGCGCAGCGGTCCTGCCACGAGTTTGAAGGAGACCTGGCCTTCGTCGGTCTTGTCGGGGCGGTAGCCCTCGAAGAAGTCCTCGTAGGCGTAGGACGGGTGGAACTGCACCAACTTGACCCGTTCGTCCGTGGAGTCGTTGGCCAGTTCCGCGGCAAGGTGCTTTGCCAAGTATGTCTTTCCAGTGCCCGGCGGACCGTACAGGACCAGTTGCCGGTTCTCCTCCAGCAGCTCCGCGATCTCCTGGAGCGGTTCGAGTTCCATGTGCAGCGATTCGGCGAACTCCGGAGTCAACGGCCGGAAGCCCTCCTGCACCACGGGGATGAGGCCGGTGCTTGCGGCGTCCTCATCCGGTTCCGTTTCGGCTTCAGCCGGCACCAGGGCCTGCAGCGCCTGGACCACCCGCGTCACGTCCACCACGATCCCCGGGGTGGCCAGCTGCCGCTGCACATGGCGGGGCAGGTCAGTGGTGGTGTGCCCTTCATCGAACCAGCGCACCTTCCGGCGCAGGCGGCGGTTGTCATCGTTGTGCTCCGGCTCGCCGAGCACCACGCCCAGCCGCACGACGCCCGAGTGCTGGTACAGCGCCAGATCGCCCGGCTTCATCACCGTCAGGAAAGCGAAGACGGCCGTCTTGGTGTCCTCGCGCTCCACGTAGCCAAGATGTTTGTAGTCTTCGTCGACGGCGTGTTGCACCACCCCGGCCGTCACGCCCGGGTCAAGCAGGCGGAGATGTTCGACGTCGAGGGTGACCTTCTCCTCGCCCTGCCAGGCCGTGAGCAGTTCAGTGTTGTCGCTGTGCGTGCGCAGCAGCCACGCCCGGCGTCCGGGGTCCCCCACCTTGCGCCACTGGCTGACCAGCTGCCGGGAGTACCAGTCGATGCGCTGGCCCGCCTGCTCATCGAGGTGCCGGCGGATGCGGTGGATGTCCGCGGTGATGTCTTCCTCGGCGTCGCCCTTGGCACCACCCACCAGCGAGGCGAAGGCGTCCCGGATCTCCTGGCGCTCCACGTCCGCCACTACGGGCTCGAAGTAGCTGGGCCAGGTAAGGAACTCGATGCTGCGGCGGATCGCCGGCTGGTCGTCCGGCGTAGCCGCGGCCAGCCGGTGGAAGGCCAGAGGGTCCTGCAGCGCCGCGGTGATTGCATGCGTGGGCTGCTGGTCCACGTGCTGCACGAAGCGGCACAGCCACTTCAGGTGGTCCCAGATGGTCCAGTTGAACTCTGCCGTCCGGTCCCGGATGACACCGTGGTCCGTCATGCCCTGGTACAGCTCCTCGGGCAGCTCCAGCGGCGGCTCAAGCCAGGACGCAGCCTCTGCAACGCGGGCGCGCTTGACCTTCAGTGACTTCACTTCGTGCGCCAGCGGCAGCGACTGCAGGAAGAGCAGCTCAACGGCGAGCTGCTTGGCCTCACGCGAGGCGCCTTCAAGGTTGTGCCGGAGGTTGGTCATCATGGGAGCCTTGGGGTCCGGAGTGCCCCGCTCCAGCCGTTCCAGCAGTTCCCCGGCGGCGTCCGCAGTCCAGGTCAGGGTCCGGCCATCCAGCGCGGATGGTTTGCCCAGCATTCCCGGGCCCAGCACAAACCATGCTGCGTCCTCAATCTCGCGTGAGATACCTGGGGCACGTGTCATGGCAGCAGTTGAGGCGGGGGTCATACTTCAAATTTACAGGGTGAAACTGAACGGCTGCTCACAACGGGTGCCGGTACCCGGCAGGGAGCCTCAGACCCGGGGAGCGGGCCGCTTGCGCCCCAGGACGAAGTAGCCCATCGGGCCCACGAAGTTAATGAACGAGGCAGCCCGCCACGCAGCCTTGGGCCCGTTGATCAGTTCTGCGGGCCGGCGCGAGATGTCCCGCTGGGCCGCGAGCAGCAGCGAAACCTGCGCTATCCCCACCAGGATGAAGCCGGCGCGCGCCGAAGGTGACATCTCTTTCCAAGTCTTCTTCCGTGCCATCTCCGTGCTCCTTCATTCTCAGGTTATGGGCGCTTTCGGCTGATGCCTATTGTCCGACACTACGTGGTCCCCGCACAGTGCCGTCCGGCCCTAATGCACGAACGGCGCCAGCCGTTCTTTTTGCTCCGGCGTGAGCCGCTGGACCCGGCCCGTGGTTTCATCCACGAACGCCAGGTGGCTGCTTGCCTTGACACATTCCTGCCCCGTGGCGGGATCCTTGATGACGTAGTGGATGTCGAAGCTGGCCCCCTTCACGGCGCCGATCCAGACCTCCACCAAGGCGGGAATGTTGCGGTAGTCCAAAGTGCGTACGTAGCGGATCTTATGGTCCACCACCAGTGCCATGGTGCCCTCCGGCACGTCATTGAACAGTGAGACGTGCGGTTCCACTCCGGGGAGCCCGGCGCCACGGGGCGGCCCGAAGGCACCGATGCGTGCCTCCTCCAGCATGCGGACGATCTGCACGTTGTTGATGTGGCCGTAGGCGTCCATGTCCCCCCACCGCATGGGAACCAGGACCTCGATCCGCCGGGGGTCGGATCCCGCGGGGTCCTCCGTGCCTGCCTGCACGTCCTCCCCTGCCTCCGCTTCACTGGCGGAGGGCCGGTAGCCCATCTCCTCCAGAGGCCCGCCCTGTTTCACGCTGCTGCCGTTCTCCATGACCAGAATCGTATCGGCATTGCAGGACGCAAAAGACCCCGGCTCCTTGTGGGAGCCGGGGTCCGCGGTGATGCTGCAGGTTAGTCGCCCAGGTGGGTGGGGGCGAACATCTTCAGGAGCGTTTCAACCACGACGACGTTGGGTCCGTCTGCGGCGAATCCCGCCTTCAGGGCGTCCCCGACGTCCTCCGGCGCCACCCGGGTTGCCGGGACGCCGAACGATTCAGCAAGCTTGACGAAGTCCGGGCGCGCCAGTTCGGTGGCCGTGGCCTTCCCGAACGCGCCCACCATGTACTCGCGCAGGATGCCGTAGCCGCCGTCGTCCACGATCAGCCACGTGACCGGGACGTTGTGCTGCCTGGCCGTTGCGAGCTCGGAAATGGAGTACATGGACGAGCCGTCGCCGGACACTGCCAGCACGCGGCCGGGCTTTCCCACGGTTTCCAGGCCCACAGCGGCACCGATCGCCGCCGGGAAGCCGTAACCAAGCCCGCCGGCGCCTTGGGCGGAGTGGAACTCCCCCTCACGGGCATCCCAGCAGCTCCAGCCCCAGTACGCGGCGATGGTCATGTCCCAGAACGTCTGCATGTCCGCCGGAACGGCCTCGCGGATGTCCGCCATAAACTTCAGTTCCTTGGCCAGGTCCTGCCCTTCCAGTCGGGCGCGGACCTTGGCCAGCGAGTCCTTGACCAGCTGTTCCGGGGAAGTGCCGTGCCAGTCCGGCTGGGCGTGGCGGTCCCGCTGCAGCGCTTCATCGAGGGCACCGTCCAGGGCAGCCAGTGCCTGCCCGGCATCCGCCCGAATGCCCAGGCCCGGCCGGTTGGATTCGAGGACGCGCGGCTCGGCGTCGATCTGGATGATGCGGCCCCGGGGTTCGAACGTGAAGTAGTTGGAGGTGACCTCGCCCAGGGAAGAACCGATCACCACAAGGACGTCGGCGTCTTCCAGCAGCTCCGTCATGTAGCGGTCCTCCATCCAGGACTGCAGCGACAGCTCGTGGTTCCAGGGAAAGGCCCCGTTTCCCCCGGGTGTGCAAATGACTGGGGCACGGAGCTTTTCCGCGATGGACAGCAGGGACTTTTCGGCCCGCCCCCGGCGCGTACCTCCGCCGGCGATGATTGCCGGGCGCTTGGCCGCGGCGAGCCATTTCACGGCCTCGCGAACCAGTTCCACGCGCGGCGGGTTGTCCGCGGCTTCTGCGAGCGCGTCTTCCACTGGCGGGACCATGATGGGGTCAAGCAGCACGTTCTGCGGGATTTCGATCCACACCGGGCCCTGAGGGGACGAGATGGCTTCCGTCCAGGCGTCCTGGATGGCGGATGGTATGCCGGAGGCATGCTGTATCAGCCGCTGGCTCTTGGTGACGTTGGCGGCGGAAGCCTTCTGGTCATCCAACTGGTGGAGCATGCCCTTGCGCCGGGCGCCGAGTCCCTCGAGCGGGATCTGGCTTGCCACCACCACCATGGGCACGCCGGTGGCGTAGGCCTCCTGCAGCCCGGCCAGTGAGGTCAGCGCACCGGGCCCGGTGGAGAGGAACAGCACGCCTACTTCACCGGTGGCGCGGGAGTAGCCGTCGGCGGCGAAGGCTGAGTTGTTTTCAACACGCGACGAGACGAACTGCAGATTGCCGCGGCCCATGGCATCGAACAGGCCGAGTGCGTGCTGGCCGGGAATGCCGAAGACGGTCTTGGCACCGAGCGCTTCAAGGGTTTCGACGACGAGGTCCCCGCCGTTGCGGGCATCGGTACCCCTGGTGGGGGCTGCTGTGCCGGGATCGAAATCGATCATGGTGGCTACTCCTTCATTCCAGCGGCGAAACCGGCAGGCTGCCGGACTTCCCGGCCGAGGGCCTGGGCGGCATACCCGGTGGCCGCGCCGAAGCGGTTGCCTTCAACCGCATTGTCTGCCATGAGGGTGACCAGTTCATAGGCCACGTGGCTGGCTGCCACACCGGTGATTTCTGCATGGTCGTAAGCCGGGGCCACTTCAACGACGTCGGCACCCACCAGGTTCATCCCGCGGAAGCCGCGGATGATTTCCAGCAGCTCGCGGCTGGTGATGCCGCCGGCTTCCGGGGTTCCGGTACCGGGCGCGTGGGCAGGGTCCAGGACGTCGATGTCCACGGAGATGTACAGCGGACGGTTGCCGATCCGGTCCCGGACCTTGGCCACGGTTTCCAGGACGCCCTGGTAGTAGACATCCGCGGAGGTGACGATGCCGAAGCCGAAGCGGTGGTCGTCGTCGAGATCCTTCTTGCCGTACAGGGGGCCGCGGGTACCGATGTGGCTGATCGCCTCCGTGTCCAGGATGCCTTCCTCCACGGCGCGGCGGAACGGCGTGCCGTGGGTGTATTCGGCCCCGAAGTAGGTGTCCCACGTGTCCAGGTGGGCGTCAAAATGCAGCATGGCGATCGGTCCGCCGGCGCGCTCGGCGGCGGCGCGGAGCAGCGGGAGGGCAATGGTGTGGTCGCCGCCCAGGGTGACGAGTTTGCTGCCACCGGCCGTCAGGTCCCGGGCGTTCTGCTGGATGGTCTCGATGGCCTCGTTGATGTTGAACGGGTTGACGGCCATGTCCCCCGCGTCTGCTACCTGGACGTTCTCGAACGGGCTGACATCCCAAGCCGGGTTGTAGGGGCGCAGCAGGCGGCTGGACTCCCGGATGTGGTTGGCGCCGAAACGGGCGCCGGGCCGGTAGGAAACGCCGGAGTCGAACGGCACACCCACCACGGTGATGTCCGCCTTGGGCACCTGGTCCAGGCGCGGCAGCCGGGCGTAGGTGGCGGCACCGGCGTACCGGGGAATCCGTGATGAATCAATGGGGCCAAGGTTGCCGTTGGTTTCGATGCGGAGCTCTTCCACTGAAGGCCTCTCTGCGAAGTGGGTGGTGTGACTGCCATCATACACCTCTGTTTCCCACTAGGCATCACCTGTTTACCCAGGGATGCAGCCTCCCTTGCTGCCCGGTTTGTGCCACGAGTGACCGACGTGACTGTGGCGCGGGCGCCGAACCTGCGGGCAGAACTCTTCCTCAACCGGACCAAACCGGGCGGGAACGCACGGCTGGCTTATCCACATAGTCTCCGATGGGCATTTCCCTGGAACGCCCATCGGTCTGGGATGGTGGGATGCAGGCACTCGAATATCTCCGCCAAAACGGCGGTGCGGTCCGGACTGGACAACTGCTGGGGGCCGGATTCTCACGGCGGGCCATCAGGGAGCTGATGGATCAGGGCGCCCAGCAACCCAAGCGTGGCGTGTTCTTGTTGCCTGGCTGTGATCCAGGCGTCGCCACGGCCATTGTGCAGAACGGGCGGCTCACGTGCGCCAGCGCCGCCGCGCATTATGGCCTGTGGCTTCGACACCCGTCGCCACGGCATCATCTCGCGTGCAATCACGGCCATGGGCACGGCTTCATCCGGCACCGGTCGGTACACTTTCCAGGCCATCCCCTGCTGCCATTGGCGGCGGTGGAGGACGTGGCCCTGCATGCCATGGGGTGTCTCCCACCCCCATCGTCAACGGCCTTGGCAACCTCAGCCATCCGGCTGCATGGCGTGCCCGTGGAACTATTGAAGGACCAGCTGCGTGGTGACCGCTCCCGGCCTGTCCTGCGAGCGCTGCGGGAATTGGACATGCGGGCGGAATCCATTGTGGAAGTGGACGCCCAGCATCTCTTCCGCGCCAACGGCATCAGCTACGACGCTCAGGTATTCCTGCCGGGCATCGGCCGGGTCGACTTCCTACTGCAGGGCTTCCTCATCGTGGAGATTGACGGGTTTGAATTCCACTCAAAACGCGCCGACATGCGACGGGACAGGATGCGGAACAATGCCTCCGCGGTCAACGGGTTCGCTGTTCTCCGGTACATGCCCGAACATATTTGGTTCCAGCCGGACCAGGTCCTGGCCGACATCCGGGCGGTGCTCGGGTCGAGGGAGGCCGGGTGAGTGCGCTCCCGCCCAGTTTGTCGGCCTGCCGCCTCCAGGATGCGGCGACGGTTCACCGCCGGCCGGGAGCACCCCGGCAGATAACGGGGACAAACCGGGCGGGAACGTCCGCCGCGGAAGGGGATTACCGGCTGGCGGCGGGCACCAGAACCCAGAGCACCTCGACGGGCTGGTCCGTGGGGTTGACCCAGGTGTGGGGCTCGCGCCCCGGAAAGGTGACGGTGTCGCCGGCGCTGAGGTCGAATTCCTCGCTGGTCAGGATGAGCCGAAACTTGCCTTTGATCACGTGCAGCACATCGACGTCGCAGTCCACTGCGTACAGCTCGGACTCACCACGGCCGTGCGGTTCGATCACGGCCTGGATGATCTGCACCCGCCGTTCGGACCGGGCCGTCAGCAACCGTTCCACGATCCCGTGGCCGCCCAGGGAAATACGCGGTCCGTCATTGCGCTTAGTGAGGTGGGTTTCCGGAGCGGCGAACAGTTCGCCGATGGAGATTGACAGCACCTGGCACAGCGTCACCAGCGAGGCCACCGACGGCGACGTCAAGTCGCGCTCCACCCGGCTCAGGAACCCCTTGGTCAGCCCCGTGGCGTCCGCAACCTGTTCAATCGTGAGCCGTTGCGACTGCCGGGCGGCGCGGATCCGGGAGCCGATGGCCACCGGAATATTGCTCGGCTCAACTGGCAGTGCCTTCATGTACGAACCTTTCATCGCAGGCTCACCGGCCCGCTCTGGAGCAATACTAATGGGCTGCCCCGGCTATGACGCGATCATGGCGGATCCCCGCCGCGCCGGCAGATTCATGGCGCACGACGGCGGCACCTCCTTCCGCATTCAGCGCAAGGAGGTGCCGCCGTCGTCCGTTGTATTCGGCTTCGCGTCTATTCGGCTTCGCGCACTCCGTCATCATCGAGCGGGACCACCCGGTCCTCGGCATCGACCACGACAGGCGGTGTCTGGACCACTGGCTCTTCCTCGTCCAGGAACTCGTCCTCCGTGTCCCACTCGTCCTGGTCGACCGGCGCGTCTTCGGCGTAGTCGTACGCCGGATCCGCTTCTACGGCGTCCAGGTGCGGCATGTCCGGGTGCTGTCCGGTGGTGCTCATCTTCCTACCTCCGATGGTTCGCCTGACGTGCTCTTTCAGTGGGGCGCGGATGCGCCACACGTTCATCTCAACACCGGGCCGCAAGCGGGTCAAGAGCGGCCGGTACAGGCAGCCGAAGTGCCGCGGAATTAAGGTTTACCGAAACCGCCAACGCTGGTTTACCGGCCAGAAATCCCCGGAAATCCGCAGTAAGCTAGCACTGCAACGGGGCCGAAACCATGCCCTTTCCAGTTCAGGAGCTCCCGTGTCCACCCCCTCAGAACCGTTCCGTCCGGCAGAGCCGGACCATTCCCTGGACACAGGATCCCGGCGCGCCGGAAGCACCGGCACGGAGCCCAAAGGCATCCGGCAGCCCTCCGCCGCGGACATCCGGCGCTGGCGCCAGTACCTGGCGGACGAACGCGCCGAGGCTGCCGTGTACCGCGACCTGGCGCAGAACCGGCAGGGCGAAGAACGGGCCATCCTGCTGGCGCTGGCGGAGGCCGAGGGCCGGCACGAGGCCCACTGGCTGGCTCTGCTGGGGCCGCACGCAGGAAAACCCCGCCGGGCCTCGGTTCGCAGCCGGCTGCTGGGCTTCCTGGCCCGTAATTTCGGTTCGGTGTTTGTCCTGGCCCTGGCGCAGCGCGCCGAAGCCCGCTCACCGTATGCCAAGGACCCCAATGCCACGGACGCCATGGCGGCAGACGAGCAGATCCACGAGGAAGTAGTCCGGGGCCTGGCCACGCGCGGCCGGAACCGCCTGGCCGGCACCTTCCGCGCCGCAGTCTTCGGCGCAAATGACGGCCTGGTCAGCAACCTGTCCCTGGTGATGGGCATGGCCGCGTCGGGCGTCGCCAGCAGCGTGGTCCTGCTCAGCGGCATCGCGGGTTTGCTGGCTGGTGCCATGTCCATGGGTGCCGGCGAGTTCATCTCGGTCCGGTCCCAGCGGGAACTTCTGGCAGCCACCCGGCCCACGCAGGTGACCCTGGCAGCTGCCCCCAAGCTGGACCTGGAACACAACGAACTGCTGCTGGTGTACCTGGCCCGCGGGATGACCCAGGAGGCGGCACAGCACCGCGTGGCCGAACGCATGGGCCTGCTCTCCTGCGACTGCGACCCCAGCCTGTCCCTCCAGCCGGACCTTCCCCACGCCGGCGACGAGCACGAGGCCGTCGGCACCGCATGGGGTGCGGCGCTGTCCAGTTTCTGCTTCTTCGCATCCGGCGCCATCGTCCCCGTCCTGCCGTTCCTGTTCGGAATGACCGGGGTGGCCGCGCTGGTGACGGCCGGCGTGCTGGTGGGTATCGCCCTTCTGGCCACCGGTGGTGCGGTGGGCCTGCTCTCCGGCACCTCGCCGTTGACCCGCGGCCTGCGCCAACTGGGCATCGGCTTGGGCGCAGCATTGGTCACCTACCTGCTGGGCCTGGCCTTCGGCACAGTTGTCGGATAATCGGCGGTTCCCGGTTAACCTGCCGCAGCTTAACAGTTTCCACAGGTGGCGCCCCTCCCATAGGCGTGCAGGCCCGGCAATGGTAGCTTGGCCGTGGCTGCCCCGAGTGGCTGACCCACTGGAGGTGCTGTGATGGAGACCCGGCCGCCGCGGCATGCCGATGCCAATGCTCGCAGGCGCAGTTCCGCCGCTGCGGTGCGCCTGCTCCTGGCTGGTTTCCTGTGCGCGGCCGCCGTTTTTGGCGGTGCAGCGGCCCTGGATGATCCCCGCATCCGCGACCTGCTGGACATCAGGATTGGTCCTTCGGGAATGGCCGTGGGGGTGGCCGGGAACGACGGCGCGCAGCCCGCGACCGCCGCACCGGCAACGCCCCCGCCGGGCTTCGAGGAGGCGGACGCACCGCTCTCCACCCCGGTCCGGCCGGCCGCCGCCAGCGATTCCTACCGTTTCCTGGCGGTCAACACCGACGGCAGTCCCGTGGGCTATTCCCCCTGCCGTCCCCTGCATTACGTCATCAACACCGCGCTGGCGCCCGACGGCGCAGAGCACCTCGTCCCGGACGCGATCGGCACCATATCGGCCGCCACCGGCATCAGGTTTGTCTACGACGGCACCACCACCGAACAGCCCTCACCCCAGCGCAAGCCCTTCCAGCCGGAGGCCTACGGCGAGCGCTGGGCGCCCCTCCTGATTGCCTGGACCACGCCGGAAACCTCCCCGCAGCTGAAGGGCAAGGTCATCGGAACCGGCGGCAGCACGCATTTCGGGTACGACGGCGGGCCGAAGACTTTCGTGACCGGCGGCCTGGACCTGGACGCCCCGCAGATCGCCAACGAGCTGCGGCACCCCGATGGGCCGATGTATGCCACGGCGGTCATCCTCCACGAGCTGAGCCACGTCATGGGCCTTGACCATGTGGACGACCACACCCAGCTGATGTACCCGGAGATCGGCCTGCCGGAAGGGCTCTCCACCGGCGACCTCAACGGACTGTACGAACTCAGCAAGGTCCCCTGCCGCAAAGACCTCTAGTCTTCCGGCCGGTCAGCCGATGGACCGGTCAGCCGTGCAGGACCTCTACGGCTTCCTCCACGGTGTCCACCAGGAAGATGCTGTCCGCCATCGCCCGCCCCTCGGCCAGGCTGCGGAGCATGGGCCATGCCGGGTAGCGGTTTTCCCAGTGTTCCCTGCCCACCAAAACCATGGGCGTGACCTTCTCGCGGGCGCCATAGTAGTTTTCGCAGGCGTCCTGGAAGATTTCCTGGACGGTCCCGGCGGCACCCGGCAGGAAGACGATCCCGCCCCGGCACAGCTCCAGGAGGATGGCCTCCCGGATGGCGTTGGCGAAGTACTTCGCGAGGTGTGTGGCGAAGTAGTTTGGCGGTTCGTGCCCGTAGAACCAGGTGGGGATCCCCAGCGACGGGGTGCCGTCCGGATGGCGCTCGACGACGGCAGCCGCCGCGCGCGCCCACGCGGACACCGAGGGACGGAACCCCGGGACGGCGGCGAGGGTGTCCAGCGCTGCCTGGACATCGCCGTCGGACGCTTTGCTGAGGTAGGCACCCAGGTTGGCCGCCTCCATGGCGCCCGGCCCGCCGCCGGTGGCTACCAGGCTCCCCGACTGTGCCAGAAGCCGGCCCAGCCGGGCCGCCTGGGCGAAGTCCCTGCTGCCGCGCTGCGCCGCGTGCCCGCCCATCACGCCCACTATCTGGAGCCCGGACCATGCGCCGGTTCCGGTCAGTTCGTCGAGGGCGTCGCCGATGGCGTGGTCGTGGAGGGCCGAGGCGAGCGTGGCGTCGACCCGGTGTCGCTGGCCTGGCCGGATGCTCCACTGATAGATGCGGGCGTCCGGCAGGTCCTCATAGGGGGCGTCCGCGAGGCCTGCGTACAGTTCCTGCGGAGTGTAGAGCGCTGCACGGTAGGGGTTGAACGGCACGCCGTCCAGGCGCGGGAAGATCAGGGCGCCGCGGCGGCGCAGGGCGTCCTCCATCCCGTCGTCGAACGTGCAGCCCAGGAAGATGGCGCCCTCCACCTGGAGCCGTTCGAGGTCCGCCGACCGGCCGCGGAGGTCCAGCGATTGTGCATGCCAGCCGTGCAGGTCCGTGGACCCGGCTGCCACCAGCCGGTCGAAGCTGGCGAGGTCCTCCACCTCGAGGTTATGCGGGTGGGGGCCGAGGTTCCCTGAGAGATTCATGGGCGCCGCCTTCTGCTGGTCATTTTCCCAGCGTAGGCCACCTGCCCAAGTGTTAGTTGGTGGCCTGGACGGTGATCGGGGCGGGAGCCGCAGCCTGCGCGTCGCCGCGGAAGTGCGCCTCCAGTTCTTCCAGTGAGCGTCCCTTGGTTTCGGGCACGAACCGGGCGACGAACGCCAGGGAGGCGAGGTTCACCAGGACGAACAGTCCGAAGGTGCCGGTCGAGCCGAGCGCTTCCACCACGATCGGGAACAGGAAGGAGATGGCGGCGTTGACGGTCCACAGCGCGAAGACTGCGATACCCATGGCGAAGCCGCGGATGGCCAGCGGGAACATCTCGGACAGCAGCAGCCAGACGCAGGTGCCGATAAAGCACTGCACGAAGGCGACGAACAGCATCATGGCCGCCAGGATGGTGTAGCTGGCCAGGTCCGACTGCGGCAGCAGGAACACCACGGCCAGCAGCGCCTGCGAACCCACGACGCCGGAGAATCCGATGATCAGCATCCGGCGCCGTCCCACGAAGCCCAGCAGCCAGATGCCCAGGATGGTCATGAGCACAGAGGTAACGCCGACGCCGATGGTCGCCACCAGCGATGCGCTCGCTCCCAGCCCGCTCTTTTCGAGGATGGTGGGGGCGTAGTAATTCACCGTGTTGATGCCGGTGGCCTGCTGGACCGCGGCCAGTCCGATACCGATCCACAGCAGCCGTCGCATCCACGGATTGGTCCGCAGGTCCCGCCACGCGTGGCCGCGTTCACCCTTGGCCGTCCGGGCCGCGCGGGCGATTTCCTCGTACTCGGCCGCTGCTTCCCGGGGGCTGCGGCTGAGGTCCAGGACGCGGCGGCTGTCTTCCAGCCGGCCGCGGATGGCATACCAGCGGGGGGACTCGGGAAGGAGGAGCATGCCGGTGAGCAGTGCCACTGCAGGAACAGAGGCGATGCCCAGCATGGCGCGCCACACCTCGGGGTCCTGGATCAAGGCGTCGAGCAGGGCGTTCATGGCGAACGCGAGCATCTGGCCGGTGACGATCATGAGTTCGTTGATGGTCACCATGCGGCCGCGCAGGTGGGCCGGTGCCATTTCCGCGAGGTACAGCGGGCAGGTCACTGCCGCCGCACCCACGCCCAGGCCCAGCAGGATCCGCGCCCCGATCATGAACGTGACGGTGGGGGCGATGGCACAGCCGATGGCGCCAAGGAGGAAGAGCAGCGCGCAGACCAGCAGGGATCCGCGGCGGCCCAGCCGGTCCGCGAGGCGTCCGCCCGTCAGTGCACCGAGGGCGGCGCCGGGGAAGAGCAGGGCGCTCACGACGCCGGCCTCTTCCACCGGGGTCATGTTGAGGGAGTCGTTCATAGAGAGCAGGGCGCCGGAGATCACGCCGGTGTCGTAACCGAAGAGCAGGCCGCCGAGCGTGGAGATGGCCGTGAGGCGGCCCAGGTAGCCTCGGCGCCCCGTCCCATGCGCAGCCGTGCCCCGGATTGTCGTCCCCGGCGTGGTGGAGTCTGATTTTTGCAACAGCATCGTTGCCTCTCAAATTCTCTCGGGACCGGAACCCGGCCGTTGATGTGATGTCCGCCACCCACATTAGAGCGCTCTAACGCCTGACGTCAAAATAAAGTCCTAATGTCAGCACATTTGCGCCCTTGACCAGCGCCGTCATCCTGCTACGATCAAGTACGAAAGTATGTCCTATCAAGAGAACATATGATGGCAAAGCAGCCAGGCGCCCGACCGGGTCCAGCTGGAGCCGCAACCTAGAACAGGAAAAGAACGTGGCGAACAACCTGGGTCTCAGCATCGACCGCTCCTCCCCCGTACCCCTTTACCACCAGGTGGTGCAGGGAATCGAAGCGGCCATCTACAGCGGCGTACTCGAGCCGGGCAGCAGGCTGGACAACGAAATCGACCTCGCAGCCCAGCTGAACCTCTCCCGGCCCACCATGCGCAAGGCCATGGACGAGTTGGTCCGGTCCGGGCTGCTGGTCCGCAAGCGCGGGGTAGGCACGCAGGTGGTTTCCAGCCAGGTCCGCCGTCCCCTGGAACTGTCCAGCCTCTTCGACGATCTCACCAACAACGGCAAGAAACCCACCACCGAGGTCCTCAGCTTCGCGCACGTGGAAGCTGACGAACCCACGTTGGCCACCCTCCAGCTGCCTGCCGGCTCCAAGGTCTACCACTTCACCCGGCTCCGCAAAGTGGGCGGCAAGCCGCTGGCGCTGATGGAGAACTGGGTGCGCGATGACATCGCAGCGATGGACGAAGCCATGCTCGCGGCCGAAGGCCTGTACGCGATCCTCCGGCGCGGCGGCGTCAACTTCCGTCTGGCCAACCAGCGGATCGGTGCCATGATCGCCAATGACTACCAGGCGCCCCTCCTGGACGCGGCTCCCGGGTCCGCCCTGGTCACCATGGAGCGCACGGCCGTGGACGATACCGGCCGCCGTGTGGAAACCGGGCACCATGTCTACCGGGCGGACTCCTACAGCTTTGAAATGACACTCGTACAGCGCTAATCCAAGGAGCCAACTCCATGACCAACTGGGTCTATCCCCTCGGCACCGCCACCGACGGAACATGGGACGTTTCCATCGGCACCTCCGACTCCGCCCTCGCGGTGGAGGGGTGGGCACACACGGGACTGAAGATGGCCACCCTTGCCGCCGGCGCCGCCGTCGTACTCCCCGCCGCCGCTGAGGAACGCATCGTGGTGCCGCTCAACGGCGCCTTCACCGTCACCGTGGACGGCACGGACTACGCCCTCGGCGGACGCCCCTCAGTCTTCGCCGGCCCCAGCGACGTCCTGTACTCCGGCACCGGGCGCGAGGTCACCATCAGCTCTCCCGACGGCGGCCGCGTCGCCGTCGCCACGGCGCCCGCCGGGGTCTCGTACCCCACCCGCCTGGTCACCGCTGCCGAAACACCGGTGGAGCTCCGCGGGGCGGGGAACTGCTCCCGCCAAGTGCACAATTTCGGCACTCCCGCCGCACTGGAAGCCGACCGCTTCATCGTCTGCGAGGTCCTGACCCCGGCCGGCAACTGGTCGTCCTACCCGCCTCACAAGCACGACGAGGAAAAGGACGGCGAGACCCAGCTTGAGGAGATCTACTACTTCGAGACGCAGGTGGCCGCCGGGTCCGGCGCTCCGGCTGACGCGGATGCCATCGGCTACCAGCGCGTCTACGCCTCGGACGAGCGGCCCATCGATGTGTCCGCGGAGGTCCGCACGGGCGATGTCGTCCTGGTTCCTTACGGCTGGCACGGCCCTGCGATGGCTGCTCCCGGCTACGACATGTACTACCTCAACGTGATGGCCGGGCCGGGACCGGTGCGCGAATGGCTGATCAGCGACGACCCGCACCATGGCTGGGTCCGGCAGGGCTGGGAGGCCCAGGACATCGACCCCCGGCTGCCGTTTGGATCCTGAGGCCGGCCGCGGCCTGCAACTGGCATAGTTGGCTTCCGTGAACAGTTCCCCGCGCACCGTCACCATGGAGGATGTGGCACGGCGGGCCGGCGTCAGCCGCGCGCTTGTGTCCCTGGTCATGCGGGATTCGCCCAAGGTTTCGCCGGCCAAGCGTGCGGCGGTGCTGGAGAGCGCCGCCGCCCTGGGTTACTCCCCCAACCGGCTCGCCAGCCGCCTGGCCAGCCACCGCACCCGCACGCTGGGCGTGCTCATCATCGACATGCACAACCCGGTGTTCGCCGACACCTACGACGGCATCACCGAGGGCATTGCCGGCAGCGGCAACCAGCTACTCGTGGCCGTGGGCGCGGCCGATTCCCGCACCGAACTCGAGGCGGTCCGCTCCTTCGTGGACCTTCGCGTCGACGGCGTGATCCTGGCCGGCTACACCGGCACCGCCGAGGAGCTGGCGTCCGCGCTGCGCGGCACACCCGCCGTCGTCATCACCCGGGAAATAGCGGCCGACGGCGTCGATTCCGTTTTGACGGACGACTTCCGTTCCGGTGTGCTCGCCGTGGAGCACCTCCACGCTGCGGCGCACCGGCGGATTGCCCACGTGGACATCCCCTCGCGGCTTCCGTACACGGCCCGCCGCGCCGGGTACCTGCACGCGATGGCCGGGTTCGGGCTCGAGCCGCTGCTGGTGCACAGCGACATGACCGAGCGGGGCGGCCGGGCCGTGATGGAGCAGTTCCTGGCGTCCGGCGCGCCCCTGCCCACGGCCCTTTTTGCACATAATGACGTCACCGCAATCGGCATCATGGAGGCGCTGGCGGGGCACGGCCTGCGCGTGCCGGAGGACATGGCCATCGTGGGGTGCGACAACATCACGATTGCGGCCTCGCCGCTGATCGGGTTGACCTCCATCGACCAGCACGCCGCGGAGCTGGGCAGGCTCGCCGCGAAGGTCATGCTGGACCGGCTGGAAGGGGCCGGCAGACGGGAGGCGCCCCCCGTCGTCGAAAAGCTCGAACCCGTGCTGAAGGTCAGGAGCTCAACAGCCCCGCCCCGGACCTGACCGCCACCGGGACGCCCGTGGCAAGGGATTCCTGGGCCGCGTCGGCTACGCGGGAGGCAGCCACAGCGTCCTCGGGGGTGCACGGGTTTTCCCGCAGTCCGAGCACCAGTTCAACAAACGCATGCAGTTCCGACCGGTAGGCCTGGTCGAAGCGCTCGGCGAAGGTCTGGTGCGGGGTACCGCCAGGAAAACTGACGCCCGCTTCCGCCGACCGCAGCGCGGCCTTCTCATCCAGTCCCACCATCAGCGAGCCCGCCGAGCCCTGGATCTCCAGCCGTACGTCGTGCCCCGCCCCGTTGTAGCGGCTTGCCGACACGCTGCCCACCGTGCCGTCGTCGAACGCCACCACGGCGAGCGCGGTATCCACATCCCCCACCGCGCCGATGGCGGGGTCCCCGTTGTTGGAGCCGGTAGCGTAAACGGAGACGATCTCGCGGCCGGTCAGCCAGCGGAGGATGTCGAAATCGTGTACCGAGCAGTCGCGGAACAGCCCGCCGGAGGTTGCGATGAACTCGACGGGCGGCGGCGCCATGTCGCAGGTGACTGCCCGGAGCGAGTGGATCCAGCCCAGTTCCCCGGACTGGAAGGCGCGGCGGGCTTCGAGGTAGCCGGCATCGAAACGGCGCTGGTGGCCGATCTGCACCACGCCGTTCCGGGCGCGGATGTAGTCCAGGACAGGCAGGGCATCCTCCACGTTCATGGCCACCGGCTTCTCGCAGAACACCGGGATCCCGGCGTCCACGCCGGCACGGATCAGGTCCGGATGCGTCGCCGTCCCGGTGGCGATCACCAGGCCGTCGATGCCGGATCCGATCAGCTCCTCCACGGTGGGCAGGAACTCCGCCCCCAGCCCGGCGGCCACGGAGCGGGCGTGCTCCTGCGCCACGTCGGTCAGCCGGAGCCGGACATTGATGCCAGCCGGGTTCAGGTCGGTGTTCAGGGCCGTGATGTTGTTGGCGTGCATGACGCCGATGCGTCCTACGCCGACCAGTCCGAGGACTACGTCTTTCATGCTTGTTCCTCCGTTGCAGGGGTGGTTGGTGGGGCCGCCTCGCCGGGGAAGGCAATGGCTAGCTGGCGGCGGATTTCGTCCGCGACGGCGAGGGTGCGGACGGAAGCTTCGAGGGGCCTTTCAGAGACTTCGGTCCGCCCAGCCGCGATGGCCCGGGCGACGGCAGCGGCCTCATAGTGGAGGCCTTCCAAGTGCCCCGCAGCCGGTTCCTCGTAGCGGAGTGTGGTTCCGTCCGGGAACCGCACCTCGAAGCCGCCCGGCATGTTGAAGGGCCCGTCGATCACCAGGGTGGCTTCCGTCCCCACGATGGTCGCCACGGTGGGGGTGAAGTTGTGCAGGTGGGTGTTGGCCACCGCCTGGGCCCCGTCCGGAAACTGCATCACGGCGGACAGCTGGGCGTTGACGCCTGATTCGTGCGGCTGCCCTACCGCGTGCAGGACGCCGGGCGCGCCCAGGATTTCGGTAATCAGCGCCAGCGGGTAGGTGCCCAGGTCAAGAAGCGGACCACCAGCCAGGTCAGGGTCGAAGATGCGGTGGCTGCGGTCAAAGTGCTCGCCGTATTCGGCCAGGACTGTTGTGACGGTTCCCAGCGTTCCCGCGCTGAGGATCTGGCGGATCACGTCGAACTTGGGCAGGAAGAACGTCCATATCGCCTCGGCGGCAAGAATACCTGCCGTCCGGCCCTGCCGCGCGATGTCCCGGGCCTGGTCTGCGTTGATGGCCAGGGGCTTTTCCACCAGGACGTGTTTCCCGGCAGCGATGGCCAGCAGCGCGGCCTGGTGGTGGAAGTTATGGGGCGTGCAGACGTACACAATATCGACATCCGGCGCAGCCGCCAGTTCCTCGTAACTGCCATAGGCGGCCGGGACCCCGTACCGTTCCGCGAAGTCCTTCGAGCGGTCCAGTGAGCGGGAGCCGACGGCGGCAATCACCTGCCGCGTGGACGCCTGCAAGGACTCAGTGAACTTCCCGGCGATCCAACCCGGTCCCATAATCCCCCATCGCAGCGGGGGCGCATCGCGGGAGTCCGGAATACGGGAGGCTGGCAGGGAGCCGGGATGGGTTGCGCCCGCCATCAGTAGACCACCTTGGTGAAGGCGCCGTCGCTGTGCAGTGAACGGGTCATGGCCTGAGCCAGCTGGGCTGCCCGAAGGCCGTCGGCGCCGGTGGCCAGTGGAGCCGGCTCACCCTCTTGGAGCGCGGTGATCCAGGCCTGCAGCTGCAGCCGGTAGGCGTCGGCGAACCGGGGCCGCCAGTCCGCCGGGATCCCGCGGCCCATCTGCCCGGCCTCGCGGGTAACCAGCGCCGCCGGTTCGGGCAGCCGGGTCGTGCCCAGTTCGGAGACCACCTCGCATCCGGTGGTGTAGCCATACCGGGCGTTGAGGAACAGTTCGAGTGTTGCCAGCGTGCCGTCAGCGGTGCGGAGCAGCATGAAGGCCGGGTCTGACAGGCCGTCCGCGCTGTTCCGGGACCTCCGCCCGGCCTGCCAGGACACCTCCGTGATGGGCGAGCCCAGCAGCCACGGGATGATGTCCAGCTCGTGGATCGCGGAGTTGGTGATGGCGGACTCGGCAGTGGTGCCCGGCCCTGCGGCAGCGGTCCTGCTGGTGCAGTGCACCATCAGCGGCTCGCCCTGGGCGCGGGATGCCACAGCCGTCCGCAATGCCACGTACCCGGGGTCGAAGCGCCGCATGAACCCGAGGGACAGCAGCGAGGCGCCGGTGGCCGCGATGATGTCCGCGTCGGCGGCCACCACCTCGATGCTTTCCAGCAGCGTGGGCGCCAGCGGTTTTTCGCACAGCACCGGCGTCATGGCCTCGAAACACTCCAGCACAAGGCCGGCGTGCGTCGAGTCGTGCGACGCGACCACGACGGCGTCCACCTCGCTGGAGTGGATCAGCTCGCTGGGGTCGGTGGTAACCCGGGCGGAAGGCGGCGCCGCCGCCTGGGCCCGGCCGGCGTCGAGATCCGCCACATAGGTGACCTCCGCGCCGTGGACGCTGGTGGAAAGATTCCTGATGTGGTCCGCGCCCATGACTCCGGCGCCAATGACGCCAACCCGGATCGGCATGCTCGTTTCCTGTCTGATGGATTTTTTCGTGGCGGGCGTCAGTTGGCCCCGCGGGGCCAAACGGGCGTCAGCGGGTATCGCTGACCTCCGCCACTTCGGCCTGAACTTCCTTGAGGGCCTCGCTGTGCCCGCCGAGCTGCTCGAGTTCATGGGCAAGTTCGGCAAGTTCGGCGCCGCCGGCCATTTGGGCCGTGAGCTCGTCCAGGGTGATGTCCTTCTTGTCGTAGTAGCCGATGGACTTACCGCGCTTGAGCAACAGGAACCGGTCCCCCACGGGGAAGGCGTGGTGCGGATTGTGGGTGATAAAGATGACCCCAAGGCCGCGGTCGCGCGCCTGCAGGATGTACCGCAGAACCACGCCCGATTGCTTCACGCCGAGGGCCGCCGTCGGCTCATCCAGGATCAGGACCTTGGCGCCGAAGTACACCGCGCGGGCGATCGCCACACACTGCCGCTCACCGCCGGACAGCTGGCCGATGGGCTGCTCCACGTCGCGGAGGTCGATGCCCATGTCCGCGAGTTCCTTCTTGGTGATGTCCTTCATCTTCTGGACATCAAGGCTCTTGAACGGGCCGAACCCGGTGGTCAGCTCGGAGCCCAGGAAGAAGTTCCGCCAGATGGGCATCAGTGGGACTACCGCAAGGTCCTGGTAGACCGTGGCAATACCGACATCGAGTGCGTCGCGGGGGGAACCGAACTTCCGCTCCTCACCCATGATGTTCAGCGTGCCTTCATCGTGCTGGTGCAGGCCGGCGATGATCTTGATCAGCGTGGACTTGCCGGCGCCGTTGTCGCCCAGGACGCAGGTCACGCGGCCATTGTCCACCGCCATCGTGACATCCCGCAGGGCCACGATGTTGCCGTAGTGCTTGCCAACGTTGTTAAGGGAAAGCAGGTGCACCGGCGTGTGCGTGAGCGGATCTTTTTCGCCCCTGAGCAGGGTCTGCTGGTCAATTTGTTTGGCGTTCATTGGTCCGTTCCTTTACTTAAGCTCTGCGCGGCGCTTGACGATCAGGTTCACGATGGTGGCCAGCAGCAGCATCAGGCCAAGGAAGAACTTGAACCAGTCCGGGTTCCACTGCGCGTACACAATGCCCTTGTTGGCCATGCCGAAGATGAAGGCACCGATCGCACCACCGACGGCTGAACCGTAGCCACCGGTCAGGAGGCAGCCGCCGATGACCGCGGCAATGATGTAGAGGAACTCATTGCCCACGCCTTCACCGGACTGCACCGCGTCGAAGGCGAAAAGGTTGTGCATGCCCAGGATCCAGCCACAGAAGCCCACGGCCATGAACAGTCCGATTTTGGTGGCCTTCACTGGAACACCCACGGCGCGGGCCGCGTTCGCGTCACCGCCCACCGCGAAGATCCAGTTGCCAACCTTCGTGCGCAGCAGCACCCACGACGCCAGTGCAACGAGGGCGATCCAGATGAAGACGGTGTTGTTGACATCCACGCCCCCGATGTTTACCGAGGAAGCAAAAATGGCGCGCGCGGCCTGGTAGCCGTCCATGTCGGATATGGACGGGGAGGATACCCCTCCGCCGATCATGCGGGTCAGGCCCAGGTTCAGGCCGGTCAGCATCAGGAACGTTGCGAGCGTGACGATAAAACTGGGCAGCTTCGTCTTCATCAGAATCCAGCCGTTGATATACCCGATGCCGAGCGAGACCATGAGGGCCAGGATCACGCCCACCCAGACGTTCATGCTGAAATACCAGCTGAACATCGACGCGGTGAGGGCGGAACTGATGACTGCAACGCCGGTGGAGAGGTCGAACTCGCCGCCGATCATCAGCAGGGACACGCCCACCGCCATGATTCCGATGGTGGAACTGCCGTACAGCACGGTAGCGAAGGCATTTGGCTGGATGAATGTCTGCGACACCGAGGCGAAGAAGACGAAGAGGACGATCGCACCCACCAGGGCGCCAACTTCCGGGCGGCCGAGCAGCTTCTGCAGAGGGCTTCGTTTTGCAACACGCTCATCTGCCACAGCTGGTTTTGTAATCGTTGGGGTCATGGTCATGATGGTTCTCCTTGCTTCCGGGGACCGGCGTCGGCCGGCCCCCGGCTGGCGGGTGTTAGCGGACGCCTTCCTTGGCGAACTCGAGAACGTCGGCGGCCGCGGCCTGGTCGACGATGGAGGGGCCGGTCAGTACGGGCTGCCCGCCGCCGATCCTGAACCCACCGCGCTTGGCCTGCCACAGGGCGTCGATTGATCCGTAGCCCTGCAGCCACGGCTGCTGGTCAACCGTGAAGATGACATCTCCGTCAGCAATCTTCTGCGCGAGCTCGGGGTTCATGTCGAACGAGGCGACCTTGGCCTTGCTGCCGGCGCCAGTCACGGCCTTCAGGATGGTCAAGGTGTACGGCGCGCCCAGGCCAATGATGACGTCGGCGTCAGCCGTAGCCTGCAGCTTGGCGGTAACGGTTGAGGAAACCTGGGCCATGTCAGTTCCGGGGACATACAGGATCTCCGTTCCGGCCACCTTTTCCTTGACGCCTGCGCACCGGGCTTCCAGGCCGACGTGCCCCTGCTCCTGGATCACGCAGATGGGGTGTTTCAGGCCCAGTTCGCTGAGCTTCGTTCCAACTGCGGCACCAGCGAGCTTTTCGTTGGATCCGAAGTGGGTGAAAGCGCCCAGTTGGGCAGAGACCGATTCGCCCGCATTGAGGCTGACGACGGGAATACCGGCGTCCGCGGCTTTCTTGAGGGAATCCTTCAGGGCATCGGGCTTGGCCAGCGTCACGGCGATCCCGTCAACCTTCTGGTCAATAGCCTGCTGGATAAGCTGCGCCTGGCGTCCGCCTTCGGGATCCGAGGTGTAGAGCAGTTCCACGTTGTCCTTTGCAGCGGCCTCCTCGGCCCCCTTGCGGACGATGTCCCAAAAGGTATCTCCGGGAGCAGCATGGGTGATCAGGGCGACCTTCATGCGGTCGGTGGCGGCCACCTGGCCACCCCCGGAACCGCCAGCCGGCTCGGTCCGGCCGCCGGTGCTGGAGCAGGCGCTGAGCGCCATCATCGGCACGACGGCCGCCACCAGGGCCGCCTTCCGCCAGGAAAACTTCTTCACGATACATCTCCTTTGATCCGGGCTGACCCGGCGCCTCATTACGCCGGTTTCGTTCTTGCCTTCCCAATGATCATGGTGATCCAATTCACTAATGTCAAGACTTTGTTCTGACATTAGGATGTTATGACGTTCTGACGGGCTGAATGGCGGCAGGACGACGACCAAACAACGACGACGGGGCCCCAGCCAATGGCTTGGGGCCCCGTCAACGCGGTGTCTTTATGCTACTTGGTCACCTTCTGGACGTACTGCTTCATCGTCTCCAGCTGGTAGCGGGAGACTTCCTGGGCGTTCTCGTCCTCCGCGAAGACGCTGGAGACCATGACGGTGTCCTCGCGGTCCAGGAAGCCGATCTCCTGGAGTCCGCCAAAGAACTCGTCCCAGTTGACGTCGCCGTCGCCGATCTTGAGGTGCTGGTGCACCCGCACGGGGTTCCCGGGCGGGTTGGTGATGTAGCGCAGGCCGTGAGAGGCGTGGTGGTTCATGGTGTCGGCCACGTGAACCAGGCGCAGCTTGTCCCCCGCAGCCCGCATGATGTCCAGCGGGTCATTCTGCATGTGGAAGCTGTGCGAGGCCACATACACCATGCCCACGTTCTTTGAATTCAGGCCGCGGATCACGCGGATGGCAGCCAGCCCCTCCTCCACGAAGTCATCAGGGTGCGGATCGATCAGCAGGTCGATCCCTTCCCGTTCGATGATGGGCAGCAACTCCTCCATGGAGCGGTAGAACGCGCGTTCAGACTCCTCGGCCTTTTCCGGCCGGCCACTGAACTCGGTATTCATTGTCTTCACGCCCAGGTCCACGGTGATCTGGATAGCGCGTTTCCAGTAGCGGACGGCGGCCTCGCGGGCATCCTCGTCCGGCCCGGACCAGCGCAGCACCGGCAGCACCGAGGCGATTTCGATCCCCGCGTCCCGGCATGCCTTGTTCAGCTTGCCCACCAGTTCGTCATCCGCCTTGGGGTGGTTGTAGAACGGGATGAAGTCCGCGTGCGGGGTCATCTGCATGTACTTGTAGCCCAGGTCCGCCACTACCTTCGGGAACTCCAGGAGGCTGTGCGAGTGGTGGAACGGCGTGGGGTCAAGGGCGATTTTCACGTAAACACTCCATGAGGGATCAGGGCCGCTGGCTCGGTCAGTTGTAAAGGTCCGGCTTGGCTGCCAGCTTCACGGCTACCTTTTCGCCGTTCTTCTGGGCTTCGACGCCGGCCTCGCAGCACGCGGCGGTGGCGTACCCGTCCCAGGCGGAGGGGCCGCCTATGTCGCCCCTAAGTGCCGCGTCCACCCATGACTGGATTTCGACGTCGTACGCCGCGCCGAAACGCTCTTCGAACCCGGGCGTGACCTTGCCGCCCCAGTGGCCGTCGCTGCGGGTGTAAGGGCCCTTGTCGCCGCCGATGTTGACGATGCCGTCCTCGAAGGAGGCCTGCGTGGCCACCTCGTAGCCAAACTTGGCGTTGACGAAGATTTCGACGTCGGCCAGGACACCGGATTCGGTTTCCAGCAGGACGTGCTGGGGGTCGTGCTGGCCGTTCGGCGCGTTCCGGGTGGGCTTGCCCAGGCGGACCTGGACACTGGTGATTTCCTCGCCGGTGAAGTACCGGACAGCGTCGAACTCGTGGACAACTGAGTCGTTGATGAGCATCTCGTTGGTGAAGCCCTCGGGCGTGGTGGGGTTGCGGTGCTGGTGGTGCAGCATCAGCAGCTCGCCCAGTTCGTTGTCCCGGATGATCCGGCCCAGGGCCGCGTATTCGGCATCGAACCGGCGCATGAAGCCCACCTGGATGCGCTTGCGGCCGAGCTCCACCTCGGCCTGGACGATCTTCCACGAGGATTCGGCGTCCGGGGTCAGCGGCTTCTCGCAGAGGATGGGGATGTCCTTGGCGATGGCCTTGAGCAGGATGTCCTCGTGCAGGAAGCCCGGGGTGGCGATCAGGACCGCGTTGACGTCGCCGTTGTTGAGCGCCTCCTCGGCATCGGCCAGGGCCACCGCACCCGGGATGCCTTCGATGGCGGCCTGAGCGCGGGCCAGGTCAACGTCCACGACGGCGGCCACCTCGGCGCCATGGATGCGCGTGTTCAGGCGCTGGATGTGGTCGGCGCCCATGCGGCCGGCACCGATGACGGCCACGCGGAGGGTTTCAGTCATTGTTCTGTCCTTTTGGTGTGTATGGGTGGGTGTCAGCGGGCCGTCAGGCGACGGCGGTGCGGGAGCCGCAGGACAGCAGATAGTTGCGGGTCCGCTTGGCGATGGGCATGGGTACGTCGAAGGCTACCGGGTACATGTCCTGTTCCACGATGCCGAACATGGGCCGGTCCAGCGCCTCGACGGCTTCGATGACGGCGCGCAGGTCCGGCAGGCCGTTCGGCGGTTCGGTCATGACGCCGGCCAGGTTGGCTGCAGCCCAGGTCATGTTTTCCTCGTTGACCTTCTTGAGGATCTCCGGGTTGATCTGCTTCAGGTGCAGGTAGCCGATCCGGTCCGGGTAGTTCTTGATCAGGTCCAGGCTGGACGCGCCGCAGTATTCGGCGTGGCCGGTGTCCAGGCAGAGGTTCAGGTACGTCGGGTCCGTGGCGCCGAGGAGGGTTTCGATGTCCTCCTGCGCGCCGACGTGGGAGTCAGCGTGCGAGTGGAACTGCTGCTGCAGGCCGAAGTCCTCGAGCAGGGTCTTGCCCAGGCGGTTGTGGCCGGCGAACAGGTCATCCCAGGCCTTTTCGCTCAGGGTGCCGCTTTCCACTGCCTCGCCGGTAACGTCGTCACGCCACATGGCGGGGATAACCACAATGTGTTCGCCGCCCATGGCTGCCGTCAGTTCAGCCACCTTCCGGGCGGGCTCCCAAGCGGTTTCCCACTGGTCCAGCCCGCGGTGGAAGGCGGTGAAGACGGTGCCGGCAGTCACCTTGAGGTCGCGCTGCTTGAGTTCCTCGGCGAGGCGGGCGGGGTCGTTGGGAAGGTAACCGTACGGGCCCAGTTCAATCCACTTGTAACCGGACTCGGCCACTTCATCCAGGAAGCGCTCCCACGGGGTCTGCTTGGGATCGTCCGCGAACCAGACACCCCAGGAGTCCGGCGCGGTGCCGATGATCAGTTTGTTCTCAGTCATGACAGCGTTGCCTCTCGGGGTCAGTTGGAGGGGAAGTTGTAGGAGGCGCCGGAGGCGTGGTGGGTTTCGGGCCAGCGTGAGGTGATGACCTTGCCGCGGGTGTAGAAGCTGACGCCTTCGGGACCGTAGATGTGCTTGTCGCCGAAGAGCGAGGCCTTCCAGCCGCCGAAGGAGTGGTGCGCCACGGGGACGGGCAGGGGCACGTTGATGCCGATCATGCCGACGGTGACGGAGCGCTGGAACTTCCGGGCGGCGGCGCCGGAGGAGGTGAAGATGGCTGTGCCGTTGCCATAGGGGTTGGCGTTGATGAGCCGGATGCCGTCTTCGAGGGTGTCCACCCGTACCACCACCAGGACGGGTCCGAAGATCTCTTCCTGGTAGGCAGTCATTTCGGTCTTGACATGGTCGATGACGGTGGGGCCCACCCAGAAGCCGTCTTCGTGGCCGGGAACCACCAGGTCGCGGCCGTCCACCACCATGGCAGCGCCTGCTGCCTCTGCCTCGCTCACGATCCGGACGATGCGCTCCTTGGAGGCCGGGGTGATAACCGGGCCCATTTCAGCATCGGGTGCGGTGCCGTTGTTGACCTTCACGGCCAGGGCGCGTTCTTCGACCTTCTTGACCAGCAGGTCAGCGGCTTCACCGACGGCGACGGCGACGGAGATGGCCATGCAGCGTTCGCCGGCGGAGCCGAACGCGGCGGCGGCGAGGTGGTCGGCGGCGTTGTCCAGGTCGGCGTCGGGCAGGATGATGGCGTGGTTCTTCGCCCCGCCGAGGGCCTGGACGCGCTTGCCATGCTTGGTCGCGGTCTCGTGGACGTACTGGGCGATCGGGGTGGAGCCAACAAAGCTGATGCCGTCCACGTCCGGGTGGGTCAGCAGCCCGTCGACGGTTTCCTTGTCGCCGTGCAGGACCTGGAACACACCGTCCGGCAGGCCGGCATCCTTCCAGAGCTTGGCCAGCAGCAGCGAGGCCGAGGGGTCCCGCTCGGAGGGCTTAAGGATGAAGGCATTGCCGGTGGCGATCGCCATGGGCGCCATCCAGAGCGGCACCATCACGGGGAAGTTGAACGGGGTGATGCCCGCCACCACGCCGAGGGGCTCGCGGAAGGAGAACACGTCGATGCCGGTGGACACCTGGTCCGAGTAGTCACCCTTGAGCAGCGTCGGGATGCCGCACGCGTATTCGATGACCTCCAGGCCGCGGCCGATTTCGCCCTTGGCGTCGGAAATCACCTTGCCGTGCTCGGCGGTGACCAGCTGCGCGAGTTCTTCAACATGCGCGGCGACGAGTTCGCGGAACTTGAACAGGACGGCGGTGCGCTTGGCCAGGGACACATCGCCCCAGGAGTCCGCGGCGGTGCGGGCGGCGGCGACGGCGGTGTCCAGGTCCGCGCGGTTGGCCAGCCGGAGCTGGGCGGAGACCTTGCCGGTGGCCGGGTTATAGACGGGGGTGGTGCGGTCACCTTCGCCGGCGGTTTCGGCGCCGTTGATGAAGTGGTTGATGACGGTTTCGGTGGTGGTGGCAGTCATGGGACTCTTCCTTGAGTAGTAAAAAGTGTGCTTAGCCGAGCAGCTTGCGCTGGCGTGATTTATGGTCGACGTAGGTGTGGAAGGCCTGCTTCGTGGAGTCCAGCTCGGAGACTTCGGAAACCGGCACGTCCCACCAGGACTCGGAGGACGGGGCGTCCAGCAGCGGGTCGGATTCGACGTGGATCAGGATCGGACCACCCCGTTCGGGTGCCGCCTTGGCGTCGCGGATGGCCTGCTCGAGCTCGGCGATGGCCTTCTCCCCCGGTTCGATCCGGATGACCTTCACGCCCAGGGACTCGGCGTTCAGGGCCAGGTCCACGGGCAGGGTTTCGCCTTCGTCGAAGCTGTGCTGTTCCTCGTTCAGCGCCCGGTACTGGGTGCCGAACCGCTGGGAACCGAGCATCTCGGAGAGCGAGCCGATGGAAGCATAGCCGTGGTTCTGGATCAGGACGACGATCAGTTTGATGCGTTCGGCGACGGCGGTGACGAGTTCGGTGTGCATCATCAGGTAGGAGCCGTCACCGACCATCACGACGACGTCGCGCGGCTCTGCGCGTTCCCCGCCTCCCGCCGTCGTGCCTGCCGCTTCGGCCAGCGCCGCCCGCTTGACGCCGAGGCCGCCGGGGATTTCGTAGCCCATGCAGGAGTACGCGTATTCCACGTGGTAGCCGAACGGGTCGCGGACGCGCCACATCTTGTGCAGGTCACCGGGGAGCGATCCGGCGGCGCAGATGACGACGTCGCGGGCGTCCATGGCGCGGGAGGTAGCACCGATGATCTCGTTCTGCGCCGGCAGCGGCGTGTGGCGCGTATCGAAAGCTTCGTCCACGGTAGCGTCCCAGCGCTGCTTCTCTGCCGCGACTTTCTGCTCCAGGTCCGCACCCACCCGGTACCCGCCCAGGGCGGCGTTGAGCTTGACCAGCGTCTTGCGGGCGTCTGCGACGATCGGCAGCGTGGTGCCGTGCTTGTACGCGTCGATCGGGGCCACGTTGATGTTGATGAACTTCACGTCCGGGTTCTGGAACGCGGTCCGCGAAGCGGTGGTGAAGTCCTCGTAGCGCGTGCCGATCCCGATGATCAGGTCCGCCTCTGCAGCAATGGCGTTCGCCGCCGTCGTGCCCGTGGAACCGATGGCGCCGAGGGAGAACTTGTGGTCCCACGGCAGCACCCCGACGCCTGCCTGCGTGTTGCCCACCGGGATGCCGGTCAGTTCCACGAGCTTGGCGAGTTCGTCATTGGCGTAGGCGTAGAGGACGCCGCCGCCGGCGATGATCAGTGGCCGCTTGGCGGCACGGATAGCTGCGGCGGCGCGGGCGATATCGGCGTCGTCCGCATCCGGGCGGCGGATCCGCCACTCCCGCTCGGCCAGGAACTCGACCGGAACGTCGAAGGCCTCGGCCTGGACGTCCTGCGGCAGCGAAATGGTCACCGCGCCGGTTTCCGCCGGGTCGGTGAGCACGCGCAGGCCGTGGTGGAATGCGGAGAACAGCTGCTCGGGGCGGGAGACGCGGTCGAAGAACTTGGACAGCGGGCGGAACGCGTCGTTGACGGTGAGGTCGTACGCGTAGGGCTGTTCTAGCTGCTGCAGCACCGGGTCCGCGGCGCGGGTGGCGAAGGTGTCCGAGGGCAGTAGCAGCACCGGCAGGCGGTTGGTCGTGGCCAGGGCGGCACCGGTCAGCAGGTTCGAAGAACCCGGCCCGATCGAGGTGCTGATCGCGAAGGTCTGCCGCCGGCGGGTGTGCCGGGCATACCCAACGGCCTGGTGCACCTGGGCCTGCTCGTTGCGGCCCTGGTAGTACGGCATGATCGCCGGATCCAGCTGCTGGTACTGCTTCAGCGCCTGGCCTACGCCGGCCACGTTGCCGTGCCCGAAGATGCCGAACGTGCCCGGAATCAGCCGTTCGCGGTACTCAACACCGCCCACTGTATCGACGGTGTACTGCTTGGAGAGGTATTCGACGACGGCCTGGGCCACCGTCATGCGGCGGGTGGCGGTTCCTGATGTTGTTCCCATGGCGGCTACTCCGATGCTTCCGGGGCGGTGGCTGGTGCGGTGTGGTGAAGGAGGGACGCAGCCGTGGCGACGGCGCCGGCAACGTCCCCGTCCGAGGGGTACAGCAGAGTGCGGCCCACGGTCAGGCCCTGCACACCGGGCAAGGCCAGGGCAGCCTGCCAGGTGGCGAACACCTCGTCCTGCGGGCCCGCCGGGTCCCCGCCCAGGAGCACGGTGGGCATGGTGGTGGCCGCCATGACGCGGTCCATACCGGCCACCACAGGAAGCTTCATCCAGGTGTAGGCGCTGGTGGACCCGAGCCCTTCGGCAATGGCGATCGACTTGATGACGGCATCGGTGGACAGGTCGTTCCGGACGCGGCCGTTTTCACGGACCGACAGGAACGGCTCCACCATGGCGATCAGCTTCCGCTCCGCGAGGGAATCGATCGCCTTCGCAGTGGCCTCCAGGGTCACCACGGTGTCGGGATCGCCCAGGCAGATCCGGGTGAGCATCTTGCCGCCGTCCGCGCCGAGCGCTTCCAGGGCGGCGGCGGTGTGGCCGGTGAACCGGTCGTCGAATTCATTGACCAGGCCGGAGAGTCCGCCGCGGTTCATCGATCCGAAGACCAGCTTGTCGTCCAGGGCGCCGAGGAGCAGCAGGTCATCCATGATGTCCGGGGACGCCAGGATGCCGTCCACGGCCGGGTTGGCCAGGGCGATCTGCAGGCGGTCCAGAAGCTGGCGGCGGTCCGCCATGGCCACCGGATCATTGCCGACGGCAAGCGCACCGCGGGCCGGGTGGTCTGCGGCCACAATGAAGTTCTGCCGGCCCGACTTCACGCCGGGGTGGCGGCGGCGGGCCTTCGCCGCGCGGGCCACGGCTTCCGGATCCTCCAGGCGGATGGTGCTCAGGTGCTCGTAGCGGCGGGGATCATCGTCCACGTCCACGCCGAAGGATCCTGCGCCAGCCGTGCGTCCGCTGGAAATATTGATGGTCACAGTGCTGCTCCTTCGGTGACAAGCTGCGGAACGGGCCGGCCCCGTTCGGCCAGCAGCGAGGTGACCTCTGCCGGCGTCGGCATCGCGTCTGCGCAGGAGAGGCGCGAGGCAACGATCGCCCCCGCGGCGTTGGCATAATCCAGGACCTGGGCCAGCGGCCAGCCGGACAGCAACCCGTGGCAGAAGGCGCCCCCGAAGGAGTCACCGGCACCCAGCCCGTTCACGGTTTCCACCGGTACCGGCGCAGAGACCACGCGTTCCGTGCGGGTTTTGGCCATGACGCCTTCAGCGCCAAGCTTGACGACGGCGATCTCCACTCCCGCGGCCAGCAGGCGGTCTGCCTGCTCGTCCGGAGTTCCCTCGCCGACGGCGACGGCGCATTCCTTGTCGTTGCCGATCGCGACGGTCACGTGCGGCAGGATTTTTGCCACCTGGGCGCGGGCTTCTTCTTCCGAAGCCCAGAACATGGGCCGGTAATCCAGGTCGAGGACCGTGAACTGGCCGATGCGCAGCTTGTCCCGGTCCCGCGCCTCGTGCGCCTTGATGTGCGCTTCGCGGCTGGGCTCCTGGCACAGGCCGGTGACGGTGGACCAGAAGATCCCGGCGTTTCGGATGGCGTCCAGGTCCAGCTCTTCGGCCTTGATCTGGAGGTCGGGGGCCGTGGGAAAGCGGCCGTAGAAGTAGAGCGGGAACTCGTCCGTTGCCGGTTTGATCGCGCAGAAGGTGACGGCGGTCGGGTATTCGCGCACTGCGATCACAAAGGAGTCGTCCACGTTGAATTTGCGCAGTTCCCGGTGGAGGTACTTGCCGAACGCGTCATCCCCGGTCCGGGTGATGACGCCGGCGCGCCGGCCGTGCCGGGCAGCGGCCACTGCCACGTTGGACGGGGAACCGCCGAGGTATTTCCCGAAGGACGTGACATCCTCCAGGTCCACCCCAATGTCGTTCGGGTAGATATCAACGCTGATGCGCCCGATCGTAAGAAGCTCGTGGGTCACGGTGATCGTGGACCTTTCTGGTGTGGAACCCTGGACCTTTCGGACAGGAACTCCGGCTCTGGCTGCGGTGGCGTGGGCCACACGCACTACTTTGCCGTAGATCGGTTGTCCTGTCAAAGGTTTGTACTGACATACTTACAACAAACTTTTAAGACGCCGCCCGCTTCTCGCGGGAGGTTCGATCACTTTCGGGGAACAGCCAGTTCCCCCGTGACGTACTGGGCGCGGCCAAAGCCGAAGGACCAGTCGCCTGCAGTGTTTTCCACATAGCCAATGAAGACGTCCTCACCCGCCACGCCCGCTCCTGCAAGCTTTTCGGCCATTGCGGCAAACAGGCGCTGCTTCGCCTCCTGCGAGCGCCCGCCCTGAGTAAAGATCTGGATCATGACCACCCCGCGCGTCCGCTCGAAACCCAAGCCGGCATCCTGGGCAAAGATCTGGCCCCCCGGATGCTCGGTAAGGATGTGGAAGTAGTCCCGCTCCGGAATTCCGTACTCAGCCAGGATCGCGTCATGGATACCCCGGCTCAGCAGCCGCAGTTCCTCCGGGCTGCGTCCTTCGTTTACGTCAATGCGCACCAGCGGCATGCGTACCTCCTTGTTAGTTTGTCCTGTCATACTAACAATATGCCAATCGCCCCCACAAGCCCCTCTGCCGTCCCTTAAAAAGCAACGCGGCGTCACGCCCGGCCCAATCCAGAGGGATTACTGGGCCGGGGGTGACCCCGCGTTGCTCTTGGGGAGCCGGAAACTGGCGTTACAGGTTGAGAGCCGAAGTCCGGGCCGAACCGTCATAACCGCCCGCAGGCGGCTTGAGTCCATAAATCCTGCCGAGGGTCGGCGCCACATCCACCGTCCGGGCGGGTTCCGAAGACGTTGCCCCTGCTACCACCAGCGGACTGCCGCCTGAGATGAAGAAGGGAATAGGTTCCGTGGCCGGATGTCCGTGGTTGCCCGGGATCGGGTTGGACGCCACATACGGGTCCGCGAAGCGCCAGCCGGCCCGGCAATAGGCCACCAGGTCCCCCGCCTCGGGCCCCAGCCGCAGGTTTGCCGGTGCACTCACGGACAGAACCCCAGGGTGGGCCGCCACCAGTTCCCGGACGGCAGCCACGCCGGCGGCGCGTTCCGCTTCCGGCCCGGTCCAGTAGAGCAGGTCCGCCCCGCCGTTTTGCGCTATCACCATATTGGCCTGGAGTTCAGGGCGGGACTGCAGGATCAGGTTGACGGAAACAACATTGGTGGGGATGGACCAGTCCATCGAGTGGTCGGCCAGTACCGCCACGACACTGGACTCCCATTTGCCGGCATCCTTGAGGTGCGCCACGAAACGCCCCACCTGCAGGTCCGTCGCAGCCAGGGCGGCCTCGCGGGCGGCGCGCAGCAAGGTGCCCGAAAGGTCCGAGTGCCCAACCCTGTCAATATCCCCCAGGTTGGCGAAAACCACGTCGGGGTCCGGCCCGCCGACCATGGCCAGCAGGGCGTCCATGGTCGCTGCATCAGGGGCATGCCCCGTGACCGGCAGCAGCGGCTGCGGCTCCCAGCGGTATGTAGCGCGTTCCCCAAAGATCCCGAACAGGTATTCCTTGCTCAGCACCGAACCGGTGGTGAGCCCGCGTTCCCGCAGCCGCTCCAGCAGGGTTGGAAAACGCAGGTCCGCAGGCCGGTCCAGGTCACGGACCACACCCTCGGCACGGTCAAACACCGAGTTGGCCGGAACGCCCGACCGGTCCGGCCGCACACCGGTCATCATCATGACGTGGTTCGGGATCGTTTCCATCACCGGCAGCGAGCGCGCGGCAGGGAAATTCGTCCCGGCGCCCCGGAGCGCCGCAAGGTTTGGCGTCAGCGCCGGCGTGATTTCGTCCGGCCGGCAGCCGTCCACCACCAGCACGTAGCTGCGGGTGCGGCCGGCCGTGCGGGTTTCCGGTGCAGCCCAGGCGGCACCATGCGCAGAGGAAAGCACGACGGCGGCACCCCCTGCCGCGGCTAGCTTCAGGAATTGCCGGCGCCCCGCCGTCGTGCTCGCATGGGTTGCCTTTCCACCTATCACAGCGCACCGCCCGCGGGAACTGCCTTGCCGGTGCCGGCACCCACGTTGAAGGATCTCGACAGTGCTGCAGCGGATCCCGCCGACGTCCGGTCAGCGAGAACGTACCAGTCCATGCGGACCCCTGCGGGGGTGACGTCCAGGACGGAGTAGCCGTGGGAATCGAAATCGAGGTACTTCACGTGCGGGTTTGCCCCCCTGATGGCCGCTTCGACGCTGAGCGATCCCGTGCGCGGCGGAACGTCGAGGATGTCGTCCAGATTGTCACTGGTGACGGAAGTGCACACCAGCTCGGCGGCCACGGAATCCCCGGTGGCCGGGTAGGTTGCCGGGTCGGCCGGGATGTCGCATGCCCAGCCGGAGTGGATATCTCCGGTAAGGAAAACGGTGTCCTTGACTGCGTTGTCCCGCAGGTGCCGCACCACCCTGCTGCGGTCCGCCTCATAGCCGTCCCACTGGTCCACGTTGTAGGGGACGCCGTCAAGGGTGGTGCCGCCCATCAGCTTTTGGACGCCCGCGAGCTCAGCGGTGCTCAGCGTGGACGGGACCTTGACGGGCGTGATCATGACCGGGTTGCCCACGAGCTTCCACTGCGGGCCGGTGGAGGTGAGATTGCCGAGCAGCCACTCCATCTGCGCGGTCCCCGTAATGGTACGCGCGGTGCTGTCCACCGCGGGGTCCAGGCCGTTGGATGCCTGCAGGTCCCGGTACGAGCGCAGGTCCAGCATGGAGAGGCTGGCCAGGGAGCCGAAGTCCAGCCGGCGGTAGAGCTGTCCGCCAGGCTCGTAGCGTACCGGCATCCACTCGGCGTATGCCTGCTTGGCAGCGGCCACCCGGTCCCGCCAGGCACCCTCCGCACCCTCGGCGTGGTTTTCGGCTCCGTCCTTCCACGCGTCGTTGGCGGACTCGTGATCGTCCCAGGTAACGATGAAGGGCGCAGCAGCATGGACTGCCTGGAGGTCGGGATCAGTCTTGTACTGGGCGTGGCGGCGGCGGTAGTCCTGCAGCACGGTCATTTCCCGGGCAGGATCGTGGGGCCGTACCACCACGTCGCGTGCCTGGTACTCGCCGGGCGCGTATTCGTACAGGTAGTCGCCCAGGTGCAGGACAGCGTCCAGGTCCGTGCGCGCCGCCAGGTGCCGATAGGACGAGAAGTAGCCGGCCTGCCAGTTGGCGCAGGACACCACTCCAAACTTCAGCCGGTCAACTGAAGCTCCGGCGGCGGGGGCTGTCCGGGTCCTGCCAACCGCCGATACCGCCTGGCCCAGCTTGAAGCGGTACCAGTAGGTGGTGGCTGGCGACAACCGGTCCGCGACGGCCTTGACCGTGTGGTCCCGCCCGGGACCGGTGGGCGAGGAACCCCTGGAAACGATCCGACGGAAGCTGCTGTCCGCTGCCACTTCCCAGGCCACTGTTAGGTCCGGCCCGCGGCCGCTGCCCGGCGTCGCATCCACCGTCGGGGTGACGCGGGTCCACAACAGCACGCTCCCGGGCAGCGGATCCCCGGAGGCAACGCCGTGGGAAAAGGCCGTTCCATCCCCTCCCTCCAAGGCACGGGCGGGGGATCCGGCGGCTGCCGCACCGGCAGCTCCGGCGGCGACCACAACACCGGCAGAGCGCAGAACTTGACGACGAGTAAAGTTGTTCATCAATCCAGTATCCGGACGGCCCGAGGTGGGAACCGCCCATTTCGACTGCTGTTCGCTGGCCGTTCACCAAGTGTTCCTCCGGGCCTTCCCTCCCAGCGGCGGCGGGGATACACTTAGACAACCCCTAGGTTGATAAACAAGTTGGTTGAATACATGACCCGTACGCACCCCGGGCAGAATGGGCTCGATGAAGCGTTTCTGGCCCTTGCGGATCCCGTGAGGCGAAGCATCATCGCCCGGCTGAGCCGGGGCCCGGCCACCGTAAATGAACTGGCGGAACCTTTCGAAATTTCCAAACAGGCAGTTTCGAAGCACATCCAGGTCCTCGAACAGGCGCAACTGGTCACCCGCACCCGGGAGGCCCAGCGCAGGCCCGTCCACCTGAACCCCGCACGGCTGGAAGCACTCACCGCCTGGATCGACCAGTACCGGTTGGTCCGCGAGGAGCAGTTCCGCGGCCTCGATGCCGTGCTTCAGTCCGGCGCCCGACATGGCGGCGCCAAGGAAAAGGAAATCTGATGAGCAATCCCTTAAAGCTCACCGTCCCGGAAGGCCAGCCCTTCATCGACTACGAGCGCGAGTTCGACTTCCCGGTCGCGGACGTGTTCCGGGCCCATAAAGAACCGGACCTGATTGTGCAGTGGCTTGGTCCGCGGGGCTACACAATGGACGTCGACCACTACGATTTCCGGACCGGCGGCAGCTACCGCTACCTGCACACCGGACCCGAGGGTGTGCCTTATGAGTTCAAGGGCATCTTCCACACCGTCCGCGAGAATGACTTCGCCATCCAGACCTTTGAGTTCGGCGGCTACCCTGACGTGGTCAGCCTGGAGTTCATGACATTCGAGGACCTCGGCGACGGCCGGACACGGCTGCGCGGACATTCTGTTTACCCCACGCTGGAGGCACGGGACGGAATGGTGCAGTCCGGCATGGAGCGCGGCATGAGTGAGGGCTACGAGCGCCTGGACGAACTGCTGACGTCATAAACAGCAACGCGGGGCCACCCCCGGCCGATCCCGAGGGATTTTCGGCCGGATGTGACCCCGCGTCGGAGGTTCGGGCTGCTAGAGCGCTGCGTAAACCTCGCGCAGGAGCTTGGCGGTCTCGGACGGCGTCTTGCCGACCTTCACGCCGGCGGCCTCGAGGGCTTCTTTCTTGGCCTGGGCGGTACCGGCAGAACCGGACACGATGGCGCCTGCGTGGCCCATCGTCTTGCCTTCCGGAGCGGTGAAGCCTGCCACGTAGCCGACAACCGGCTTGGTGACGTTGGCCTTGATGAAGTCCGCGGCACGCTCTTCGGCGTCACCGCCGATTTCGCCGATCATGACGATCGCCTTCGTCTCCGGGTCAGCCTCGAACGCAGCCAAGGCGTCGATATGTGTGGTGCCGATGATGGGGTCGCCGCCGATGCCGATGGCGGTGGAGAAGCCAAGGTCGCGCAGTTCGTACATCATCTGGTAGGTCAGGGTGCCGGACTTGGAAACCAGTCCGATGGGTCCCTTGCCCGTGATGTTGGCCGGGGTGATGCCCACCAACGCCTCGCCCGGGGTGATGATGCCGGGGCAGTTCGGGCCGATGATGCGGGTGACCTGGTTGCCCTCGGCGTCGACCTTGGACTGTGCCAGCGCCCAGAACTCAGCGGAGTCCTGGACCGGAACGCCTTCGGTGATGACGACGACCAGGCCAATGCCGGCCTCGATGGCTTCGACAACGGCAGCCTTGGTGAATGCCGGCGGTACGAAGACGATGGAGACGTCGGCGCCGGTTTCGGCCATGGCTTCCTTGACGGTGCCGTAAACGGTGATTTCGTTGTCGCCGTGGAGGACGGTGGTGCCGGCCTTACGGGCGTTGACGCCGCCCACAATGTTGGTTCCGGCCTTCAGCATCAGGGCGGTGTGCTTGGTGCCTTCGCCGCCGGTGATGCCCTGGACGATGACCTTGGAGTCCTTGTTCAGATAAATAGACATGGTGCGTCCCTTTACTTAGCTGCGTTGGCGAGCTCGGCGGCCTTGTCGGCGCCCTCGTCCATGGTGGCGGCCAGCGTAACCAGCGGGTGGTTGGCCTCGTTCAGGATGCGGCGGCCTTCCTCGACGTTGTTTCCGTCAAGGCGGACGACCAGCGGCTTGTTCGCGGTATGTCCGAGCTCGGCCAGTGCGCCGACGATGCCCTTGGCGACGGCGTCGCAGGCGGTGATGCCGCCGAAGACGTTGACGAACACGGACTTGACCTGCTCGTCACCGAGGATAACGTCCAAGCCGGCAGCCATGACCTCGGCGGATGCTCCGCCGCCGATGTCCAGGAAGTTGGCGGGCTTGACGTTGCCGTGGTTCTCGCCTGCGTAGGCAACGACATCCAGGGTGGACATGACCAGGCCGGCGCCGTTGCCGATAATGCCTACTTCGCCGTCCAGCTTGACGTAGTTCAGGTCCTGCGCCTTGGCCTTGGCCTCGAGCGGGTCGGCGGCGTCCTTGTCCTCAAGGAGCGCGTGCTTGGCGTGGCGGAACTCGGCGTTCTCGTCGAGGGAGACCTTGCCGTCCAGCGCAACGATCTCGCCGGCGCCGGTCTTGACCAGCGGGTTGACCTCCACGAGGGTGGCGTCTTCCTTCTTGAAAACGTCCCAGAGCTTGAGGATGACGTCGGCCACCTTGCCGCGCAGTTCCTCGGCGAAGCCTGCTGCTGCGACGATTTCGTCAGCTTTGGCCTGGTCGATGCCCACGGCGGGATCGATGGCGATCTTTGCCAGCGCTTCAGGACGCTCGACGGCGAGCTGCTCGATTTCCATCCCGCCCTCAACCGAGCACATGGCCAGGTAGTTGCGGTTGGCCCGGTCCAGGAGGACCGAGAAGTAGTATTCCTCGGCGATGTCCGCACCCTGGGCGATCATCACCTTTTTGACGGTGTGGCCCTTGATGTCCATGCCCAGGATATTGGTGGAGTGCTCAAGTGCCTCGTCGGCGGACTTTGCAACCTTGACGCCGCCGGCCTTGCCGCGGCCGCCTACCTTGACCTGTGCCTTAACGACAGTAACGCCGCCGATCTTCTCGGCAGCTGCCTTTGCTTCTTCTGGGGTGTACGCCACGATGCCGGCAAGCACGGGTACACCGTGCGCCTCGAACATATCGCGCGCCTGGTATTCAAACAGGTCCACGGTTTAGTGTCCTTCTACGTCGAAGTAGTTTCTATACAGTCGGACACCATCGCTGACGATGACCGGGCTGCGGAATGCATGCGCCGGAGGCCTGTTGGAAACGAGCCACGCGGCGTATTGCTCCATGGGGAACTCTAGTCCTTTATGGGGACCGGCCCGTCCCAGAGTACCCCTTATGTGAGTAAGGACACTATTCTATGAGCGGTAGAAAAACCGCGTATTTCCGCGGTTTTTGACCGCTTTCTCAGGCGTCGAGCTTGGTCAGCGGGGCGTAGCGCAACAGAAGCCGTTTTTCGCCGACGCTGAACTTAACCTTCGCCACCGTCTTGTCACCGGAGCCCTCCACCGCGAGCACGGTACCGTTCCCGAAGCTGTTGTGGTTGACCTTGTCGCCCACGCTGACGGCCACGATTTCCTTCTGCGGCTGGACCCGGGTTCGGGCCACAACGGCAGGGACGTCGGCATTGAATCCGGCGGACGAATCGGCGGCAACCCCCCTGGCGCTGCCTGCACCCCAGAACGAGCCGCTGTACCGGCCCGACCCGATGGAGCCGCTGTTGCCCCAGGCCGGCTGCCGTGATGTTCCCTCGCGCTTCCAGTCGAGGAGCTCGGCCGGGATTTCCTCCAAGAACTGGCTGGCAGGGTTGTACTGGCTCTGACCCCACAGGCTGCGCACCTCCGAGCGGGTGACGTAGAGCCGCTTGCGGGCACGGGTCAGCCCCACGTAGGCCAGGCGACGCTCTTCGGCAAGTTCCTTCGGGTCCGTTGCCGAGCGCTGGTGCGGGAACAGCCCGTGCTCCATGCCGGTGAGGAACACGACCGGAAATTCCAGGCCCTTGGCGGTATGCAGGGTCATCAGCGTCACCACGCCCAGCCGCTTGGCTTCTGCCACGGCGGCGTCGATGTCCGCGCCGGGGGCGTCGGGGATCTGGTCGGCATCCGCCACGAGAGACACCTGCTCCAGGAACGCCGCCAGGGACCCGTCGGGGTTGTCACGTTCGTATTCGCGGACGACGGCGACCAGCTCCGCCAGGTTTTCGACGCGCGACTCATCCTGTGGATCTGTACTGGAACGCAAGGCGGCCAGGTAGCCGGTCTGTTCCAGCACGGCCTCCAGCGCGGCAGCAGCTCCGGAGCCTTCGGCTACCTCGGCGAGGTCATCGAGCAACTTCACGAACCCCAGCACGGCGTTCACGGACCGGGTGGCCATACCGGGGGCTTGGTCCGCGCGGCGCGCCGCCGCCATGAAGGAGGTCCGCTCACGTTCGGCAAGGGCCGCTACTGCGCCCTCGGCGCGGTCACCGATGCCACGCTTTGGTTCGTTGAGCACACGCCGGAGGTTGACGTCGTCGTCCGGGTTAACCAGCACGCGCAGGTAGGCGAGGGCGTCCTTGATCTCCTTGCGCTCGTAGAAGCGCGTGCCGCCCACTACCTTGTACGGCAGGCCGACGCGGACCAGCACATCCTCGATGGAGCGGGACTGGGCGTTGGTGCGGTAGAAGATGGCGACGTCGCCGGGCCGCAGGTTGTCCTCGTCTTGGAGCCGGTCGATTTCCTTGGCGATGAACTGTGCTTCGTCGTGCTCGTTCTCGCCGACATAGCCGACGATCTTGTGCCCCTCGCCCTCGGCCGTCCACAGCCGCTTTTCCGGCCGGTTGGGGTTGCGGGAGATGACAGAGTTCGCGGCGCTGAGGATGTTCTGCGTGGAGCGGTAGTTCTGCTCCAGCTTGATGGTGCGGGCCTCCGGGTAGTCCTTCTCGAACTCCACGATGTTGCGGATGTCCGCGCCGCGGAACGCGTAGATGGACTGGTCCGAGTCGCCCACCACGGTCAGCTCCGATGCCCCGGGGCCCTCCCCCACGATTTCGCGGACCAGGGCGTACTGGGCGTGGTTGGTGTCCTGGTATTCGTCCACAAGCACGTGCCGGAACCGGCGGCGGTAGGACTCGGCGAGCGCCGGGAAGGCGCGGAACATGTACACGGTCTCGGCGATAAGGTCGTCGAAGTCCATGGCGTTGGCTTGGCGCAGCCGCTGGGTGTAGCCCTTGTAGACCTCGGCCACGGCCTGCTCGAACGGATCGTTGTAGTTGGCGGCGGACGCGTAGGAGTCCGCGTCAATGAGTTCGTTCTTGAGCGCTGAAATCTTGTGCTGGATGGCCTTGGGGGCGAACCGCTTCGGATCCAGGTCCAGGGCCTTGGCCACCTGGATGACCAGGCGGAGGGAATCCGCGGCATCGTAGATGGAGAAGTTGGACTTCAGCCCCACGTTGGCAGCTTCCTGGCGCAGGATCCGCACGCAGGAGGAGTGGAACGTCGAGATCCACATGATTTTCGCGCGCCCGCCCACCAGGGCCTCGATGCGCTCGCGCATCTCAGCGGCCGCTTTATTGGTGAAGGTAATGGCCAGGACTTCGCCGTGGTGGGCGCGGCCGGTCGCGATCAGGTAGGCGATCCGGTTACTGAGGACGCGGGTCTTGCCGGATCCGGCGCCGGCCACGATCAGGAGCGCGGAACCGGCATGTTTGACCGCTTCCTCCTGCTGCGGATTCAGGCCCTCCAGGAGCTGCGCGGCGTCCGGCCGCGGGGATCGATGGTGCGGCGACCCATGGTGCTCCGACCCGCCGGGTCCTGCCGCCGTGGCCACCCCTTCGGTGCTTGCTGCAGCGCGGGCAGCCGCTGCGGGAGCGGCCTTAAACGGTCCGTCAGAGTACGGGTCAAACAACATATCCATGGTGCCTACAAGTCTAGGCGTTGGGAACGACAGCCGGCCCCGGCCTGTGGATTACTGCACCGAAGCGGACTCCAGGGCGGCACGCAGGCCGCGCACCGCCGTCGTTCCACCTGCCATGAACCACTCCAGGCCGTTCACCGTGACGGTGTCCACCGCGCCTCCGGCCGCCCGCACGATGGCCTTGCCCGGCAGCCAGTCCCATTCCGGGCAGCTGTGCTGGAACCAGCACCCCAGCTGCCCGTCCGCAACGCGGCCCAGGTCACAGGAGCCGGAACCCAGCATCCGGAGCGCCGCAGCAGATGTTGCCGCTGAATGCCATGGCATGGCGCACAGCGGGTCCATCAGCCAGGTGGGGTGAATGTAGGTGGCCGCGCCAAGGTCCGCGAGGGGTGCGGCGTTGCGTTCTCCCCCGTTGTCGCGGAAGGCGGTGATCTTCTCCCCGTTGAGGGAAGAAGGGTGCCCCTGGCCGCCCAGCCACAGCTTGTCTTCCTCCGGCTGGTAGATGGCACCGAGCAGCACGTCGGAGGTGTCCTTGAGGGCAATTGCGGAACACCAGTAGGTGGCTCCGTGCAGGAAGTTGTACGTGCCGTCCACCGGATCGATCACCCAGGTGCGGCCGCTGGTCCCGGCCACCGAGGCGCCCTCTTCGCCGACGATGCCATCATCCGGCCGGCAACGCTGCAGCTGCTCCAGCACATAGGCCTCGGCGGCGTGGTCCGCCGCGGTCACAACATCCGACACGGAGGTCTTCTGCTGCGACTGCAGGCCCGCCATCCGCATCAGGAGCGCCAGCTGTCCGGCCTCGCGGACCAGAGCCGCGGCCAGCTGGTAGTCGTCCAGGGAAGGGTCAAGTTGAACAGCGCTGTGCCTGCCAATGGTCATGGCTTCAGTTTATGGGGCGCGATAATGGTGCCATGGCAAAAACCCCTGCCCAGCGCATCAAGAAGCACGGCTCCAAGGCAGCTGTTCCACAGCACCACCTGCCCCCGGTGATCAATCCCACCACGGCCCGCACGCCGGAGAAGGCGCAGAACAACAGCAACCTGATCCTGATCGCCGGGGTGGTGGCCAGCCTGTTCCTGTTCTGGTACCTGCACCTGCTCACCTTGAACCAGCTCACGGATCTGTCCGGCGGACTGGCCATGCCCGATTCGCAGGTGGGTGGCTTCGACCCGGCCTACATCTCGCAGCTGCAGAGTGCCATGGACGGCGACGCCCGTGGCCAGCTCAACTACGTCCACAAGACCGCAGGCACGCTTTTCCCGCTGATCTTCGGCTTCACGTGGCTGCTCCTGATCGGCACCAGCGTGACCCGCAAGGCCCTGCGCTGGGCGCTGTGGGCGGTTCCGCTGCTGTTCGTGGTGGCCCGGCTCTGGGGCAATGCCGCCATCGACGCGATGATGGCCTCGGCGGCGCCGGACGCCGGCCAGGTGGCTTTGGCCTCAGGCCTGACGGTTGCCGGCTGGGTGCTGCTGGTGCTGAGCCTCCTGGCCGGGGGCGTGGCAGCAGTGCTGAGCAGGAGTACGAAGAAGGCAATCCGCTGACCGGACCCACCATCGAGTGCTCCGTAATGGTCTTTTGAGCAGCCTGAACGACCTTTAGGCAGCAATCGATGCGGCCCGGAGTTCCTTCCGGTGGCGGTACACCCGGCGGGCGATGACCAGGCCCGCCGTGGCCATGCCCACGGTCACGGGGTAGCCCATCAGCCGTTCCAGCGTGCCCGGCTCAGGGACCGCCATTCCGGTGAGCCCGCCGGTGGCCAGCGCGGCCAGGGACACGGCACCGCAGGCCAGGATGAACCAGGCCATGGGCGTCTTGCGCAGCCACAGAAGCCCCAGGACCACCAGGGCCGCAGCACCCGCAAGGAAGTACATGACCGCGCCCGCCAGGTGCCAGCCGGATCCCGCATCCTCCGGGACCAGGCCGACGATCACCGTTCCCGCCCCTGCCAGTCCGGTCAGCAGCCGGACCCACAGCGCCGCCAGCCACGGCTTCCGGGTGCCGGGACGGACGCGAAGGTCTGACCGCGCAGCCACGCACAGCAGGGCCGAGCTGAGCAGGAGGGCGCCCACCACCATGCCCAGGCCCTGGACCACGAACGAGGCGTTCATCAGCCAGTTGAGCGGCGAGCAGACCTCGCGCCCGTCGAAGATCCCGCAGTGCAGCGCACCCAGGTCGCTGATGTAGCCCGTCCTCAGGTCGTAGGGTCCGGGCCCTGCCCAGGCGCCGATCGCCGCCGCTTCGGCCGCGAAGTACTGGAGCACGCTCAGCACGGCCCAGCCGCCGATGTATTGGCGGGTTGATGCAGTATCGGGAATCAGTACCACCGCGGAGGCGGCCTGCGGGGCTGGACTCATGCCTTGAGCGTAGTACGTGCCCGTACCTTGTATGCTTGTATCCGTGTCCGCCCGGACCGGCCCCGCCGATCCTTCGGACGCCCGCCCTCGTAGCTCAGTGGATAGAGCACGGCTCTCCTAAAGCCGGTGTCGTTGGTTCGATTCCAATCGAGGGCACTTGAACCTTCCCTCCCCGGAGTTTGACCTCCGCGCCTACCTGCTGGGCCCCGGCGATCCCGGACCCGGTACATGGAGCGTGGACCGGGACCTGCTGGACCGGTCGCTGGGCACCCGCGGAACCTTCTCCGGCGTCGTCCGTTTTGTTTCCACGGCCGACGGCGGCCTCTCCCTGCGCGAGGAAGGCACCGTGCGCTGGCCTTCTTTCGTAGGGCCCGCCTTCCGCGAGTATCTTCTGCGCCCGGCCGGGCGCCCGGACGCACTGGACGTGTTCTTTCCGGACGGCCGCCCCTTCCACCGGATGAGCTTCTCCGCGGAGGCCAATCTGGACCGTCACTGGTGCGATCCCGATACATACCGTGTGACGTATATCTTCGGGGGCGGCTACAGCTTCGGCTACCACTGGGATGTGACGGGTCCGCGGAAGGACCTGCTGCTCACATCCCGCCTCACCCGAACGAAAGACGCGTGAAGGATCGGATCGTTGTCTCCGCCGTCTGCGTCTTCGACGATGCCGGCCGGCTGCTGACCGTCCGCAAACGCGGGACCGGGATGTTCATGCACCCCGGCGGCAAGCCTGAAGCCGGGGAGTCGGCAGCCCAAGCCGCGGCGCGGGAGCTGGCAGAGGAGGTGGGGATCATCGTGGACCCTGCAGCTTTGGACCTGATGGGCGTGTGGATCGCGGACGCCGCCAACGAGGCCGCAACGGACATCGAGGCTACGGTCTTCAGGGCCCCGGGAACCTGGACGGCCCACCCGTCGGCCGAGATCGAGGAGATCCGCTGGCTGGACCCGGCAGCCCCGCCCACACAGGATCTGGCGCCGCTGCTCACGGACCATATCCTGCCCGGGCTCAGTAAACCGTAGGCCGCCCGTCCCCTACAGCTCCGGCACCGCTTCCTCCGCCACTGCGGCGGCTTCGGCGAACTGCGTCCGGTACAGCTCCGCGTAGCGTCCGTCCGCGGCGAGGAGTTCGGTGTGCGTGCCCTGCTCTACGATCCTGCCGTCTTCCACCACCAGGATGGCGTCGGCTGCCCGCACCGTGGACAGCCGGTGGGCAATCACCAGCGCCGTCCGTCCTTCCAGCGCAGCACCGAGGGCGGCCTGCACGGCGGCCTCGTTCGTGGAGTCCAGGGCTGCCGTTGCCTCGTCCAGGATGACCACCCGCGGCTGGGCCACCAGCAGCCGGGCAATCGTGAGCCGCTGCCGCTCGCCGCCGGAGAGCCGGTAGCCGCGCTCCCCCACCACGGTTTCCAGCCCGTCCGGCAGGGACCGGATCATGGATTCCAGGCGGGCCTGCCGGATGGCCTCCCACATGTCGGCCTCGGTGGCGTCCGGCCGGGCGAGGCGCAGGTTGGAGGCGATGGTTTCGTGGAACAGGTGCCCGTCCTGGGTCACCATACCCAGGGTGTCGCGCAGGGAATCGAAGGTAGTGTCCCGGAGGTCCAGGCCCGTTCCCGGCACGGACCCGCCCAGGCGCACGGCCCCCGAATCCACGTCGTAGAGGCGGGCGAGCAGCTGCGCGATGGTGGACTTGCCCGCCCCGGAGGAACCCACGAGGGCGACGGTCTGGCCTGGTTCCACCCGGAAGCTGATGCCGTGCAGCACTTCCTCGCCGCCGCGGGTATCCAGGGTGGATACTTCCTCGAGGGAGGCCAGCGAGACCTTGTCCGCGGAGGGGTAGGCGAACCGGACGTCGTCGAACTCCACGGAGACGGGTCCGGCGGGGACCGCCACGGCGTCCGGCTTCTGCTGGATCAGCGGCCTGAGGTCCAGGATTTCGAAGACCCGTTCAAAGCTGACCAGGGCGCTCATGATTTCCACCCGGGCGTTGGACAGCGCGGTGAGCGGGGCATACAGGCGGGTCAGCAGGAGCGCGAGGACCACCACGTCGCCAGCCGCCAGCTGGCCAGTGATCGCATACCAGCCGCCCAGCCCATACACCAGGGCCAGGGCCAGCGCAGACACCAGGGTCAGGGCGGTGACGAACGTGAACTGCAGCATCGCGGTGCGGACGCCGATGTCGCGGACCCGGCCGGCCCGCACCGCGAACTCGCGGGATTCGTCCGCTGGCCGGCCAAACAGCTTGACCAGGGTGGCGCCGGGGGCGGAGAACCGTTCGGTCATCTGGGTGCCCATGGTGGCGTTGTGCTCGGCGGCCTCGCGGCGCAGGTCCGCCAGCCGGGACCCCATCCGGCGCGCCGGAACAAGGAACACGGGCAGCAGGACCATGGCCAGCACGGTCACCTGCCAGGACGTTCCCAGCATGACCACCAGGGTGAGGACCAGTGCCACCACATTGCTCACCACGCCGGAGAGCGTGCCGGCAAACGCCGACTGGGCGCCGATGACGTCGTTGTTCAGGCGGCTGACCAGCGCCCCGGTGCGGGTTCGCGTGAAGAACGCGATGGGCATCTTCTGGACGTGGTCGAACACCCGGGTCCGCAGGTCCACGATGACGCCCTCGCCGATGGTGGAGGACAGCCAGCGGCTCACCAGGCCCAGCCCGGCCTCGGCGACGGCCACGACGGCGATCAGCACGGCCAGGCGGACCACCTCGCCGGCCGGGGCCTTGGCCACGATTGCGTCCACCACCTGTCCGGCGAGCACCGGGGTGGCCACGGCGAGAAACGCCATGACCACGGAGAGGGCGACGAAGGCGAGCAGCTTGCCGCGGTGCGGCCGGGCGAAACCGAGGACGCGCTTGAGTGTTGCCTTCGAGAACGGCCGGGAGCGGCTCTTCGCGGTGCTGATGTTGTAAAGCGAATGCCAGGCGACGCGGTCCATGCTCATTGCTGCTGCTCCGTTACTTGTCCGTTGTCCACTGCCCAACGTACATCCAGGCGGACGTTCTCCAGCAGGCGGCGGTCGTGCGTCACCAGCAGGAGCGCGCCATCATAGCTTTCCAGCGCCTCCTCGAGCTGTTCGATGGCGGGCAGGTCAAGGTGGTTGGTGGGTTCGTCCAGGACCAGCACGTTGACCCCGCGGGCCTGCAGCAAGGCCAGTGCGGCCCGGGTCCGCTCGCCGGGCGAGAGCGAGTCCACCGCCCGTTCCGTGTGGTCCGCCTTGAGTCCGAATTTGGCCAGCAGTGTGCGGACTTCCGCGGGTGTCAGGTCCACCAGGACATTTCCGACGGCGTCCGCAAGCCTTTCGTCGCCGGCCAACAGGTTTCGTGCCTGGTCGATTTCGCCGATGGCCACCGACGCTCCCATGGCTGCGCTGCCCGAATCGGGTGCAGTCGCGCCCAGGAGCAGCCGGAGCAGGGTGGACTTGCCGGCCCCATTGGGACCGGTGATGCCGATCCGGTCGCCAGCATTCAACTGCAGGTTGACCGGGCCCAGGGTGAAGCCGCCCTGCCGCACCACGGCATCGCGGAGTGTTGCCACCACGGAGCTGGACCGGGGCGCCTGGCCGATGGAGAACTGAAGCTGCCATTCCTTGCGGGGCTCTTCCACCGCGTCGAGGCGGGCGATGCGGGACTCCATCTGCCGGACCTTCTGGGCCTGCTTCTCCGAGGACTCGGTGCTGGCGGCCCGGCGGATTTTATCGTTGTCCGGGTTTTTCTTCATCGCGTTCCGGACGCCCTGGGAGCTCCATTCGCGCTGGGTCCTGGCACGCGAGACCAGGTCCGCCTTGGTGGCGGCGAACTCCTCATATTTTTCGCGTGCGTGCCGACGCGCCACGGCGCGCTCTTCGAGGAAGGCGTCGTAGCCGCCGTCGTAAACTCCCACGGCATTCTGGGCGAGGTCCAACTCCACCACGGTGGTGACGCAGCGGGCCAGGAATTCACGGTCGTGGCTAACCAACACCACGCCTCCGCGGAGTCCCTTGACGAAGTCCTCCAGTTTGGCCAGCCCCGCCAGGTCAAGATCGTTGGTGGGCTCGTCGAGCAGCACCACGTCGAACCGGCTGAGCAGGAGTGCCGCGAGCGCCACACGCGCGGCCTGCCCGCCCGAAAGCCCCGTCATCTCTGCATCGGCGCCGGTGTCAAGGCCAAGGTCCGCCAGGACGGCGGGTATCCGCTCCTCCAGGTCGGCGGCGCCGGAGGCCATCCAGCGGTCAAACGCGCGGGAGTAATCATCGTCTGCGCCCGGTGCCCCGCTGCCCAGCGCCTCGGCGGTGGTTTCCATCTCCACCGTGGCCTGCGCGCAGCCGGTGCGCCGGGCGATGTAGCCGGTCACTGTCTCGCCCGCGGTCCGTTCGTGTTCCTGCGGAAGCCAGCCCACGAAGGCATCCGAGGGCGCCAGGCTGACGGTTCCAGCCTGGGGCTGGTCCACACCCGCGAGGATGCGCAGCAGGGTTGATTTCCCGGCGCCGTTGGCGCCCACCACACCCACGACGTCCCCGGGCGCAACCGTCAGGGAAAGGTTCGAAAACAGCTGCCGGTGGTCATGCCCGCCGGAGATGTCCTTGGCTACGAGCGTCGCTGTCATGGGTCTGTTCCTTCATTGATGTCGTCCGGCCGGGTCCGCGGGACAGTGCCGGGCAAGGGGTGCTCGCAGCGGGGAGCGGACGTCCGGGCCGCAGACGTGAAAGAGCCCGCTGGTCCGGACTTGGGGGGTGTACGGACCAACGGGCTCAGCAATTAAGAATAGTCGAAACACCCGTGGGGGTAAAATCGTCGAAGCCGTGACGCGGTAAAATCATTGCACCCACCAGTCGTCCAGGAAGCCCTCCATGCCCGTACCCGCCAAGGCCTTCCAGCGCTGGCTGCAGGGCATTGCCCCCGATACGAGCACGGCGGACATCTGCCGGGTTTCCGGGATCAAACGGACCACCCTCGCCCAGCAGCTGGTGCGCGGCAAGGTGGCGGAGACAACCGTCGTGGCCATCAGTCGCGCCTATGGCCTGAATCCCGTGGCGGCGCTGGCCGGGTTTGACGCCTACCGCAGCCTGGCCGGGCCGCCGCAGCCGCCGACGCACGGTGAGCTGGTCAGCCAGGTCTCCACTCCTGACCTCCTTCGCGCCGTGCTGGCCCGCACCGCAGAGACCACGGCGGAGAACACCGCGCAGGCCGCCGGCCCGCACGGCTCGGCGGGACCACCGTCGCTCACGCCCGCCCCGCACGCCACCTCGGTGCGGAACTGGGTGGATGCCATTGACGACGGCGAATTACGGCACCGCGTGTCCGCCGCCACGGGCGTCGCGCCCCAGAACTTTTCCGCCCAGCTCACCGCGAACCGGCTGTCGCCGGAACTGGCCGTTGCCACGTCCCTGGCAGCGGGGGTGGGACCGGCCGGCGGGCTGGTGGCGACCGGCCTGGTAACGGAGGCCGAGGCGGGCTGGCCGCCGGATGCCCGACAGGCGGCCGTGGACGCGATGTCCGACGGCGACCTCACCGCCCTCGCCGGGGAACGGCTGCAGGCACTCGGCAAGGTCCTGCGCCGGCAGGAGCATGACACCGCGCAGACGGAACAGATATGGGAGAACCTGGGATGATCGAATTCATTCAGTGGGCAACACTGGCCACGTGCGGCATGGTCGCCGCCGCACGCGTGCCCAGCGCGCTCCGCGGGCAGAACCGTTCGCTGTTCTATATCTTCTTCCTGATGACGCTGGCCACCCTGCTGAGCATCCATGACCCGTACGTAGCCATCGACCAGGCCCTCGGCGGCATGAACTACAGCAACCTGCTGCTGCGCTTCATCATCTTCGCGGCCATCTACTTCGTGGGAATCCGGGTGACCCGGGGCTTCGGGGCCCAGGATGCCTACCGGTTGATTACCGGGCGCGTGGGCATGCTGGTCCTCCTGGCGGTTTCGCTGGTGCTGGTGGCGGTGTTCCTCCTGATGGACACGGCGGGATCCTCCGCCGGAATGGTGGCGCAGGCCCACAAGGATCAACGCAACGCCGTGCTGGTGGAGTATTACGGCGCTGCCGGCCGGGCGTACCCCGCCTACGTATCCCTGGTGCTGTTGCCTGCCATGGTGCGCGCCGTCCGCAGCCGCCTGCCCGTCCTGGTCCGGGTCGCTGCCTTCCTGCTGGGCACCGGAGGGGTAGCCATCGCCCTGACCCTGCTGTTCCCGGTGGTGCCGCCGGAACTCAGCCAGCTCAAATACCTGGTGAACTACACCGCGGTGCTTTGCTACGTGGTGGGGCTCGCTTTGATCTGGGTGGCGAAGGTCCTGAACACGCGCCAAGCCGTGGCCAGGAAATCTACTGAAAAGTAACCCCAAGTACTTTCACAAAATCATTAGAATGTGATTCAATCATGAATGTGTGAAAGCGGGGCAAATGGCGTCTTGCGAACGGGGAGAAATTCTTGGACGCCGGGGTGGCCCCGCATGCTTTCGCACAATTGGGGGGATGAGTGGTGGCGGCCGTTGGGGACCGCCCCCACTCAGCCTTTTTTAACGGCAGGATTCACGGCCTCCCCCGAATCCGAGGCTTGTTCGCAGATCCGGACCTTGACGGCACGTACCTGCGAACAAGCCTCTGTTCTCAGGCGGATCCTCTTTCTTGGCTGCGGTTACCGCGCAAAGCGCAGCGTCACCAGCTGGAACGGCCGCACCGTCAGGTCCGCCGCCACCGCTCCGCCGGCGATACTCCCCAGTGCGCCGGCACCTTCCAGCACCTCCATGCCGGGCACCGCGATGTCCCGCTCCAGCAGGTCCACCGTCCGGACTCCCTTGGCCGGGAAGTTTGCCGTGACCGTGCCCCGGGCGCGTCCGCCCAACGATTCGTAGAGCCGGACGATGACGTCCCCTGACCCGTCCTCGGCCAGCTTGACCGCTTCAACCACCAGCGCCGGGCTGGAGACGGCCACAAGCGGTTCCACGGGCGCCGCACCCCGCACCAGCCGTCGCGCCAGGTTGGTGCGGTAGCCCTCCTGGACCGCATCGGCGATGCCGGCCCCCGGCCGGATGGTGACGGTGAGCTCATGCTGTCCGCGGTCGGCCCCCGGGTCCGGGAACTTGGGAGCACGCAGCAGCGAGAGGCGCACGTTGGTGGTGGTGCCGCCGTCGTGCTCCCTGATGGCCCTGGTGACGTCGTGGCCGTACGTGGAAGCATTTGAAATGGCCACGCCGTAGCCCGGCTCGCCCACGTGGATCCAGCGGTGGGCGCAGATTTCGAACTTCGCTGCTTCCCACGAGGTATTGGTGTGCGTGGGGCGCAGGACGTGGCCGAACTGCGTTTCCGCAGCCGACCGGTCCGCCCGGACGTCCAGCGGGAAGCCGAGTTTGAGCAATTTTTCCCGTTCGTGCCAGTCGACCGAAGTGGTGATGGCCAGGGAGGGACTGCCCGGTGCCAGCGTGATCAGCTGGGTGATGGCCGATGCTCCCACGGTCCGGACCACCCGCACGGATGACCCGTCCTCCGCCACGCTGACGGACTCTGCGGCGACCAGCGCCGTGACGTTGCGGCGGTAGAACGCGTCGATGTCCCAGGCGTCCCATTCGTTGGGGGTATCCCGGTGCAGTTCCAGCAGGTTGCCGCGCTCCCGCGGCGCGATGGCTTCGCGGCCGCTGGCGTAGTCCGTCAGGGACACCAGCAGGCCGTCGGCATCGATCACGGCCCGGATCACGCCATTGTCCAGGACATAGCCGCCCAGCTGGGGGGCGGCGGCCGCGCTGACCGTGGCCGCTGCTGCCGCCGTGGCAGGCACCGCGGCGCCCAGCGCGGCAACGCCGTCGCGGGCATGCGGGGCCGCGTTCAGCAGGAATGTAGTGTTGCCGGGCCCCAGCATCGCAGCCACGGCTTGGCCAATCAGGGCCTCGAGGTCCGCGGCGATGGCCTGGTAGTTGCGTTCGGCGTCACGGTGCACCCAGGCGATGGAGCTGCCCGGCAGGATGTCGTGGAACTGGTGGAGGAGGACCAGTTGCCAGAGCCGCTTCAGCTCGGCTGCAGGATAGGCAAAGCCAGCGCGGACGGCCGCCGTGGCACACCACAGTTCGGCCTCGCGCAGCAGGTGTTCGCCGCGCCGGTTGCCCTGCTTGGTGCGCGCCTGGCTGGTGTAGGTGCCGCGGTGGAGCTCAAGGTACATTTCGCCCACCCAGACGGGCAGCACCTGGTAGTCCTCCTCCGCCTGGCGAAAGAAGCTCTCGGCCGAACCGATCCGTACCTTTGGAGAGCCTTCAAGGTCTGCACTGCGCCGTGCGGCGGCGAGCATTTCGCGCGTGGGTCCGCCGCCGCCGTCGCCATAGCCGAACGGCACCAGCGACACGCTGCCATGGCCGTGGTCCCGGTAGTTACGTTCGGCGTGCGCCAACTCGCGGGCGCTGAGTTCGGCGTTGTACGTGTCCACGGGCGGGAAGTGCGTGAAGAGCCGGGTGCCGTCGATGCCCTCCCAGTTGAACGTGTGGTGCGGCATCCGGTTGGTTTGGTTCCACGAGATCTTTTGCGTGAGGAACCAGCGGCTGCCGGCGGATTTCACGATCTGCGGCAGCGCCCCGGAGTAGCCGAAGGAGTCCGGCAGCCAGGCCTCCCGGCACTCAATGCCGAATTCGGACAGGAAGAAACCCTTGCCCTCCACGAATTGGCGCGCCATCGCCTCCCCACCGGGCATGTTGGTGTCCGATTCCACCCACATGCCGCCGACGGGCACGAACTGGCCCGAGCGGACCTTTTCACGGATCCGCGTGAACAGCTCCGGGTAGTACTCCTTGATCCATGCAAACTGCTGGGCTGACGAGCAGGAAAACACGAAGTCCGGGTCCTCGTCCATCAGCGCCACCACGTTGGAGAACGTCCGGGCGCATTTGCGGACGGTTTCGCGGACCGGCCAAAGCCAGGCAGAGTCGATGTGGGCGTGCCCGGTGGCCACCAGCTGATGCGCCGACGCGTAGGCCGGGCTGGCCAGGACATCCGCGAGCTCCTCCCGCCCTGCGGCGGCAGTGCCGGCGACATCGTCGGGGTCCATGACGTCCATCATGCGTTCCAGGGCGCGGAGGATCTGGTGCCGCCGGGGCAGCTCCAGCGGCAGCTGCTTCATCAGTCCCGCGAGGGTCCACACATCCTGCTGGAGTTCCCACACGGTCTTGTCCAGCTCGGCGATGCCGATCCTCCCGAACCGGTATTGCGGCGCGGTTCCGGCGGTTGCCTTGTCCCCGTAGGGGGTTGCGGCGAAGGTCCAGCCCCCGGCCACGTCCGGGTTGGCCGCGGCCTCAACGTAGAAGTCCACGGCCATCCCGCTGCCAAGCAGCTTCAGGGGGATGTACTGGTTCCGGGGCGAGATCGCCTTGATGATGGTGCCGTCCGCACGCCAGGCGATGCCTTCGCACTGGAATCCCGGCGCTTCCAGGGTGAAGCCCAAGTCCACCACGACCTCAACGGCGGTGTCCGCGCGGCTGCCCCAGGATTCTGGCACCTCGCCTTGGAGCCGGAGCCACGTGGTGCTCCACGGCCTGCCCCACGGAGCACCGTGTTCCTGCGGGCGGAATTCCTGCCGCATGGCCTCCAGAGCGGGGACAGGTTCCCCGGGGGCCTCCCAGCTGCTCAGTTCCAGCGGCACCATCCGCGTGTAGACCGCAGGGTTGATCCGTTCGCGGACGAACCGCTCCAGCCGGACTTCCGTGATCCGTCGGTCGTCATGCAATAGGGGCCTCTTTAGACTTGGGTGGGACCGCGATGTCCATTCGATGGAAAAATCTACCGGCTGGCCGGAGGATAACCAAGCACCAGCACCCCTGCCCGGCGCGGATCCGCGGATCCCCGGATTCAAGAGTGTTGCCGATGGGGATTACGACGGCGGCGCACCGGCAGGTGCCAATCGCACCCGGGCGTCCCCGGAGTAGACATTGAGGCTGGTGCCCCGGCTGAAGCCTGCCAGCGTCATGCCACTGGCTTCGGCCAGCTCCACGGCAAGGCTGGACGGGGCGCTGACCGCGGAGAGGACCGGGATCCCGGCGAGGGCCGCCTTCTGCACCAGTTCGAAGGATGCCCGCCCGGACACCTGCAGCACGGTCCCGCGCAGCGGGAGCAGCCCTTCCCGGAGGGCCCAGCCCACCACCTTGTCCACCGCGTTGTGGCGCCCCACGTCCTCGCGGAGGCACAAAAGCTGCGCGCCGCCGTCGTCCGTTATCCGGAAAAGTCCGGCAGCGTGCACTCCGCCCGTGTTGTCGAAGAGGCGCTGGGACTTGCGGAGCAGTGCGGGGAGGGACGCCAGGACGTCCGCGCCGATGCTGAGCGGATCCGCTTCCGGACTGTAGTGCGAGGATTTCCGGACCGCGTCCACGGAGTCCGTGCCGCAAATGCCGCAGGCGCTGGAGGTGTAGACGTTCCGTCCGGTGGCCGGCCGCGGCACGTCCGGCCGGAGCTGGGCCTCCACCACGTTGAAGGTCTGCATCCCGTTTTCGTCTTCGCCGGCACAGAAGCGGAGGGAGACGAGTTGTTCCGGCTCCCAGATGATGCCCTCGGCCACCAGGAAGCCGGCCACGAGGTCGAAATCGTCTCCCGGGGTGCGCATGGTCACGGAGTAGGAGAGGCTGTCCAGGCGCATCTCCAGCGGCTCTTCGACAGCCAGCACATCTTCGCGGTGCCGGACCGGGAACTCCAGGGCTTGAGGGCTGCCGTCCAAGACGTATTTATGCACCTTGCGGCGCTGCGTCACGCGTCCCATGGCCAGTTTCTTCCGTTCATGCCTCCATCATGGCAACGGCAGGGCCCGCGGTCCAAGCGCCGTCCAGCCGGCAAACGCCCGGCAGCCGGCGAGCCGCCGTCACCCGGTAAGCACTGCTCAGCCAAGGAGGGCGCTCCAGTCCACGGGGCCGGCGGGTTTGGCGTCCTTGCCGGTGCCGTCCTTCGCCGTCCTGGCTTTCGGGATCCTGGTTTTCGATTTGGCGTCCGGGTCAGGTGCCGCCGGAATGGGCGGGCCCCAGGGCAGCGCGAAGGCCGGCACCATCTCGCCCAGCTGCACCCCGTGCGGGGGCACCACCATGACGCCGTCCGCCGCGGCGAGGCCCCGCATCATCCCCGGCCCGGTGTGCTGGGCCGGGGACGCCATCCCGTAGAGCAGGCGGTAGGGCATCAGCCTGGTCCGGCCGGGATCGGGGTCGATCAGCGTGCCGCAGGGAACTTCCTGCACCTCCGGCAGCGTGCCGTGTCCCAAGGCTGCCAGCAGCGGCGCGCCCACGGTGGACAGCGCCATCATGGCGGCGAGGGGGTTGCCGGGAAGGCCAATCACAAACCGGCCGTCCTGCAGCTCCGCCAGCACGGCCGGGTGTCCCGGCCGCATCGCAACGCCGTCAATGACCAGGCGGCCACCAAGCTCGGCTACGGCCCGGCGGAGGTGGTCGGTGCCGGAGCGGCCGGTGCCGCCAGTGGTGATGACGACGTCGGCCGGCAGCCCGGGCGCGCCCGGCGCCTCCGGGACAACGTCCTCCAGGGCGGCCAGCCACTCCTCATACGAGTCGCCGATCCGCTGCCGTCCGCCCGGGATGCCGCCGAGCATCTCCACCACGGCAGGGAGCTGGGGGCCGAAAGTGTCGCGGACCGTGCCCGGCTCGGGAACGCCGTGCTCCACCACCTCTGAACCGGTGAGGATGAGCCGGACCACGGGTTTGCCCTGGACCTGCAGTTCGTCATAGCCGGCCAGGGCGGCCAGTGCCAGGTGGGCCGGGTTCAGGACCACGCCGGCTTTGACCAGGACGTCCCCTTCCTGGGCTTCCTCGCCGGCCTTGCGGACGTGCTGGCCGGTCCGCGGCTCCCCCGGCCGGGCGCTGCCGCCGGCGGTAAGGATGGGCAGACCGTCCTCGTCCTTGGCCAGGACCGCGCTTTCGGTGCGGAGCACGGCCTTGGCGCCGGGCGGGATGAGCCCGCCCGTGGCGATCGGGCTGGCTTGGTGCGGAACCAGCCGGGTGCCCGGCTCGGTGGTGATCCAAGGTCCGGTGCCGTTGACTGCCCAGCCGTCCATGGCGGATGACGCGTAGTGGGGCATGTCCTGCAGCGCCACGACGTCCCGGTCCAGCCGCCGGCCCAGCGCCAGTTCAAGCGCGACGGGTCCTGCGGGGATGGGCCCGGCCGCGTCGAAGGCGGCCTGCCGCGCTTCGGCCCATGTGTGTGCCGCGTGGTGGTGTCCGTGGTCCGCCGTTTCCCCCTGGGTTTCCCCGGTCATTCTCCGGGAGTCTCCGGCGCTTCGGCATCGTAGGCGGCTGCCAGCTTCTTGGCCACGGACAGGGCGGATTCCATCGCGGCGGCATCCACGATGCGGCCCTCACTGGTGGCGAGGCCCGCGGCCAGTCCGGCGATGAATGTGGTGAGGGGCGCTGCCGGGCGCACCACCGAGTGGGCCGCGACTCCGGCAAGGCTCAGGATGGCGTTGATGTCCACCTGGACATCCTCCAGTTCATAGGCCTGGAGCAGGGACCTGCACCATTCCTCGAGGGTTTCTTCCTGGCTTTTCACGGACTGCCTCCCAAGTTGTCTGCTGCCGCGCCGGTCCCGGGCTGTGGGCCGGGACCGGCGGCAATTCCTAGTGCGGCGGCATCATCCCAAGTGTCCACATCAGTGGTGGACCCGGCGGGGACGGTGACAAGCTGCAGGTCCAGACTAGCAAGCAGCGAGCGCACCGACGCGTTGGTTAGCGCCCCTTCGGCCGACAGGGCGTCCACCGCGTTTTGTAGCGCAGCCGTGCGATAAAAACCTGCCAAGGGCTGCATCCTGCCGTCCCTGGTGGCGGCGACCACGCCGTCGGGGACCTCCGCCGGCGCGGCAAGTTCCGCGAGAAGGCACACGACGGCGGCTTCAGCGTGCGGCATGTCGCAGGCGAGGACCAGGGTAAAGGCTGCCGGCGCCAGGGCCGGGTCATCGGCAAGGGCCGCCAATCCAGCCCCGATCGCGGCCGCCGGACCTGCGAAGGGAGGATCTTCGCGGCAGCACAGGACGCCGGGCGGCAGCATCCCCGGGTCCGGGCCCACCACTGCCCTGCGCGAAGCCCCTGCCGCAGCCTGCAGCGCGCGCTCAAGGAGGGTGCCGCCGTCGTAAACCAACGATTGCTTGGGCGTCCCACCCAGACGGGAGGAGCGCCCGCCGGCCAGGATCACGGCATCGAAGGCGTGCTGGTTGTCCATTCCCCTACCCTAGCCAATGGCAGCACGGCGGTGCCGAAAGTGTCAGGCAGCGCGTTCGGGAAGGAGGAAGGGATCCCAGTCGGGCGCAGGCTTCTCGAGTTCCTTAATCTGCCAGATGGTCCCATGGGGGGGCTCGGGAACGAACCGCAGCTTCCACCCCATCTCCGCGGGGGTGTGGTCCCCCTTGGCGTTGTTGCAGCGCAGGCACGCAGCCACCAGGTTCTCCCAGGAATCGGCGCCGCCGCGTGACTTGGGCTGAACGTGGTCGATGGTGTGGGCCGCCTTGCCGCAGTACGCGCAACGGTGGCCGTCCCGGCGCAGCACTCCGCGCCGGCTGACGGCGGTGGACTGGTTATACCGGGGCCGGATGTAGCGGTTGAGGAGGATCACGGACGGGCGGCCCAGGATTTCCTGCGGCCCCACGACGGGGTCGTCCCCTTCGGCCACCACGCTTGCCTTGCCTGTGAGCACAAGCACCAGCGCCCGGCGGAAAGTGATGACCGCCAGCGGTTCATATCCAGCATTCAGAACGAGAGTGCGCATGCACGTACCTCTTCACGGCCGCACCCGTCAGGGGCACGAGGGCCGGCTGCCCTCGGCATGTCCGGGCTATGGATCGACACCACCAGAGTAAACAAAGATTTGCGTCATCAGCTAATCCGGCACGGAAATGCGGGCACGCAAAAGCCCTCCCCAGTGAGGGGGAGGGCTTTTGGTGAGCTGTCGGCTGCCGGTGTCGCCGGCCGAGGCCGATGCTAGTCGACGCGGATGAAGACGGGGCCGGAGCCAACGTTCGCGCTGAAGACCACGGTCTGGTTGCCGTTGTAGCCGCCGTGCACTGCCTGGCCGTTGCCGGCGTAAACAGCGATGTGGGCTACGCCCGCGCCGCCGTCGGCGTAGTAAATGAGGTCACCGGGCTGCGCTTCGGCTGCGCTGACCGTGCGGCCCAGGGAGAGGTAGCCGGCAGGCCAGTCATGGAAGTTGATGCCCACGGCGGCCAGGGAGTTGGTCACCAGCATGGTGCAGTCCTGGCTAACACCAAGCTGGGCGTATGCAGCGGAGAGGATGGCTGCACCCTTGCCGCTGGCGGAAGCCTTCGGGGCCGCCGGCGCGGAAGCCGTCACCGTGGCCGTCACCGGCGCTGCTGCCTCGGGCTCGGGAGCCGGCTCGGCTTCCTGCACCTCGACAACGGGCTCTTCCTCCACAACGGGAGCAGCTTCGGTGGTGATGGCCGGCTTTTCGAAGCTGATGGAGATGGTGGACGCCGCCGAAATGGGCGCATCCACAGCGGACTCGACCGTCAGGGCCGAAGCCGGGGCCGAATCCCGCTGGACATTGGAGTCCGCAGCGTTGGCTGCGACGCCGCTGGTCAGGACAAGGCCGGAGGCGGCAGCGATGACTGCGGCCTGGCGGCCCATGCCGCCGGCATTGTCGCCCACGGTCTTGGCAATGACAGCAAGCGAGTTGGTCTTGGTGACCTCGGCGCGGTGCCGTGCGGTAGCACGAGTAGTCATGTTCTCTCTTTCGATTTCCTCAAGACCGCTATTAACAGCCCAGGGGCTGGGCGCGCCGGGATCTTGGGGGTACCCCGGCACCTCCCAAACGGGGATGTGCTGATTGGCGAAATACGTGTTTGAACCGGGCCTGCGGGCAGGCCCTCCTGAAACTACGGGTTGAGCGTGTAGTACACCGAGGAGCCGGTGGCGGCTACGGCGTGCAACAAGGTGCCCTGGCTGGGGTTCAGTGCGCTGACCATCATGCCGTTGCCAACGTAGATGCCCACGTGGGCACCACCGTTCTGCACCACCAGATCGCCCGGCTTGGGGGCGGCGGTGGGGGTCATGATGGACCATGCGTTGACGCGGGGGATGCTGATGCCGGCCTGGGCGTAGACCCACTGCGTGAAGCCCGAGCAGTCCCAGCCATTGGGAGAGGTGCCGCCCCAGACGTACGGGCGGCCAATGCCGGTGTAGGCGATACCGGCGATGCCGGAGGTGGAAGCGCCGGCAACTGCGCTTGATGCAGTCTCAGCGGCGGAGTCCGTGGTGGACTCCTCTTCCTCCGAGGTGGACTGCACCTGGACCGGCTCGATCTCCGGAGCAGCGGTGGTCTTGACCACCGGACGCTCGAAGGAAACCGTGGCGGTGGGAGCGGCCATGACGGCGGCGTTCTGCGCTCCGGACTCGGTGGAGGCCGAAATACCAGCGGTGGTGTCCGCTGCCGTGGCTGGCAGGCCCATGGTCAGAATGAGGCCCGAAGCTGCTGCTACGACTGCGGCCTGGCGGCCCATGGTCCCCGCATTGGCACTAACGGCCTTGGACACGGAGCCCAATGGGTTGGTGCGCACCGTTTGCGCACGGTGGCGCGCAGAATTATGACGTGAAGACACGAAGGATAGCCTCTCCCAATGCCTGCGAGGTGAGCTGTCGGATTCGGATGGGAGTCACCCGGCCGCGCGCTTCCAAGGAAGCTTTTACGGCTTAACCCCAAGGCCTTCCCACAAACAGAAGGCCAAAATTGGTTCCCCCGCCCCTGCCAGACGATGAAATGCGAACGGACCTTGAGCGGTGGCAGAGTTAGGCAATCCACTCAAGAGCGTCAACTTCGGAAAAGTTGACGCGTGTACGACGGTACAGGAATTAATAACCAATGTCACATTAAGGTCACGGGACGTCAGCGTGTTGCGAGAGCAAACCCTCAGTTCGGGCTAAAGCCAGCCGGTGGGATCGACAACCTCGCCGTTGACCTGCACCTCGAAGTGGAGGTGGCAGCCGGTGGAGGCGCCGGTGGTTCCGCTGTAGGCGATGACGTCGCCACGGCCCACAGTCTGCCCCTCCTGGGCGTTGAAGCCGGAGAGGTGGTTGTAGGTCGTCTCAAGTCCGTTTCCGTGGTCAATGACGACGCGGTTGCCGCCGCCGAAGTCGTGCCAGCCCACGAAGGTCACGGTACCGGTGGCGGCCGCCAGCACAGAGGTGCCGCACTGGGCCGCGAAGTCTTCGCCGCGGTGGAAGTCGCCGTAGCCTCCGGTGATGGGGCTCACGCGGTAACCGAACGGGGAGACCATGGTCAGGCTGGCCAAGGGTGCCCCCAGGCTGCCGACAGAGGCGGCGCGGGAGACGGCGCCGGCAGACTGGGCGCTCAGGAGCTGTTTCAGCTTGCCGTCCGGGTCCGCCTTGGTCACCACGGCGGAGCGGCTGAAGTCGATGCGGGCTCCCGCTTCGGCGGAGATTTCCGGCTGCTGCGCAGGCTGGGCGGCAACGGCGGGCACTACGTCCGTGGTACTGGTAGCCATCACGGGGCTGGTGGACGGGACAGTCACGGTCAGGACGAGGCCGGTGGCCGCCAGGGCGATTCCGGCTTTCTGCCCGATACCGCTCGCCGATGCGAACTCCGTGATCTGCCGGAAGGGGCCGCGCCGGCGGCGGGCTTCACGGTGGGGATCGCGGGGGCGCTCCGCGGAGATGACTTCCACAACCCGGGGGGTCGGTGAGGGGCCCGCAGCGCGGCGCCGGCCCCTGGAGGTCTGCATGCTCAAAAGAAGGTTTCCTCTCTGGAAAGCCTGCGAAGTTAGCTGTCGGATTCGGGTCAGAGAGTTCAAAGACCCGGTCCGCCGTAAGCAAACTTCTGCACAGAGCTATCCCGGGAGGATTTGCTGGAGAGGCTTGCTGCTGACGGACTTCACCCCAAGGCAGCCCCCGCTGCCGGTTGTGGTTCCCCCGCCTCTGCCAGTAAATGACTCGTGCACCTGATCCGCTGGCAGAGCTCGGCTCCGGATCAGGTAACGCTTGTGTATCAACGCTCGGGTTTTAACTATAGGGGCTTAAGCCCGTCAGTAACAATTCCGTTATAACCGTGTGGGCCGGGCCACGGCGGGGTACTAAGCGAGTCGCGCAGTGGCACTAAACCACGGTGACGAAGACGTGCGCGGCCACCTCGGGCGGCAGTTCGAGTGCGCCCTCAATCCCCGGTACCCGTACCGAGATGTAGTCCCCCACCCGCTCCAGCGATACCTTGGCGCCGGGCCGGATTCCGCCCTCATCGAGCTGAAGGAGGAGTTCGGGCTCCACCTGGATGGGTTCGGCAAGCCGACTGACGACCACGGCGGAAGCGGGCTGGTAGCCCTTCATCGCTTCGAGCAGGCTCACGGCGCCGTCAGGGGCTACCGGGCCGCTGCCGGCGGCCGCCGGCTGGTCGCCGAGGGCGTCGAGTCCCGGAATAGGGTTGCCGTACGGGGACTCCGTGGGGTGGTTGAGCAGTTCATAGATCCGCCGCTCCACCCGCTCGCTCATGACGTGCTCCCAACGGCACGCTTCGTCGTGGACGTACGCCCAGTCCAGGCCGATGACGTCGGCCAGGAGCCGTTCGGCCAGCCGGTGCTTGCGCATGACTTCGGTGGCCCGCTTGCGGCCGGTCTCGGTGAGTTCAAGATGCCGGTCACCGGAGACCACCACAAGTCCGTCGCGTTCCATCCTGCCGATGGTCTGCGATACCGTGGGGCCCGAATGGCGCAGGCGCTCCGCGATCCGGGCACGGAGGGCTACGATGTTCTCTTCCTCAAGCTCCAGGATGGTGCGAAGGTACATCTCCGTAGTGTCGATCAGATCCGTCATCAAGCTCAGCTCCTCGAGCGCAGTACCTTGCGTTGTCCCACCGTAACGCCTTCAGCCGGGCGTAGTCCGGTGAAAAGCTTAGCCTATTTTGAATTTGTCCGAATAGTCGCCCGGGGGCTGCCGGCTGACTGTCTCACTTGCTGGACTATGACGCACGCGGTTCCTGCCGGAACTCCCGTTCAGGCAGAATAAGGAGGGCCTGAGCCACCGCAGCCGGCCGCAGGCCAATCACCCGCCCGGACCATGCGCGTCCATGCCGAAACTGGAGCACCTGTGAGCGACAACAGCATCACTATTCCCGCCGACCTCCTGCCCGCGGACGGACGGTTCGGCGCCGGTCCTTCCAAGGTCCGCCAGGAACAGATCGATGCATTGTCCGCGGCTTCGAAGTCCATCCTTGGCACCTCGCACCGGCAGGCCCCGGTGAAGAACCTCGTAGGCTCCGTCCGGGAAGGCCTCAGCAGCTTCTTCCGCGCACCGGAGGGCTATGAAGTGGTTCTCGGCGTCGGCGGTTCCACCGCGTTCTGGGACGTCGCCACGTTCGGCCTGGTGGAACAGAAGGCCCAGCACCTCTCCTTCGGCGAGTTCGGCTCCAAATTCGCGGCCGCCACCAACAAGGCTCCGTTCCTGGACGCCTCATCCATCATCAACTCCGAGCCCGGCACCCGCCCGGCGCCGCAGGCCGAAGCGGGCGTGGACGCGTACGCCTGGCCGCAGAACGAGACCTCCACCGGCGTCTCCGCACCGGTTAAGCGCGTCGCAGGCGCCGACGAAGGCGCCCTGGTCCTGGTGGACGCCACCTCCGCCGCCGGAGGCCTGGACGTGGACGTGACCGAAAGCGACGTCTACTACTTCGCCCCGCAGAAGAACTTCGCCTCCGACGGCGGCCTCTGGCTGGGTCTCTTCTCCCCCGCCGCCATCGAGCGCGCGGCCCGCGTGAAGGCAAGCGGCCGCTGGATCCCCGACTTCCTGGATCTGCAGACGGCCATCGACAACTCGCGCCTGAACCAGACCTACAACACCCCGTCGCTGTCCACGCTCGTGACGCTGGACTCGCAGGTGCAGTGGCTCAACGCCAACGGCGGCCTTGACTTCGCCGCCTCGCGCACCGCGGATTCAGCGGGACGGATCTACCGGTGGGCCGAGGCTTCGGACTTCGCCACGCCGTTCGTCGTCAACCCGGACGAGCGTTCCAACGTCATCGCCACCATCGACTTCGACGATTCGGTGGATGCCGCCCAGGTGGCGAAGATCCTGCGCGCCAACGGCGTCGTGGACACCGAGCCATACCGCAAGCTGGGCCGCAACCAGCTGCGCCTCGCCACGTTCGTGGCCATCGAGCCCGCGGACGTCACCGCGCTGCTGGCCAGCATCGACTATGTAGTGGAGCGCCTGCGCAGCTAGCAGCGCAGGCGTTTAAGTACGACGGCGGCGCCCGGGTTTATCCCGGGCGCCGCCTTTGTCGTGATGCCGGAAGGTTGTAGCCGCTACGGTGCAGCAGCCCCGCCCTCCGGTGCGTCGTCGTCGTCCGCGTCAGCTCCGGCGGCCGGCGCGGAAGGTTCCTCCGCCGCCTCCTGTGGCTGTGATTCCTGTGGCTCCTGCGCCTGCGCGTCCTCGGGGCGGACACGTTCAGCCCACGGCACCCACTCTGGGGCGAGGATGGAGTCCTCGGACGGCAGCAGGCCCAACTCGTTCACAGTCACCGCCTTGGAACGCGAATTCCGGGTGAGCACGGCGTACCACTGCCAGCCGGCGTATCCGGGGAGCTTCGACTCGAACAGGTGGGTGACCAGCCGGTCGCCCTCGCTCTTGGCGGCGAGGTGCTCGCCGATAGTGCGGGGGTCCGTAATGCCCTCGATGGCCGTCCTGGCAGTGTCCACGGCAGCGGCCAGGAAGGCGTCCGGCTTGCCGGTACGCCACACCGGGACGCCGGCGCGGCGCTTGGCAGCGGCCTTCGCCGGCGCCGCCTGGGGCTGTTCAGCTTCCGGGTTCATCTGGGCCTAGACGTCCAGCTCGTCGGCAACCTTACGCAGGGCGGCAGCGATGGCCTTGCCCTTGTTGCCTTCCGGGTACTTGCCCTTCGAGAGGGTGCCGGACAGGTTGTCCAGCACGGACACCAGGTCCTGGACCAGGGGTGCAAGGTCCCGTGCGCTGGGCCGCTTGGCCTTGGCGATGGACGGCGTCTTGTCCAGCACGCGCAGGCCGAGCGCCTGGGCGCCCTTCCGGCCGTCCGCGACGCCGAACTCCACGCGGGTGCCGGCCTTCAGCTCAGTAACGCCCTCAGGGAGCGACGATTTGGGCAGGAAGACTTCCTGGCCGTCTTCGCCGGCGAGGAAGCCGAAGCCCTTTTCCTTGTCATACCACTTGACCTTGCCGGTAGGCACGTAATCAACCTTCTTCGTTCTGCGTTCTCGGGACACGGCCGGCCGTCACCGCATCCGCAGCGTTGTGCGGGTTTAAGGTATGGCGGCTGCGGACCGTGTTGGTCTGTATCCTCCAAGGTTATCCTGCCCGGTGCCCTAATCCCGCTTTCCTCCGGCGCGGGCGAGGGCGTTCACGGCCGCCCCTTCCTCCGCTGTAGCGTTACCTGCATGACACCCTCGCGCTACCGGCGTCCGTTGATGATCCTGGCCGGCGTTATCGCCGTGCTGTCCCTTGCCGCCGTGGCCGCCGTCATGGCTTTTGCTTTCGCCGGCTCCGCTTCCCCTGCGTGGATCACGTATACGGCGTTGTATGGGCTGCCGGCCGCGTTCCTGGTGATGCTGTTCCTGGTTCTGGACAGCGTGGCCGCCCGCCGCCGGGCGGGAAAGCCCGGCCAGCGGTAACGTTGGACTGATGTCCCTTATTCGCGCGCTCAGCAAGGACCTTGCGGGCCGCAGCGACGATGCGCTGCGGGCCCTGTTCACCGCGCGGCCGGACCTCATCTCCCCAGCCGTCCCCGACTTCGCCGCCCTCGCCGCCCGCGCGAGTGCGCGTGTCAGCGTGCAGCGCGCCCTCGAGCGGCTCAGCCGGCCGCAGATGCAGGTGCTGGAAACGCTGCATCTGTGCACCAACACCGATACCGGGCACAGCGCGTGCGCCGCAGGGCTCCGTAAACTGATCGCCGGGTCCACGGTGGCCGTGGTGGAGCAGATCCTGGTCTCGCTGCAGGACCTGGCGCTGGTGCACCGGGCAGAGCCGCCGCACGGCGTTCCAGTTTCGTCGGCGCGGCAGCGGTTCTACCTTCCGGTGGGCAGCCTGAAGGACGTGGTGGGCATCTACCCTGCAGGCCTGGGCCGGAGCTACACGGAACTGGTCCGGCTCCAGCCGGCCTTTGCGCAGCGTGCCGTCCAGCTGGTCTCGGAGCTGCACCGCAGTGGCGTTGCCATCCAGGAAGCCACCACACCCATGGACGCGGCGCTCGCGTTGCAGCACTGGACGTCGTCGCCGGCGGCGCTCCAGGACATCCTCGCCAGCGCGCCGGAACGCACGACGGCGTTGCTCGCCAAATTCCGGAACTGGGCCATGGGTGCGGTCCCCCAGGCGCAACGGAAAGCGTCCGTGCTCACCGAGCCCGCCGACGTCGGGCCCGTGGACTGGCTGCTGGCGCGCGGACTGTTGGTGCCGCTGGACGCGGCGCACGTGGAACTGCCGCACAGCGTCGGGGTGTCGCTGCGGGGCGGGGCCATCATTGACGACTTCACCCTCGCACCTCCGGTTCCCCGCCTTGGGACGACCACCGCGGCGCTGCGCCGGAACGCGGCCCTGGGCGCCATAGCAGAGACCCTGCGGCTGGCAAGTGAACTGCTCCAGGCAGTCCGGGACCAGCCACTGGCCACGCTGCGCAGCGGCGGCGTGGGGGTCCGCGAACTGCGCAGGCTGGCCGAGCAGCTCCGGGTGGACCAGCCGCGGGCAGGCGTGCTGCTGGAGCTGTGCGGGCTGGCCGGACTGATCCGGCTGGACGTGGATTCCTCGTCGTGGGTCCAGCCTCCGGAGCTGGAGTGGCTGGCCTTGCCCCGGCAGGAACAGTGGCTGTGGCTGGTCAATGCGTGGCTGGCCAGCGAGCGCGTCCCCTCACTGGTGGGGCAGCCGATCAGCGGGCCGGGTGCCGCGCAGCGGACAGCATCCGGGAGCAGCATCGTGGCCCTGTCCGCCGAAGCGCAGCGGCCGGACGCCCCCGTGGTCCGCAAGCGCATCCTGGAAATCCTCCATGAGCTCACCACCGAGGCAGCCGGGTCGGATTCCGGAGGCGGGGCCGCGCCGGTGCTCGACGCCGCCGCGGTGCTGCAGCGGGCAGAGTGGTCCCAGCCCCGGATGGCCCGCCGGTTCAGCTCGCTGATCCGCGGGGTCCTGGTCGAGGCCGAGCTGCTGGGGCTGGTGGGTTCCGGCGCCCTGAGCCAGCTGGGCAGCGCGCTGGCGCAGGACGACCCGGATGCAGCGCTGGCGATCCTGGGCGAGCATCTGCCGGCGGAGCTGAACCACGTGCTCCTGCAGGCGGACCTCACCGCCGTGGCGCCGGGCTACCTGTCTCCCGCGCTGGCGGGCAAGCTCCAGGTGATGGCCGACGCCGAGGGGCAGGGTCCCGCCACCATCTACCGGTTCTCCGTGGATTCGGTCCGCCGGGCGCTGGATTCGGGTTACGACGCGGCAGGGCTGCTGGGGTTCCTGCGCGAGCATTCCGCCACAGCGGTCCCGCAGCCGCTCCAGTACCTGGTGGAGGATACTGCCGCCCGCCACGGAAGGCTGCGGGTGGGCCAGGCCGCCAGCTTCATCCAGAGCGAGGACGAGGCCGCGCTCGAGGAACTGCTGGCCGGGCCCAAGGCGGCGGCGCTCGGCCTGGTCCGGATCGCGCCCACCGTGCTGCTGTCCATGGCCGCGCCCCGTGACACTGCCCATGCCCTGCGCAGTCTGGGCCTGTCCCCCGCGGTGGACGGCATGGAGGACCCCACGCTGCGCCTGCGCAAGGCTCCCGCTCATCAGCACAGCGTCCGCCCGGTCTATACGGCCCCCGGCATGGCTCCCCCGGCTGAGGACGTGGACGCCCAACTGGCCGTGCTGCGCCAGGCCGGTTCCGCCGTCGTCGGTCCTTCCTGGAACGGAATGCGGGCCGGCGGCGAGGCCGCCACCCAACTGGGGCTGGAGACGCTGCAGCGCGCCATCCGGCTCAAGCAGCGGATCAGCATGAACGTGGTGGACAGCCTGGGGAATGCCAGCCTGGAAATTGTTGTTCCGCTATCACTGAGCGGCGGACGCGTCCGGGTGTTCGATCCTGCCAAGGAAACCGAGCGCGTACTGTCCGTCCACCGGATCATCGACGTTGAAGCCGCAGGGGAACTGCGGCAGTGAAGGACCTGCCCGCGTGAATGACGGACCCCTGATCGTCCAAAGCGACAAGACCATCCTGCTCGAAGTGGACCATGAGCTGGCCACCGAGGCCCGGCACGCCATCGCGCCGTTCGCCGAACTGGAACGGGCGCCCGAGCACATGCACAGCTACCGGCTGACCCCGCTGGGCCTATGGAACGCCCGGGCGGCTGGACTGGACGCCGAAAAAGTGCTGGACACCCTCCTGAAGTACTCCCGTTTTCCGGTGCCCCACTCGCTCCTGGTGGATGTCGCCGAAACAATGTCCCGCTACGGGCGGCTGCGGCTGGAAAAGGACCCCCAGCACGGTCTGGTGATGCGCACCGATGATTACCCCGTCCTGGAGGAAGTGGTCCGGGCCAAGAAGATCCAGCCGCTGCTGGGGCCCCGGATCGATGGCGAAACCGTGGTGGTCCACGCGTCGCAGCGGGGCCAGCTCAAGCAGCTGTTGCTGAAGATCGGCTGGCCGGCGGAGGACCTGGCCGGGTACGTGGACGGCACACCGCACCTGATCTCCCTGAACGAGGACGGCTGGAACCTGCGGCCCTACCAGCGGCTGGCCAGCGAAAACTTCTGGTCCGGCGGCAGCGGCGTGGTGGTCTTGCCCTGCGGCGCCGGAAAGACGCTGGTGGGCGCGGCCGCCATGGCCACCGGCTGCACCACCACCCTGATCCTGGTCACCAACACGGTGGCGGCACGGCAGTGGAAGGACGAACTGCTCAAACGCACCACTCTTACCGAGGGTGAAATCGGTGAGTATTCCGGTGCCGTCAAGGAAGTCCGGCCCGTAACCATAGCCACCTACCAGGTGCTCACCACCCGGCGCGGCGGCGTGTACCCGCACCTGGAACTGGTGGACGGGCACGACTGGGGCCTGATCATCTATGACGAGGTGCACCTCCTGCCGGCCCCCATTTTCCGGATGACGGCGGACCTTCAGGCCCGGCGCCGGCTTGGCCTGACCGCAACCCTGGTCCGGGAGGACGGCCGCGAAGGCGAGGTGTTCAGCCTGATCGGTCCCAAACGGTATGACGCGCCGTGGAAGGACATCGAGTCGCAGGGCTACATTGCGCCTGCGGACTGCGTGGAGGTCCGGGTGGACCTGCCGCGGGACGAGCGGGTTGCCTACGCCATGGCGGACGACGCCGACAAATACCGGCTCTGTTCCACTTCAGAGTCCAAGACGGCCGTGGTGGAGCAGCTGGTGGCCCGGCATGCGGGCGAGCAGCTGCTGGTCATCGGGCAGTACATCGACCAGCTGGACGAGCTCGGCGAGCGCCTGGGCGCGCCCGTGATCAAGGGTGACACCCCGGTCAAGGTGCGGCAGAGGCTCTTCGACGCCTTCCGCGCCGGGGAAATGCAGACTCTGGTGGTGTCCAAGGTGGCCAACTTCTCGATCGACCTGCCGGAGGCTTCGGTGGCCATCCAGGTGTCCGGGTCCTTCGGGTCCCGGCAGGAGGAGGCCCAGCGGCTGGGCCGGCTGCTACGGCCCAAGAAGGACGGCCGGGCAGCCCGCTTCTACTCGCTGGTGGCCCGCGACACCCTGGACCAGGAATTCGCCGCCAAACGCCAGCGATTCCTGGCCGAGCAGGGATACGCGTACCGGATCATGGACGCGAAGGACGTGCAGCTGCCTGGATAGTTCTCCCATGGAGCATCCAGAAAACTCCCAGAGTCTGGGAGCATGATGGGAGCATGAACAAGAACGGGCCCGAGGCGAAGCTCCTCGTTGTTGATGACGAACCCAACATCCGTGAGCTGCTGTCCACCTCCCTGCGCTTCGCGGGGTTCGAGGTGGTCTCCGCTGCGAACGGCCGCGATGCCTTGGCCGCGGCTGAAACGCACGCCCCCGACCTGGCGGTGCTGGACGTCATGCTGCCGGACATGGACGGTTTTACCGTGACCCGCCGACTCCGGGCCGCCGGCAAGCACTTCCCCGTCCTGTTCCTGACCGCCAAGGACGACACCGAGGACAAGGTCACCGGCCTCACCGTGGGCGGTGACGACTACGTCACCAAGCCCTTCAGCCTGGATGAGGTGGTGGCGCGGATCCGGGCCGTCCTCCGCCGCACCCAGCCGCGGATCGAGGACGATGCTGTCATCCGGGTGGATGACCTGGAGCTCGACGACGACGCCCACGAGGTGCGCCGTGGCGGCACCGTGATTGAGCTGTCCCCCACCGAGTTCAAGCTGCTGCGCTACCTGATGCTGAACCCCAACCGGGTGCTCTCCAAGTCCCAGATCCTGGACCACGTCTGGGAATACAACTTCAACGGCGACGCCTCCATCGTGGAGTCCTACATCTCCTACCTGCGCCGGAAGGTGGACATCGACCCCGCCGCCCCGGCACTGATCCAGACCAAGCGCGGCGTAGGCTACGTGCTGCGGACGGCAGAAAAGCGCTGACGTTGCTGGACCGCTGGAAGTCGGCCTCGCTGCGGACGCAGCTGGTGGCCATGATTATGGCCCTGCTCATTGTCGCGCTGACCGCGACCGGAGCGGGCACGCTGGCCCTGCTGCACAGTTACCTGCAGGCGCAGGTGGACGAGAAGCTGTACGCCGCAGTCGACCTGGCCCGAAAGCAGCGCTCCTTCACCCCGCTGCAGACGCCCAATCCGATGGTGCCCACGGACTACTCGCTGATCCTCTTCGCGCCCGGGGAGGACCCCTACCCGTTCGGCGGTGATGAGGAGAGCCGGCCGGACATCGACGCCATCACCGTTGAGCAGGCCCAGGCCCGGGGCGCTGTCCCCTACCAGGTGCGGGGTACGGACGGGCAGAACTGGCGCGTTGTCGCCGTCCCGGTCCAGAACGGCCAAACGACGGCGGTGGTTGCCATCGGGCTGCCGCTGCGGAGCGTGGACGACGTGCTCCAGCACGCCAGTCTGGTGGTTACGGGGGTGGGCCTGGTGACGCTGCTGCTGGCATCCCTGATTGCCAGCTGGACCGTGACCCGTGCCTTTCGGCCGTTGGCGCGCGTGGAGAAGACGGCCGCTGCTATTGCCGCCGGGGATCTCTCCCGCCGCGTGGACATGGAAAACCCGGGAACCGAGCTGGGCCGGTTAAGCAGTTCCCTCAACGCGATGCTGGCGCACATCGAGACGGCGTTCGCCGCCCGCACCGCATCGGAGGCAAGGATGCGCCGGTTCGCGGCCGACGCATCGCACGAGCTGCGCACCCCACTGGTAACCATCCGGGGCTTCTCCGAGCTGTACCGGCACGGGGCGCTGGCCACCGACGAGGACGTGGCCACCGCCATGGGCCGGATCGAGAGCGAGGCCAAGCGCATGGGGTCCATGGTGGAGGACCTCCTGCTCCTGGCCCGCCTGGATGAACAGCGGCCGCTGCAGGAGAAGCCCGTGGACCTCCAGCTGCTGGCGCACGACGCCGTGGTGGACACCCAGGCCAGCGACCGGACGCGCGCCATTTCACTGACAGGGCTCGACGGCGGCCCGGCGGCTCCCGCTCCCGTGCTGGGTGACGAGGCGAAGCTTCGCCAGGTGGTGGGGAACCTGGTGGGCAACGCGCTGCGGTACACACCGGAGGGCAGCCCCATCGAGCTGGCGGTAGGCGTCAGGGAAGAGTCCGACGGCGGGCGCAGCTCAGTCATCGAGGTGCGGGACCACGGGCCGGGCATTTCAGGCGAGGACGCGGCGCGCGTCTTTGAACGCTTCTACCGGGCGGACACCTCGCGGACGCGGGAAACGGGCGGCAGCGGCCTTGGACTGGCCATTGTGGCGGCGATCGTCGGGTCCCACGGCGGCACGGTGCGCGTGGAGGATACGCCGGGCGGCGGCGCCACCTTGGTGGTGTGCCTGCCGTTCAGCGAATCACAGGTTATCCACATATAGGTTTTTGCCCTGGTGGGCCGGTGCGCCGTCTTCCTAGGCTCGTTGGAGCGGCCGGGAACCCCTCCGTGCCGCGCAGCGCAGGCTGCACCATACAGCGAAAGGGCAATGCGCCATGAGCATCATTTCGGTGGACACCGAACTTCTCCAGCTGAAATCCGCCAACGTGCAGGCCACCATGGACAGGATCAGCGCTGATGTCCAGGCCATGAAGTACGGCCTGGACGAGCTCCAGGGCTCGTGGCGCGGTTCAGCGGCCACCAACTTCCAGACGCTCATCACGGAATGGACCCTCACCCAGGGACGTGTCGAGGCGTCCCTGGCCTCGATCAACGCCGCCCTGGTGTCCGCAGCCCACACTTACGCGCAGGCTGAAATGGGCAACACGCAGCGCTTCAGCTAACCCCCGCGGAGCCGGCCGGCTGCCGGCTCCCGCTGGCCGCCGGCTCTAGGCCTCGGGCGTCCCCTGGTGGAAACGCAGCCGCCAGCGGTCGCCGTCCAGCACCCACAGGGACGTCCGCAGGGTGGTGCCCGACCGGGCAAAGCTTCGGTACGTCAGCAGGACAGCGCTGGCGCCGATGCGGTCCGAAGACAGCACTTCGATCTCCGTCCGCTCCCCGGGGTCGTCCTCCAGCGCCATCATCATCGCATCCCGGGCCCACACACGGCCCGAGCTGCCAATCTCCATGAAATCGGGATGCAGCAAAACAGCCGTACGGCCCATGTCGCCGCGCACCAGCGGGCCCAGCAGTTCCCGCTCCAGTTCCTCCACGAGGGCCTCGGGCGCTGCATGGGCCGGCTGCCCCGCGCCGGCCCCGAGCTCATCGTCCTCAAGCTGGCTGAAAAGGTCCGGAACATTGTAGTCCGCTGCACCTCGGGGCAGCGGCGTCGTGGACGCAGATGCGGGCGTAGCCGCCGGTGCGGGAGCGGGCGCAGAAGCAGGCGTGGCCGCCGATGCCGGCTGCGACGCCTGCGGGTGGGCGCCCGGGAAGCCGGGGCCGGACCGGGCCGCGACGCCCTGCTGGTATGCGGTGGCGGCGGCACGGGCGCGCTCGTCGGCAGCTTCATTGAGGTCGTGCCCGGCGTGCCCCTTGACCCATTCGAAAGTGTATTTCCGGCCTGCCAGTTCCCGGTCGAGCTCCTTGAGCAGTTCGACGTTCAGCACGGGCTTGCCGTCAGCCTTCCGCCAGCCCCTGCGCTTCCAGCCCGGCATCCACTTGGTGATCGAGTTGATGACGTACTGGCTGTCACAGAGGATCCGCAGGTCTTCCCCGGGAACATGTGCCGTGGCCCGGAGCAGGTCCAGGACAGCCATCAGTTCGCCCTGGTTGTTGGTCCCGTGCGGCCAGCCGCCGGCCCGCCAGCAGTCGTCATTCACATACCAGGCCCATCCGGCCGGGCCGGGATTTCCCAAGGCCGAACCGTCAGCCGCTGCAGTAATCGTCACTGCACTATCCTGCCAGACTCCGGTGACAGGCCATGGACACCCGCCCGCCCCCGATGCTCTATCAGTTCCCGTTGCCAACAGGCCCTCGAAGGGACCATAAGTGATAGAGCAAGGCGGCTTAAACGCCCGCGGCGGCCCCCACCGTTTGGTGAGGACCGCCGTTGTGCGTCTTGGGGGGAAACGGAGGCTAGAAGCCGCCCATGCCGCCCATGCCACCCATGTCGTCGCCGCCGGCAGGAGCAGCGTTCTTCTCCGGCTTGTCGGCAACTACTGCCTCGGTGGTGAGGAAGAGGCCAGCAATGGAGGCCGCGTTCTGCAGGGCAGAGCGGGTCACCTTGACGGGGTCGTTGACGCCGGCAGCCAGCAGGTCGACGTATTCGCCGGTAGCTGCGTTCAGGCCGTGGCCTGCGGGCAGGCCGCGGACCTTGTCCACCACAACGCCCGGCTCCAGGCCGGCGTTGAAGGCGATCTGCTTCAGCGGAGCGTCGATGGCAACGCGGACGATGTTGGCGCCCGTTGCTTCGTCGCCGGAGAGCTGCAGGTTGGCGAATGCCTTGGCGCCGGCCTGGATGAGGGCCACGCCGCCACCGGCGACGATGCCTTCTTCGACGGCTGCCTTGGCGTTGCGCACTGCGTCTTCGATGCGGTGCTTGCGCTCCTTGAGCTCAACCTCGGTGGCTGCACCGGCCTTGATGACTGCAACGCCGCCGGCCAGCTTGGCCAGGCGCTCCTGCAGCTTCTCGCGGTCGTAGTCGGAGTCGGAGTTCTCGATCTCGGCGCGGATCTGGGATACGCGGCCGGCGATCTGGTCTGCGTCGCCTGCACCTTCAACGATGGTGGTCTCGTCCTTGGTGACGACAACCTTGCGTGCCTGGCCCAGAAGCTCCAGGCCCGCGGTCTCCAGCTTGAGGCCAACCTCTTCGGAGATGACCTGGCCGCCGGTGAGGACGGCGATGTCGGCCAGCTGCGCCTTGCGGCGGTCGCCGAAGCCCGGAGCCTTGACGGCGACGGACTTGAAGGTGCCACGGATCTTGTTGACGATCAGCGTGGCCAGGGCCTCGCCCTCGATGTCCTCGGCGATGATCAGCAGCGGCTTGTTGGACTGCATGACCTTTTCCAGGACAGCAACCAGTTCCTTGACGTTGGAGATCTTGGAGTTGACGATCAGGATGTACGGGTCCTCGAGGACCGTTTCCTGGCGCTCAGCGTCGGTGACGAAGTAAGCGGAGATGTAGCCCTTGTCGAAGCGCATGCCTTCGGTGAGCTCGAGTTCCAGGCCGAAGGTGTTGGACTCCTCGACCGTGATGACGCCTTCCTTGCCCACCTTGTCCAGGGCTTCGGCGATCAGGGCGCCGATTTCGTCGTCACCTGCGGAGATGGAGGCGGTGGCCGCGATCTCTTCCTTGGTTTCGATTTCCTTGGCGGAGTTCAGCAGTTCGGCGGTGACGGCGTCAACGGCCTTTTCGATGCCGCGCTTGAGGGACAGCGGGTCGGCGCCGGCGGCAACGTTGCGCAGGCCTTCCTTGACCAGTGCCTGGGCCAGCACGGTGGCGGTGGTGGTACCGTCGCCGGCGACGTCGTCCGTCTTCTTGGCAACTTCCTTGACCAGCTCGGCGCCGATCTTCTCGTAAGGATCGTCCAGCTCGATCTCCTTGGCGATGGAAACGCCATCGTTGGTGATCGTGGGGGCGCCCCACTTCTTTTCGAGGACGACGTTGCGTCCACGCGGGCCGAGGGTGACCTTAACGGCGTCGGCGAGGGTGTTCAGGCCCCGCTCAAGGCCGCGGCGTGCCTCTTCATCAAATGCAATGATCTTGGCCATAACGGCAGTAGTCCTTTCGGGACAGTCGTTAAGAATGAACCTTCGCTGCAGTGCCCGCGACGGACGGTTCGTACCGGCGGCCTCTGTATGCCTCCGGAAACGGACCTCACTCCAGTTAGGTGTTTCTCGCTCCTCGCCCGGTGCCGCGCCGCCGGCCAGGCCGGCATTGCTTTAGCAGTCGGTACGTCAGAGTGCTAAGTCAATAATTAGCACTCCCCCGGTGAGAGTGCAAGCGAATGGCGCAGCGAAGCACGTCCCGTGGAGCTTCTTCGCGGAGAGCGATCAGCTGCCTGCCTTGCCCGCCGTCTCAGTCCCGGTGGGCGCCGGGTTGTTGTCCGCGCCATAGGTGAAAACCATGAAGGACGCGGAGGTGATGTCCCCGTTGGCGTCGAAGGCAACTGGGCCGGATTCGCCGTCGTAATTGATCTCTCCGCCGCCGGAAAGGCCGGCGAGGCATTCCTTATACGCCGTGCACGCCGCTTCGGATCCGCCGGAGACAGCGATCAGGTTCGCGGCGATGGACCGGCCGGCGTCGTCCTGCGCACGGGCGGCGGCGAGCGCGGCAAGGGTCACGGCGTCGTAGGTTTCCGCGGCGAAGGACATGTCCCGCAAGCCTTTGTCCACCTCAAGGATGCGGCCCTGGAAGCCTGCGGACGCCAGTCTTCCGGGGACCACCGCCCGTGCTCCGTCCAGCGCCGCGGCGGCCAGGCCCTGGCCGTACCGGGCGAAGGCACCGTCGCTGAGGATGATCCGGGAACCGTCCACCCCGGCGTTGTTCAGCTCTGCCAGGGCGCCCTGCGCCCCGTCGCGGGCCACGAGGATGACCGCACCGTCGGCGTCGCCGGCCTCGGCTGCGGCGGCTCCGGCGTCGCCCGCTTTGAAGGATGCGGTGGCTCCCACTTCCAGTCCCGCCTCCCCTGCCGCGCTTACGACGGCGGCGGACACGTCCCTGCCATAGGACCCTTCCTGGTGCATCACCGAAATCCGGGCGGCGCCCGTTTCCTTGGCCAGTTTCACGAGGACCGGCGCTTGCGCCACGTCCGCCGCAGCGGTGCGGAAGTAGTAGCCGCCGCTCTTGGCGCTGCTCAGGCCGGCGGCCGTGTTGGCCGGCGAAACCAGGGGCGTCCGGGCACGCGAGAGGACGTCAATGACCTCCGGGGCGTTGGCCGAATCCGTGGGGCCGATGACGACGTCCGCCTTGAGCGTGACGAAGGTGTTGGCCTGGGCCGCCGGGGTCTCGCCCGGCGTGGCGGGCAGCAGCTCCATGGGACGGCCTTTGTGCCCGCCGCCGGCGTTGATTTCCCGGACGGCCAGTTCGGCGGCGGCGAGCTGGGGCGCGTTCAGGAAGGCGTTGTCACCGGTGTTGTCCAGAAGGAGGCCGATGCGCAGGATGCCGTCCCCGGATGCCTCCGAAGCCTCGGTCCGGGCGTTGCCGGGCACTCCCGCGCAGGCGGCTGTGGGCAGGGCGGTGCAGAGGGCTGCGGCAAATAGTGCGTTCCGCCTGAACCGGTGCCTCATTCGGCGGGCCGGACGCTTTCTGCCTGCGGGCCCTTCTCGCCTTCGCCGACTTCCAGTTCCACGCGCTGCCCTTCATCCAGCGCACGGTAGCCTTCGCCTTCGATGGCGGACCAGTGGACAAAGACGTCATCGCCCGAGCCGTCAACGGTGATGAAGCCGTAGCCCTTTTCAGCGTTGAACCACTTGACGGTTCCCAGTGCCATGATGTCCATTCTTTCGGTTGAGTCCGGTGTGGGTTGTTTAGGCGTACCCGGGTCCCAGGACCACTACCAGTGGTGCCTGGAATTCGGAGCTGCTTACTACCGTGGGGATGCCCAGCAGGGCCGACAGGGCTTCTGCGTTGGCCTGCTGCGCCTCGCCGGCGTAGAAGATCACGGAAGCCTGCTGCGGCGCGCCGGACCAGTTTGCCACCTGGCCCAGCTGCCAGCCGTCCGCCTGCACGGTGCTCCCGACCCGCCCGGCGAGCCCCGCGGTTCCGGCGGCGTTGTAGACGGCAACCGGCTGGGTCTTGTCCACGGACACAGCCGTTTCGGTGGGTTCGGGTACGGGCTCGGCGCTGGGCGTGGCCGAGGGCTTTGTACTGGCGGACGGCGTGGCCGATGCGCTGGGGGTTTCCGTGGGCGCCGCGGAAGCGGAGGGAGACGATCCGGTGTCCGCCAGGGGCGCCTCCACACTGGAGGCGGTCTGGCCGAGCGGGCTGAACCCCAGCTTGGGAAGGATCAGGAAGGCCACGGCTCCGATGGCCAGCGCCACCGCACCTGCGGCGAGAATGGGCCACAGCCGGACGCGCGACGGCGGCGTGGCCGCCCGGTGGACGCCTTGCCGCGACGCGGCCTCCGGGACCTTGTCGAATTCATCGCGGGCATATTTGGGCATGGAAGACAGTCCTTGTTGATTGCTGCTGCGGGCTCAGCCTGAGCGAATTACGCGTCGGACCCCAGGCGCCGCGCGGTGCGGGCTCGCTGACGCGACGTACGTAGTCTACGCAATCTCTTCACCAGCATCGGATCGTGCGCCAAGGCGTCCTCAGTGTCGATGAGGGCGTTCAGCAGCTGGTAATAGTGGGTGGCGGAGAGGTCGAACAGCTCGCGGATGGCCTGTTCCTTGGCTCCTGCGTACTTCCACCACTGGCGCTCCAGGGCAAGCATCTGCTGGTCGCGCTCGCTCAGCGGCGAGTCCTGCGGGGTGAAATCCGCCAGGAGCGCCTTCCGCGTTTCCTGCTCCTGCAGGTATTCGCGCGCTGGCTCCGCCACGGCATACTCCTTCACGTACGGTTGCTGGTGGTTCCTTGCCGGTGCGGCAATTGTCCTGCCCCCATGCTACGGACGAATAACAGCGTTGTCATTCGGCGCGCCCGGGTGCCACAGCGCTGCCGCCATGCCGGTCCGGCGCCCTGCGAGAATGGCAGTGTGTGGGAATCAGATGCGTTGTTCGAACTCGCCGCGGAGCCGGCGGACACCGAAACCTTTGCAGCCCTGGCACAGCGGCCGCTCGGGGAGCTGGTGGCACCGGACTGGGCGGGAGCCCTGGCGGGCGTCGAGGACCAGCTGCGGAGCGTGCTCTCGTTCCTCGCCGCGGAAGTGGCCGCGGGGCACCCGGTCCTGCCGCCGCCGTCGTGCGTCCTGCGCGCCTTCCGCCAGCCGATGGCGGCGGTGAAGGTGCTGCTGGTGGGCCAGGATCCGTATCCCACGCCCGGACATGCCGTGGGCCTGTCCTTCGCCGTGGACGTCAGCACCCGACCCCTTCCCCGGAGCCTGATAAACATCTACCGCGAGCTGGAAGCGGACCTCGGCATCCCGCCCCGGACGCACGGGGACCTCTCGGCGTGGGCCGGCCAGGGGGTCCTGCTGCTGAACCGGGTGATGAGCGTGCGCGCAGGGGCGGCGGGCTCCCACCGCGGCAAGGGCTGGGAGGACATTACGACGGCGGCCATCACCGCGCTGGCGGACCGCCGGGGTCCGGACGGGGCCGGGTTGCCCCTGGTCGCCGTGCTCTGGGGCAAGGACGCGGAGTCCGTCCGGCCGCTCCTGCCCGGTGTACCGGCGGTGGCCAGCGCCCACCCCAGCCCGCTGTCCGCCTCCCGTGGATTCTTCGGATCGCGGCCCTTCAGCCGGGTCAACGAACTCCTGCGGGAACAGGGCTCGAGCGGCGTAACCTGGGAACTTCCCCCTGTGCCGTAAGCGCCGGCTCTGGCTAGGCTGAATCCCATGAGCACCCTCCCCGCCGCCACAAGCGCCACCAAGCAAAGCCGTCCGCAGGTCAACCTCACGGTGCTTCGACGGGAGCAGCTGTCCCCGCACATGGTGCGGATCATCGCCGGCGGCGAGGGCTTCGCCGACTTCGTCAACAACGGATACGTGGACCGGTACGTGAAGATCGTGTTCCCGCAGCCGGGAGTGCAATACCCGGAGCCGCTGGACCTGTGGCAGGTCCGGGAGACGATGCCCCGGGACCAGTGGCCCTTCACCCGGACGTACACCCTCCGGTGGGTGGACGAGGCCGCCCGCGAGCTCGCCATCGATTTCGTAGTCCACGGCGACGAGGGGCTGGCCGGGCCGTGGGCCGCCCGTGCCAAGCCCGGCGATCCGCTGACTTTCACGGGACCCGGCGGCGCCTACAGCCCCTCGCCCGACGCGGATTGGTACCTGCTCGCCGGCGACGAGGCTGCGTTGCCGGCCATCGCCGCCGTCCTGGAGTCCCTGCCTGCCGGCGCCACCGGGCTGGCGTTCCTCGAAGTGGATTCCGACGCCGGCATCCAGCAGCTGCGCGCACCGGACGGGGTGCGCATCACCTGGCTCACCCGGGACGGCGCACCGGCAGGCAGCGGCAGCCGCCTGGTGGACGCGGTGGCAGACGCCGACTGGCCCAACGGGCGCGTGGACGTGTTTGCGCACGGGGAACGCGGGTACATGAAGGGGCTGCGGCAGGTGTTCTTCGAGCAGCGGGGGCTGGAGCGCAGCCAGGTGTCGCTGTCCGGCTACTGGGCCAAGGGCCGGGTGGAGGACGTATTCCAGGCCGAGAAGAAGCTGCCCGTCGGACAGATCTGACGTCCACCGCCCAGTCCCACGCCGCACCGGGTCAGCGGCGGCGGGCCCGTCGCCGCTCGTTGCTCGCAAGGCTGCGGGTCAGCGGGCGGGCAAGGGTATCGCCCAGCACGATGCCTCCGGCGGTCCCCAGCACGATCGCGCCGGCGTTGAGCATCCCTCCGGCCCCCAGCAGGATCTCCGCTTCTTCGATGGTAAGCACATACATGGACCGGAAAATGGTGAGGCCGGGCAGCAGGATCAGGGCGGCGGGCACGGCCACCACCAGCTGCGGCGCACCCATCCGCAGCGCCACCACGCGTGCCAGCAGGCCGATCACCACCGCGGCGATGGCCGGGGAAAACCGGTCCCCGATGCCGAGCGAACCGCTGCCCAGCAGGACCAGGTAGCCTGCCACACCCACCGCTGCGGTAGGCAGAAGCAGCTTCCAGGCCGTTTGTTCCGTGATGCCGATGGCCACCACTGCGACGGCGACGAAAAGGATCAGGACCCAGAGGTCGTAGGCCGGCGGATAGGTTTGGGTGACGTCGATGCGCTGCATTCCGGTCAGCTCACCCACCACGAACGCCACGGCGATACCGGCCACGATGGCGCCGAAGGTCAGCAGGGTGGAAAGGAAACGGCCCGCCGCGGTGACCGGGAAGCCGTTGATGGCGTCCTGCACGGAAGAGACCAGCCGGCCGGTGGGAAGCAGCAGGAGGATGCCGCCCACCACCACGATGGCCGGCGAGTTGGTCAGCCCGAACTGCCACAGCACCAGCGCCAGGAGTGTCACCACGAAGGAGCAGCTGGCCGTGATGAAGAAGTCCGGCACCCGCCAGCGGCCCAGTTGGCGGGCGAGCAGGCTGATGCCGATGTTCGCCGCGAAGGCCACGGCCGATGATACGGGTCCGCCGCCCAGCACGCCCACGAACACGGCGGCGAACACGCCGAAGGCCACGGTGACCATCCAGCGCGGGAACGGCTTGGGGCTGGTGATGGCTTCATCCAGCCGGCGGATGGCCTCGTCGCGGCCCACTCCCCCGGCCACGATGTCCGTCACCAGCTGGTGGACCTTGGCCAGGCCGGCGTAGTTGTTGGTCCAGGACCGGACCACGCGCAGCAGCGAGATGGGCGTCTGGTCCTTGGGCGCGTAGTTGATGCCCACGGACTGGTTGGTGATGTCCACCTCGATGTTCTTCAGCCCCAGCGCCGCGGTGACGGCGATGATGCTCGTTTCCACTTCCAGGGCGCCGGCACCGTACCGGAACATTGTCTCGGCGAGGTGCAGCGCGAAGTCGAGGGTCTTACGTGCGGAGGTGTCCACCCCTCCCACCTGGATCATGGGGTTCGCGTACGGACTGCCGGCCAGCCGGTCTACGATGCTCATCGGAGCGGTAGGCGGGCTTTCGCCCTGCACCAGCCGGCGCAGCATTTTCTTGGCCGCTGCGTTCTGCCGGACCTGGGCGGGGCTTAGCGGCTCGGTCCGGGGCAGCCCGTCGGGGCGTGCCGGCTCTCGGCGTGGCTGCCCTGGGCGTGCCTGCTCTGGGCGGTCGGTCATGGGTGCCTCCTCCCGGCGCTGCGGTTCCCGGTGCTGGGTATGTCTGCCGTGTCAGGCGCGCTTCAAGGGCAGCTTACCCAGCAGGGTCCGGGCCGCCCCGGCAGCGGCGCGGGCCAGCCGGTTGACGCGGAATACGGCTGGCCGGACCGGGAGCACGAAGTCGCCCACCAGCTGGACCACCTCGCCGCCGAAGCCCTTCTTGAACTCGTAGCCGCCATGGCCTTCCTCGTCCTGTCCCGAGATCCCGAACGTGCCGTAGAAGTTGTACCGCGGATAGCCCTTTTCCAGGGCGTGCAGCATCATGCCCCAATACAGCGACGTGGCCCCGTTGAAGTAGATGTAGTCCTGGACGGTGCCGCCGATGACGCATACCACCTCGTCGCCGTAGCAAACAAAGTGGATGGCAGCTACGGTGGCGGTCCCCACCGAATCCGGGAACCTCTCGATGTCCTTCAGGCTGCGTTCGTAGCTGTCTACCAGATCCTGGACCACTTTGAGCCGGTTGGCCTTCTTCTTGCTGCCGGTTTCCTCCACCTCGCGCCGCAGCTCCGCGGCAGTGGCGCTCTCGGCCGCCAGGCGTTCCGTGATCGACTTCCGGTACGCGGGGATATCGATCTTGGCCATCATCAGCTTGGTGAGCTCGGGCGAGGTGGTCCGCAGCAGCTGTTCGTAGTATTCGCGCTCCCGGTACGTGAAGCCCTTCTCCTCGCCGGCGCGGCTCAGTGCGGAGTAGAAATCGTCGAGGGTTTCCAGGGTGGCCTGCTCCAGGAACACCCCGTTCTTCTCTGCTTTTCGGATGGCCTTGCGGGTCCGGTAGCTGGTGCCCATGATCAGCTCTTCCGCGTCCTGCACGCCGGTGAGGTCCTTGACGAACATCCAGTTCACGTTCACGAAGTCCATCTCAAGGCCCTGGTGTACGAAACCCAGCCCGGACAGCGCCGCCACCAGCGGCCGGTTGTCCTCCACCTCAGGATGCTCGGCGCCGTCGGCATCCCGGGCGATGTACCTGACGTTCGGAGAGATGCGCAGTTCGGCCGCCTTGCGCTGTGCCGCGTGCGTGCGGAGGAGGCCGACGACGGCACCCACCAGGGCGGGGTCCGTAAAGTCCATCAGGGGTCCTTTGGCGCAATCGCAGACCTTGTAGCCCAGGCGGGTGGTGGTGTAGTTCAGCTTTCCGGCGGCCACCAGCTCACCGGCCCGGCGGACGCCGAACAGCTCGACTTCCTGGCCCCGGGCGCGCTGGAAGCGCGCGAAGTCCATGGATTGCAGGAAGCTGTTCCGCGGGTGCTTCACGGCGAATGCCTCGAACTCAGCGTCGCTGAGGAGGACGAACTCAAGATCGGTGGCTGCGGCGGCGTGGTTCATGGGTGTACCTTCTTCGGGACTCTGGTGCTGCGGGAGCGCGGGCAGGAGTGGCTGGGGGCGGTGCGGGCCCGCGGGGCGGTCAGTAGAACTGCTGGCCGGTGCGTGCCGTTTCGATCCTGCGGAACACCCGTTCCCCGGCCTTCACCCACAGCGCGTGCCGCAGGGGCGAGAGGACGTAATCGTGGCAGCCCACGAAATCGGTGACGGTCTTGGTGAAGCTGGTCTTGAACATGCCCATCCCGTACAGGTTGTGGGTCTTGTCCTTGATCCGGGCAGCCGGGGGTGTGCCGCAGAAGTCGTATTCGGTGCAGCCCAGCTCCTGCATGTGCCGGATGGCCGTCCACTGGACCAGGTGGGAGTCGCCGTACTGCTTGCGGTTCTGGGTGGAGCCGCCGTCCTTGTACGTGGCCTTGGCGCCGTAGTTGATCACGAAGGCGCCTACGCTGGGTTTGCCGTCCTCGTAGGTGAAGAAGAAGCTGCCTTGGCCGCGGCTGCAGAACTCCTCCCAGAATTCGGCGTAGTACTCATAGCTGCGCAGCGGCATGGACCCCTTGGCGCTGACAGTATCCGCCATGAGGTCGTACAGGGCACGATAGGTTTCCGGCCCGGGCTCCCGCCGCACCACGTCGCACCCCTCCCGTTCGGCCCGCCGGATGGCGTTGCGGGCGCGCGAAGAGATCGCCTTGAAGACGGACTCTTCCGGGGCGGAGATGTCCAGGATGGCGGTGGAATCATTGGACTGGATGTTCGGCGCCTTGGCCAGCCCGGCGGCGGCAAGGTGTGCCTGTGCCTCGGCGGAGTCCACGATGTCCGGCTCAACCTTGATGGTGAAGACGTTCAGCTTCCGTTCCCGGACCAGCGCTGCACAGGCGTCGAGGGCCGCTTTCAGCTCGGCTGCGGTGTCGAGGTCCGGGCCCTTGATCAGGTACCAGAGCCGGCCGAGGACGGGAAAGCGCTTTTCCAGCACGAGGTTGTAGCTGGCCTGGCCGCCGCCTTCGAGGACCAGGAACCGGACGGTCCAGCCGCTGCCGTTCTTCACGGAAGCATAAGCGGCAGACTGGAGCATGTTGCCGCCATGGGGATTGGCCGTGACGTGCTTGTCCCAGTTCTCTGTTTCTTCGGCAGTGGCAAAGCGTGCGGTGAATTCTCGCAAGGGGGCCGTGTCCAATCAGGGTTGTGCGCGGTTCAGTACTCGTAGCTGCGTGCGGACATGCAGCCTCAAGTCTAAAGCCCACGCCCCGCCCCCTGCCGCCGGACCCCCTGCACGCGGCATGGGCGGGCAGGGGGTCCGGGATCCACCGGGCAGGAGCCGGCGGCTTCGCGTGGGCCTACTTCTCGTCGGGGGTGGTGACGCTTGCCGAGGCCTTCATGGTTTCCGCGTTGACCATCCAGGCGAACTGCTCCAACCGGGCGATGAACTCGTGCAGCAGGTCCGCACTGGTGGGGTCTTCCTCGTCCACCTCGTCATGGACCTTGCGCATGGTTCCCACAGCGGCTTCGAGGGCGGCGACGATCCGGTCAATGGCGTCCTTGGTGTTGATAAGGCCGTCGGGGAACGGGGGCAGGTTGGTCGAGCCCGACACCGTGCCGCTGCGGCCGTCCGGCAGGGCGTGCAGCGCGCGCATCCGCTCTGCGGTGTCGTCGGCGAACTGCCGTGCCGCGTCTACGATTTCGTCCAGCTGCAGGTGGAGGTCCCGGAAGTTGGTTCCCACGATGTTCCAGTGGGCCTGCTTGCCCTGCAGGTGCAGTTCGATCAGGTCAGTCAGCACGGCCTGCATGTTATTGGTCAGTGTCGGTGAAGCTTTCATGAGTCCTCCTCGATTAGTCCAGCAATGCTGAACCTACCAGCCTGACCGGACCCCGGGGCAGGCCGGAAGGAAATTTCTCAGTGAGCTTACTAATTGACGCAGCGGCCGCCGTCGGCGCCCCAGCGCAAGGGTGCCGTGCCCCCTCCCTTGGGGCACGGCACCCTGCTTTGCGCGGACGCACCCGTCACCAGAAGTGCGCCACATCCACCACGACGCGGGACCCGGTGCCCGGCCCGTCCAGGGTGAAGACCCGGAAGGGAAGGCGGGCCCGGACGCCCAGGCCTAGCGTGGTGTATCCCTCGAAGCTGCCGGCCCAGGCCACCTGGCGGAATGTCTGGTAGCCGGAAACATTGGTCAGTTCAGCTTTATTGGCGGGGTTGTACGTGGCCTTGCCGTTGTCGTCATACGACGGGGCGTTGACCGTAATTTGAATCCGGGCGCCGCCCCGGACCGGAACAGTGAAACCGGATCCGTCCTGGGTTACCTGGGAAACATACCGGACGTTGTAGCCGGAGGCCGGCCCGTTGAGGTCCACCACCAGCCGGTCAAAGCAGTAATGCTGCCCGGTCCGGACGTTGGTGACCTGCGCACGGCTCATGTCCGGATCGGCCTTGGCCAGGGATCCCCAAACGAGGCCGCAATACGAGGTGGTTGCCGAGGCTGGTCCCGGAACCATGATGCCCAGCCCCACAGCCATGAGAATGGCGGTGAGCCAGATGGAGAGTTTTTTCATTGTGGTGCCACCCATGTGCGAAGCGATTGGATAGCTCAAGCGTAGGAGCCGCGCAGGCCGCAGGCGAGGGCTGTGGCCGCTTCGGCGCGCAACTGTTAGGGAAGCGAGCGGCGGGTCACGCGGCCATAAAAACAGCGGCCGGCGGCGGCGTTCCTTCACCGTTTTGGGTGCCGTTCCTGCACCCTGCCGTTATGCGGATAACGACGGCGGCACGCGCCCGGGCGGGTCCGTTAACCTTCGCAGTCGCGGCAGTACTTCAGGCCGTCCTTTTCGCGGGCCACCTGGGACCGGTGGCGGACCAGGAAGCAGGAGGAGCACGTGAATTCGTCGGTCTGTTCCGGCACCACGATGACGGTCAGTTCCTCGTTGGAGAGGTCCGCTCCGGGAAGGTCGATGCCTTCGGCGGTGTCGGCTTCGTCGACGTCGATGACTGCTGTCTGCGCGTTCCCGCCGCGCGAGGAGGCCTGGAGTGCCTCCAGCGAATCAGCCGGGGTCTCGTCTTCCTGTTTGCGTGGAGCGTCGTAATCAGTAGCCATGGCTTCTTCACTTTCGTTGCTGCGCAAACGCCATTTCAGGCGCCTCAGTGATGCAGTTTAGGCCATGATCCCGGCAGCAGCGCAATAGTTCGCACAACCGCCCTTTCCCGCGTTCTCCCAGCTAAGCGGCGGATGCGGGGCCTTGCGCGGCTTCCTCGCCGGTAGCTGTGTCGGCCGCGGGGCAGCACCGCCGGCTCAGGAAGATCAAGGGCGCCGCCATCAGCTGGATCGTCCCGGCCACGGCCAGGGAGGCCGGGTAGCCGTAGAGGTCGGCGGTCCGGCCCAGCAGCGGTTGGGCCACCACGCCGCCGCTTGATCCCATCAGGGAATCGAAGCTCAGCACCGTGGCCCGCTGCCGGGACGGGACCATCGCGTTCAGGTAGGCCTTCCGGACGGGTGTGCCGGCCGCGGCCACCACCGCCCAGAGCGCCAGCAGGACCAGGCCCGGCCAGAACGCCGGGGTGGCCAGCAGTGCCACCAGGATCAGCGCGCTGGTGATGGTGGCTGCCAGCACCACCGTGGTGCGTTTGCGGACCATTCCCCGCACCCGGGGCGCGAGCCATCCCCCGAGGATGTCCGCGCCGGCAACGAGGGCAGCTGCCAGGCCAGCGATCGAGTAGGCCCGCGGGTCGCCGTAGAGTTCCAGCAGGTAGGGCTGGAGTGCGTAGAAGACGTAGAACCCGGCGCCCACCGTGAACGGGGCGGCGAGCATGATGTACCGGACGGGCGGGTTGCGGAGGCCGTTGTCCACGGACGCCGCCAGGATAGCCCGGGTGGCCTGCAGGGGGCGGGCTGAACGCTCAGGCGTGAATCCGACGTCGTGCATTAGCCGGAAGGCGACCAGGAACATCGCTGCCAGCACCGCGGCGCGCAGGAGGAACGGCACGCCCAGGTCCGTGGCCTGCGCGATGACGCCCCCGGCCACGGAACCGGCCAGCATGGCGATACCGGAAACCATCTGCCCCCGGCCCAGCACGGTTTCCAGGGCACCGTCGTATCCGGAAAAGTGGAGCGCATCAACCAGCCAGGCTTCCACGGCGCCGGAAAAGAAGGTGAACCCCAGGCCCAGCAGAACGGAGACGGCGGCCCACCACCAAAACGGCGCCGAGACCTGCCACATCAGGTAGTACAGCAGCGTGGCGCCGGCGAGTGTCACGGTGCCCAGGAGGAAGGACGCGCGCCGGCCCCACGAGTCCGCCACCACGCCGGTGGGCACTTCGAAGACCACCATGCCGGCCATGAAGAAGGCGTTGGCCGCGAATGCTTCGAGGTTGGTCAGCCCCGCGTCCAGCAGGAAGAGCGTGTTGATGCCCCAGATGAAGGACGTGGCCAGCGTATTGCCCAGCGTCAGGGCCAGATAGATGCCCTGGATCCTGCGGGCCTCGGGGTTCACCGGACGCTCAGGCGGGGCTGAAGTTCGGCGGGACGGGTTCGTGCCGCAGGTAGCGGCGCCGGAACCGGCCGGTGCCGGCGGTCAGCGCGCGCAGTTCGACGGCGTACCGCAGCAGTTCCTGGTCCGGAACCTCGGCACTGATCTCGGTCAGCCCGCCGCCTCCGGAGGTGGTGCCCGTAAGCCGGCCGCGGCGGCCGGAAAGGTCGCTCATGACGGTGCCAACGTGCTCGTCCGCCACGGTAATCGCCACAGCGGACACCGGCTCGAGCAGCTGGATCCTGCCCGCGGCAGCCGCTTCCCGCAGCGCAAGCGCGCCTGCGGCCTGGAACGCGGCGTCGGAGGAGTCGACGCTGTGCGCCTTGCCGCCCATCAGGGTCACCCGGATGTCCACCATGGGGAAGCCCGCCGCGACGCCCTTGTCCATCTGCGCCCGGACGCCCTTCTCCACGGACGGGATGAAGCTGTTCGGGATGACGCCGCCCACGGTCTTGTCCACGAATTCGAACCCGGCGCCGCGTTCCAGCGGCTCCACCTCGATGTCGCACACCGCGTACTGGCCATGCCCGCCCGACTGCTTGACGTGCCGGCCGTGGCCCGCGGCGGGTGTTGAAAAAGTTTCCCGCAGCGGGGTGACGACGTCCACGGTGTGCAGCTTCACGCCCTGGTCCCGCAGCCGGTCCAGGAGAACCTCCGCGTGCGCCTCTCCCATGCACCACAGCACCAGTTGGTGCGTCTCTGCGTTGCGCTCCACCCGCAGGGTCGGATCCCCGGCGGCGATCTTGCCCAGGCTGCGGGCCAGCGCGTCCTCGTCGCTGCGCGAATCGGCCTCCACGGCCACCGGCAGCAGCGGCTCCGGGATGTCCCACGTTGCCAGCAGCAGCGGGGTGTCCCTGGCCGAGATGGTGTCCCCCGTTTCGGCAGCGCCCAGTTTCGCCACCGCGCACAGATCCCCTGCGATGCAGAACGGAACCGGGCGCAGCGCAGCGCCGAGCGGGGAATACAGGTGCGTGAGCCGGTCCTCGTAGTCGTGGTCCTGGTGGCCGCGGTCCGCCAGGCCATGTCCGCCTACGTGGACCGGGGCATCTTCGCGCAGCGTGCCGGAAAAGACGCGCACCAGGCAGATGCGGCCCAGGAAGGCGTCGCTGGATGTCCGCACCACCTCCGCGGCCAGCGGGCCGTCAGGGTCGCAGCCGGCCAGCTCCACGGGCTCCCCCGACAACCCGGAGGCTTCCGGAAGGCGGCGCCCCACCGGCGGCGGGAACGCCCGGACCAGCAGGTCCAGCAGTTCTCCCATTCCCAGCCCGGTCACCGCCGAGGTGGGCAGGACGGGAAAGAAGGAACCGCGGCCGACGGCGGTCTCCAGGTCCGCTGCCAGCGCTTCGGTATCGAGGTCCCCGCCTTCCAGGTAACGGTCCATGAGCGTCTCGTCCTCGCTCTCGGCGATGATCGCCTCGATCAGCTCACCCCGGGCGGCGTCGTCTGTGCCGTCGCCGGCCAGCAGGTCGGCCACCCCGGTGACCTCGCCGCCCGTCCGCACCGGCGCGAAGAGCGGGAGGACGCCCTCGCCGAACGCCGCGCGGCACGCGGCCAGGGCGCCGTCGTAATCTGCCCGCGGGTGGTCCAGGCGGGTGATGGCCACCGCCCGCGGCAGGCCCATCTGTGCGCATTCGTCCCAAAGCGCGGTGGTGGTGGCATCGATGCCGTCCACCGCGGACACGGCGAACAGGGCGGCATCGACGGCGCGCAGGCCAGCCCGGAGTTCGCCGATGAAGTCCGGGTAGCCGGGCGTATCGACGAGGTTGACCTTAATACCGTCGACGGACAGCGGCACCAGGGAGAGTGTGACCGAGCGCTGCTGGTGCACGGCAGCCGGATCCGAGTCGCCAACGGTGGTGCCGTCGGCAATCGAGCCCTTGCGCGTGATCAAGCCCCGCGCGGCCAGCATCGCCTCCACCAGCAGGGTCTTGCCCGAACCCGAGTGCCCCACCAGCGCCACGTTCCGGATGTCTGCCGGATCAGTGGCGGCCAGCCCGGCCGCATCTGCCCGGCGGGGGTCGGCGCCGCCCCGGCCCTGCGTTCTTGCCGCTTCCCTGGCGCCTTTGACGGACATGGGGACCTCCTGGGCTCTGCGTGCTCACCGGGCTGAAGCTGTCTACTGATTCGACACCTTTGGCGGCGGAACGGCAAGGCCCGGAAGGCCCCCGGATCCATGCAGGAACAGGCTGGGGTGCCCGTTCCTAGGGCCGGCGGCTGTCCTCGACCAGCTCCCGGGCCATGGCCGGCTGCCTCCTCAGCATCCACCGTGCCACCAGCGCCAATGCCGCCACCAGGAGCACCAGCTGCACGGTCCCCAGGTTGAACCCGAAGCCGTGGATGAAGATGAACGCGACCGCGCCCGCCGCAAGGCAGTAATACGTGGTCACGATGATGGTCTTCCGCAACAGGTCGCCTTCGCGGCCCAGCAGTCCCACGGTTGCCGCTGCGGCGACGATGTTGTGGATGGCAATCGGGTTGCCGCCGGCGCCGCCTACAGCCTGCGCAGCCACGATTCCCTCAGGCGGCACGCCGATCTCGGCTCCGGTGGAGAACTGGAACTGGGCAAACGTCAGGTTGGACACCGTATTGGATCCGGCCACGAAGGCGCCCAGGGCGCCGATCCACGGAGCGATCAACGGCCACGAGTCCCCCGCGACGGCTGCCGTACCCTCGGCCAGGGTAACCGGCATACTGGAGAGCCCGGAGGCGTTGAAGTCCGGTCCCGAGTTGATGAGGACCCGCACCAGCGGGACCGCGAAGAGCAGCGCCACGGCTGTTCCGCCCAGCTGGCGTCCGGAGATCTTCAGGGTGCGGAGGACCTGCCCGCGGTTCATCCGGTGCAGCAGGTACGCGAACACCGCGGCAATGATCATCAGGAAGGCCGGGGAGTAGAACGGCTGGACAGAGGTACTGATTCCAGTGCCCAGGATGTTCTGGAACGGGATGGCGAGGCCGGAAAGGTAGGCCTTCAGCGGGGGGATAACACGCGTTGCCACCAGCAGCACCGCCATCAGGATGTACGGCGACCAGGCGCGCACCAGGCTCATGCGGGACGAGATTTCCGTGGCGGCCTCCGGCTCGATGGAACCCATCCAGCGCTCCGCCCAGGTGGCCCGGGGCCCGAACTGGAAGGAGTCCTTGGGCATTAGGAAGCCCTTGCTGGAGGTGTACATGACCAGCACCAGACCGATCAGGCCGCCGAAGAGGGAAGGGAATTCCGGGCCCAGGAACCGGGCCACCAGCACATACGGGACGGTCATGGCCAGCGAGGAATACAAGGCGAACGGCCACACGGCCAGGCCGTCGCGGAAGCGGCGGTCAGGGCCGAAGAACCCCGTCAGCATGCAGACCAGGATCAGCGGAATGAGCAGGCCGACGATGGCATGGATCGCAGCGACCTGGAAACCGATCGATGCGACGAACTCCGGCATGGTCAGGCCAAGCACCGAAATCCGCTCCGTGACGGCCGGGTCGCCGCCAAGCCCCTTGCCCACGCCGACCAGGATGGGCGTTCCCACGGCACCGAAACTCACCGGCGTGCTCTGGATGATCAGTCCCACCATAACCGCGGCCATGGCCGGGAAGCCCATCGCCAGCAGCAGGGGGGCCACCACGGCGGCTGGGGTGCCGAACCCGGAAGCCCCCTCAATAAAGGAGCCGAACAGCCAGCCGATGATGATGGCCTGGACCCGGCGGTCAGCGGAAATGTTGTTGAAGCCGGCCCGGATGCTCGCCATGGCACCCCCCACCGTCAGCGTGGAAAGCAGCAGGAGCGCGCCGAACACGATGTACAGGAGCGTGCCGGCGGTGATGAGGCCCTCCAGTGACGCTGCCAGGACACTGCTGAAGTCCATCCGCCAGACGAGCAGGGCCACCAGCACCACGAGCAGGTAGCCCACGGGCATCGCATATTTGGCCGGCCATCGGAATCCGGCCAGCAGGACACCGACGATAAGGATGGGCGCAAGTGCCAGCAGGCAAAGCATGAATAGGTTGTCCACGGGTGGTCCTCTCTGACCATTTCATAATGTGGAAAATGCTTTCCAGAAATCTGGGTCGAGTCTAGGAGCCACATTCCCGGGCGTCAATGGCTGGAGAGCAGGCTCTTGGCGGCGCGCACCCGGAGTGGACCGGCATTGACACCTCACCGCGAAGGCCGCTACCTTGCGTATATTGAAATATTGTTTCCGCTTTGCGGAATAGTTTGGAACGGAAGCGAACAATGACGAACCGAGTGGAAACCCACGGCCTGGGCGTCGCCGAAGAGCTGTACGCATTCGTGCGGGACGAGGCCCTGCCCGGGACCGGGTTGGAAGAAGAACACTTCTGGAGCGGAGCGGCTGCCCTGATCGGCGAATTCTCGCCGAAGGTTCGCGGGCTCCTCGCCACCCGCGACCGGCTGCAGGAGCAGATCGACGAGTTCCACCGCGCCAACGGGCCGGGCGATCCGGACTCCTACGAAGAATTCCTCCGCTCCATCGGGTACCTGGTGGACGAACCCGCGGACTTCACCATCGCCACCGGCCGGGTGGACCCGGAAATTGCCACGATCTCCGGCCCGCAGCTGGTGGTTCCGCTGCTCAACGCCCGCTTTGCCGTCAATGCCGCCAATGCCCGTTGGGGTTCGCTGTATGACGCGCTGTATGGCACCGACGCCATCGACGAGTCCGACGGGCGGGAGCGCGGCCGGGCCTATAACCCCGCGCGGGGCGCCGCCGTGGTGGCCCGTGGCCGGCAGTTCCTCGACGAGCACGCCCCCCTCGCATCCGGCTCGCACAATGACGTTACGGCCTACCGCATCGAAGGGTCTACCCTCGTGGCCGAAACCCCCGCAGGCCCCACGGCGCTGGCCAATCCCGGGCAGCTGCGAGGGTACCGTGGCGCAGCGCAGTCCCCCGAGGCAGTGCTTCTGGTCCACCACGGCCTGCACGCCGAGATCCAGATCGACCCGGGCCACGCCATCGGAGCCACCGATCCGGCCGGCGTCAAGGACATTGTCCTGGAGTCCGCCCTCACCACCATCATGGACCTGGAGGACTCGGTGGCCGCCGTGGACGCAGCGGACAAGGTGGACGGCTACCGCAACTGGCTGCAGCTGATGCAGGGCACGCTGACCGCCGAGGTCAGCAAGGGCGGGAACTCCTTCACTCGCCGCCTCAACGACGACCGGACCTTCACGGCACCGGACGGCTCCGAACTGGTCCTCCCCGGCCGTTCGCTGCTCCTCATCCGGCAGGTGGGCCACCTGATGACCAGCGACGCCGTCCTGGACCAGGCCGGAAACCCCGTACCGGAGGAAATCCTGGACGCGCTGTTCACCGGCCTCGGTTCGGTGCACGACCTGCGCGGCCCGGCTGCCGGCAGGAACTCCCGCGCCGGATCCGTCTACATCGTCAAACCGAAAATGCACGGCCCGGAGGAAGTGGCAGTCGCCTGCGCCCTGCTTGCCGGCGCCGAGGGCGTGCTTGGCCTGGACCCGCTGACCCTCAAGATCGGCATCATGGACGAAGAGCGCCGCACGTCAGCCAACCTCAAAGCCTGCATCTATGAGGCCCGCGAGCGCGTGGTGTTCATCAACACCGGCTTCCTGGACCGCACCGGGGATGAAATCCACACCTCGATGGCTGCCGGCCCCATGGTCCGCAAGGCGGACATGCGTAACTCCAGCTGGATCAAGGCCTACGAGGATGCCAACGTGGACATCGGACTGGCCAGCGGCTTCCGCGGCCGGGCCCAGGTGGGCAAGGGCATGTGGGCTGCACCGGACAACATGGCGGAAATGCTGGCCCAGAAGGGGGGACACCCCCTGTCCGGAGCCAACTGCGCCTGGGTTCCCTCCCCCACCGCCGCCACCCTCCACGCTCTCCACTACCACCAGGTGGACGTGGACGCCCGGCAGGCGGAGCTCGGTGGAAAGCGCAGGTCAACCCTGCGCGACCTGCTCACCATCCCGGTGGGGAACCCCTCCGACTGGGATGCCGAAGCCCGCCGCAGCGAGCTGGACAACAATATCCAAAGCATCCTGGGCTACGTGGTCCGCTGGGTGAACGCCGGCGTCGGATGCTCCAAGGTCCCCGACATCCACGGCGTTGCCCTCATGGAGGACCGCGCCACCTGCCGGATCAGCTCGCAGCATGTGGCCAACTGGCTGCACCACGGCATCGTCAGCACCGACGAAGTGGAGGAAACCCTCCGCCGGATGGCAGTCGTGGTTGACGGGCAGAACGCCTCCGACCCTGATTACCTGCCCATGGCGCCGGCGTTCGACGGTGAGGCCTTCCTGGCTGCACGGGAACTGGTGCTCGAGGGCGCCGCACAGCCGTCCGGCTACACCGAACCCATCCTGCACCGCCGGCGCGCGGCGCAGAAGCACGCAGGCAACCTTGCAAGGAGCGCATCATGAACTTCGGACTCGAAACCGCGCAGGCGATCATCACCAAGGCGCTGGAGACGGGACAGCAGGAAGGCTTCAAGCCGCTGACCGTCGTCGTGCTTGACGCCGGCGGGCACGTCATAGCCGCCGCCCGGCAGGACGGCGCGTCGAACAACCGCTTCGACATCGCCCATGGCAAGGCCTACGGTGCGCTGGCGATGGGGGTCGGCTCGCGCGCGCTCATGGAGCGCGCCGAGCAGCAGGCATACTTCATCTCCGCTGCGGCGGCATCGCTCGGCGGCCGCCTGATTCCGGTCCCCGGCGGCGTCCTGGTGCGCGACGGCGACGGCGGCCTGCTGGGTGCCGTAGGCATCACCGGAGACACCTCGGACAACGACGAGACCGCCGCCCTGAAGGCGATCGCGTCAGCCGGACTGACGGCCCAGCCCGCCTGACACGCGGCTATTTGCGGTTGAGTTCGGCGGAAATCGCGTGGACCGCTTCGCGCAGCACCGGGATGGCCCGGTCGCCAAAGGAGCGGTCCACGCGGGACACCGGGCCGGACACGGAGATGGCGGACGGGGTAGGGGCATCAGGCACGGCCATGGCAAAGCAACGCACACCCAGTTCCTGTTCCTCCTCGTCGATGGCGTAGCCGCGCTTGCGGATCCGGTCGAGCTCCTTCAGGAGCGCGTCCACATCCCCGATGCTTTTGGCAGTGGGCGTGGGCATGCCGGCCCGGGCCACGATGCCGCGAACCTTGTCGTCATCCAGCTGGGCGAGGATGGCCTTCCCCACTCCAGTGTCGTGGGCGTGGGCACGCCGGCCAACCTCCGTGAACATCCGCATCGAATGCAGGGAGGGGACCTGTGCAACGTAAACCACCATGTCCGAATCGAACACCGCCATGTTGGCGGTCTCGCCCAGCTGGTCAACCAGGGACTTCAGCTGCGGCCGGGCAACAGCTCCAAGCTGTTTGTTGGCGCCCTCGCCCAGCCGGATCAGGCCCGGCCCCAGGGCATAGCGGCGGTTGGGCAGCTGGCGGACGTAACCAAGGGTGACGAGGGTGCGCAGCAGCCGGTGAATGGTCGGCAACGGAAGATCGGTCGAGGCGGACAGTTCGCTCAGCGTAACGTCCCCGCCGGCGTTGGTAATGAGTTCCAACAGCTCAAACGCGCGCTCAACGGACTGCACGCCTCCGCTTGCTTTACCGGCCATGGGGCAAATCTCCTGTGGTTCAGAATCCGACAACTCTTATCCGCATCGTGAAAAGAGTAGCGCTCAGAGTCCCAAGATACCGCACATGCGGAGTGCGAAAATGATGACTCCTCCGGACGGTCAGACCATTGCCCTCCCGCTGCGCAGATTCTAGAGTTATCCAACTAGCAGAAGTAAGTTTTCGTTCTACGGAATAATACTTCCGGTTGATCCAAGGCAGAACAAAGGGGTTTCGTGGATACGTCAGTTTCAACCCGCCCGACGGCGGCAGTCCTGGAGGGCGCCCGCGGCGCCTCCGTGACGGAGCAGGACCGCCTCGCGGCGAGCACGGACCGCTCAGGGTACGTATCGCCGTCGCTTCCCGACGGCGTGGTTTTCGCGGAGTCAGCGGACGACGTCGTTGCCGCAGTTAAGCTGGCGGCCGCCCACCGTGCTCCGCTGGTTCCCCGGGGCGCGGGAACCGGCCTTGCAGCCGGCGCGGCGGCCAAATCAGGCGAAGTCGTCCTCGACGTCTCCCGGATGGACCGCATCCTGCGGATCGATCCGCTGGAGCAGCTCGCCGTGGTCCAGCCCGGCGTGCTCAATGCAGACCTGAACGCCGCTGCCGCCGAGCACGGGCTGTTCTATGCGCCGGACCCTGCCAGCACCGCCATCTGCTCGATCGGCGGCAACGTGGCCACCAACGCCGGCGGCATGCGGTGCGCCAAGTACGGGGTGACCCGCGAGGCGGTGCTCGCCCTGCAGGTGGTGCTGGCGGACGGCCGGGTCCTGCGGACCGGCCGCGAGACCATTAAGGGCGTCACCGGCTACGACCTCAATGCCCTCATCACCGGTTCGGAAGGGACCCTCGGCGTCGTGGTCGAAGCGACGCTCCGGCTGCGGCCCATGCCCGTGGCGACGGCCACCGTTGCCGCCTTCTTCCCCGATTTCGCCACCGCAGCCGCAGCCGCCTCCGCCGTCATTGCGGCCCGCGTCCAGCCCTCCCTGCTCGAACTGATCGACGGCCAGACCCTTGAGGCCATCGACATGGCAATGGGGACGGATTACCGGCCCAAGGGCGGGGCCTTCATGCTGGCCCAGACGGACGGCTACGGCGCCTACCTGGAACAGGACGTCCTGATCGAGGCAATCCGGCCATATGCCTCTTCCTTTGAGAAGGCAACTGACGCCGAACACGCCAACGAACTCATCACCGCCCGGCGCGAGGCCATCCCCTCGCTGGAGAAGTTGGGCCGGGTATCCATCGGGGACATCGGCGTTCCCCGGTCGAAGCTCGCGGACGTGGCCGTGGGGCTGGACGAGATCTCCGCTGCCACGGGCGTGCGGATCTTCTCCGTGGTGCACGCTTCGGACGGCAACCTGCACCCCATGCTGGTCCTGGACCCGGAGGACTCCGTCACCGAGGGCCCGGCCAAGCAGGCCCTGGGCGAAATGTTCCACCTGGCCAAGCGGCTGGGCGGCACGCTGACCGGGGAGCACGGGGTTGGAATCCTGAAGCGGGACTGGCTACTGCCGGAGCTGGGCGAGGTTTCGCTGGACGTGCAGCGGACCATCAAGAACGCGCTGGATCCGGACGGGATCCTGAACCCGGGCAAGGGAATCTGAGCTGGCTTATTGGAGCCCCCTGTCGGATTCGAACCGACGACCCCCGCTTTACAAGCCCTAGGTGTACTCAGTCAGTAGGTTGGTTGCCCTGCTGATGGGTGGCTTGCCTCCGAGGCTGCCGTGGGGCCGGTGGTTGTTGTAGAAGTCTAGCCATGGCTGTAGAGCGTCGGTGCGGGCTTGGTTGGACATGAAGGGTTTCCGGTAGGCCCAGCCTTCTTGCAGGGTCCGGTTGAAGCGTTCGGCTTTGCCGTTCTGCCAAGGGTGGCGGGGTTTGATCAGGATGTGTTGTGCGCCCAGCTCGGCCAGGGCGTCCTGGAAGTCACGGGAGAGCCGGTAGGCGAATGCGTTATCGGTCATGACCCGCCGGACGGGCGCTCCATTGGCGGCCATTGCAGCTGCGGCACGGATGAGGAACCCGGTGCAGGTCGGGCCTTTCTCGTCAGGCAGCACCTCGGCATAGGCCAAACGCGAATGGTCGTCCACGGCCACGTGGACATAGTCGAAACCCATCCTCTTATGGCCGGCGGCATGGTTGCGGGCGGATTGCTTCGGGTCAGCCCGCCAGCCGCCACCATCGGGGATCCGTCCGAGCTTTTTGACGTCAATGTGGATAATGTCTCCGGGAGCGTCACGCTCGTAGCGGCGGTCCGTGGCTCGGGAAGCGCGGATCCGGGCCCCGGTCATCGGGTCCAGGTCCCACAGCCGGGGCATCCCGGCCCGGGCCAAAATCCGGGAGACCGTCCTGGCGCTGGTGCCGCAACGTATGGCTAGATTGGCTGGCCCATCGCGGTGCTCCACACGCGGGCCAGGACCTCGGCAACCACTTTGGCCGGGGTGGCGTGCGGACATGACTTCGGCCTGGAGCTGCGATCGTGAAGACCGTCCCAACTGTGTGCCCGGTACCGGTTGAGCCAGCGGTGCGCGCAGGTCCTCGAGATGCCCATTTCCTTGGCCACATAAGCCACCGGACGGCCCGCCAGAACGCGCTCGATGATGATCCGTCTACCGATCGGAGTCAGGCGGGCATTACGGTGGGACATGAAGGCCTCTTAGTCGTTGGCTGTGTGTGGTAGCCACCAACCTAAGAGGTCTTCACCTATTCACGATGTAACCAACGTCTTGACTCAGTACATCTAGGCCGAGGGGTCACCTTGCCGTACGCACCCCTACGCGATGCGACGTTTTCGCCCCATATTAGATGAGATATTGACCGATGGAGAGGTGCTGGTTCCTATGACTTCATAGCTCTTAGAACCCCTTCGCGTAGCAGCGTCGGAGGGGATTCGGAGGGCTCAGGAGCGAGGAGTGCCCGCCAGCCGTACGATCAGGACACCGACGACATGGACGATGAGCCAGGCATCGTCCAAGCTGGCGTCCGTAACGTTGTGTCCATCGCCATTCTGATTGCGTTCGGAGGCTACCCCCTCCATAGCCTTGACCACGGACTCAAGCATCGGCGCGTCCCGACCAGCCAGCTGACCGCTGGACCGGACTGCTTTGATCTGGTCGCCTAATACCTTCCCCGGGATGCCCAGCGCCTTGAATGTCTCCTGCAAGGCAGTTCCCGCGTCAGTGATCGCATTAGCGGCGTCGTGGTGGGATATCTGTTTGAGCGCAGCCATGTAAGCAGCCTGAGCGCGGTCAAGTTTCGGCTCTCCGTAGAGGAGCTTGATGGCCGGATCGACACGGCATTTTGGAGTCCCAGGGAATCCAGCTCGATGATCTGCGACCGCGCCTGCGACCCGAAAGGCTTCTACCGGTACTCGTTCAAACCGGCCGCCAAAGCGCTGCGGATGCCCACCCTAAAGTTCCACGAGCTACGGCACACGTTCGCGTCGCTTATGGCTGGTTACGGGTTGTCCATGTTCGAGCTGTCCCGGCTGATGGGGCATGGCTCCATCACGGTTACGGACGGCGTTTACGCCCATCTATACAAGAAGGACTACTCCGAACTGCGGGCCAGGATCACTACAGCGGCGCGCCAAGCCACCGGGGTGGCTTGATGGTTTCCGGCGTTTTCCACATACACAGCGCCGCGTCCGCCGTCGTCGTACCCATGGCCTACCCTTAAATCCATAAGCAACCAGAAGGAAACGCATGTCATCGCCCACTCAAATTTCCCTCGATACCATCCATCTCGGAGATTGCCTTGAATGGCTTAGGACCGTGCCAGACAACTCTGTTGATTGCATCGTCACATCTCCCCCTTACAACATCGGCAAAGAGTACGAAGTCCGTCGAGCACTGAAGATATACCTCGAGGAACAGACGGCCGTCCTGGCTGAGTGCGCCCGTGTGTTGAAGAGCTCTGGGTCCCTCTTCTGGCAGGTGGGTTCGTACTCGGCTAACGGCTCACTGATACCGCTCGATGTACGTTTCTTTCCGATACTCGAGGACCTCGGACTAGTGCCCCGCAACCGCATGATTTGGGTCAGGCAGCATGGGCTCCATGCGAGAAACAAGTTCTCGGCTAGGTATGAAACTATCTTGTGGTTCACCAAAAGTGACGATTACATATTCAACCTGGACGCGATACGCGTGCCACAGAAGTACCAGAACAAGAAATCCTGGCGCGGAGAAAACAAAGGCGAGTTGACATGCAATCCTCTCGGGAAAAATCCAGGTGATGTCTGGATCTTCCAGAATGTTAAACACAATCATGAAGAGCAAACGATTCATCCCGCCGCTTTTCCAGAAGACATGATTGCACGTATCGTGCTTGCAACAACCAATGCTGGCGGCGTGGTGTTAGACCCCTATATGGGAACCGGCACCGTCGCCGTCACCAGCCGTGACCTGGACCGGCGCTACATTGGAGCGGAGATCGACCCGTCCTACCATGCAGTGGCCCTGAGGCGGATCGCTGGCACCCCTGACGAGAACGGCTATTTCCCAAATCTGAAGACGCTAAGGGACTACTGCGAAACTCATTCGGAGGACCCAGCAAAGTACAGGTTCGACGCTCAGACAGCAAAGGTGGCCTCGGGACGGGCGAAATCTCGACGCTTTTCCGAACTGCATCATCTCCAGGAATTGGAAGACCGGCTCAGGCTTGAAGAGGGCGCTTTCGGGGATCGGCTCCGTTCCATCAGCGAGGGGCTTCCGGACATCGAAAGGTACAGAGCCAAAGAACTAGACGAAGTCCCAACTCTCTTCGAGACCGAGGCGGTCTAGGAGAACCGAGCTGCCAAGTTCCCGTACTGACCGGCGCGGCCCCACGCAATATCGAACGTACGTTGGGCCGTGTCGGGGACGCGAGAATATCGGCCGCTGTATAGATTCCAATCGCAGTCAAGCACACTTACGTCCGGCTCGATACCGAGACCTACGAGTCGAATGGGAATACCGAAAACTCCTAGAGTTGTCACCGTATTAATCTGCGCCTCCGCCTGTTCGAAGTACAAAGTGCTGTTCGAGGCAGGGAGGGAGCCCGTCTTAGTCACAATTACCAGAGCTTCCACGGGTCCATTCAGCGGCGTTAAAATGCCACGCGAGTGAAATACGGCTTCGCTCCTGATGATGTTGTTCCACAGGAACGGGTAGTTGCTGAACTGCCACTCGGCCAGAACAACCCCCTTGCCGGCGTCCCAGTCCTTACCGAATGGTTGCAGCTCCGGCGGAACAATGACATTGGTCCATCCAAGCTCTGCGGCTTTGGCGGTGAGCGCCGCGTTCGTTGCCTTCGGATCGAAGATCGGCCTACCAACAATGCCCGCCTGGTCGCTTGGCTGTAGTTGGGGCCTTAGCGAGGTAAGCACGCTTGATATTTCAGCCCACCGACTCTCGCCAACTTCGGAAAAATACTCAGCGGCACCATTGAAGTCACGAATTACGTAATGCACTCAATCTCCTGAAGTCAGTTTTGGGCTGAGCGTATCAGGAGACCTTTCATGAGCGAAAACCTGCAACAAAATGCAATGCGAGGAATAGCGGCATTCCCGTGTTTTCTAGTTGCGAAAATACCTGAGCTAGACGACTTCCCCACACCGTCCCGCAGCCTACGAATCCCGTGTGACAACTCCACAAGAGAACCATCCCACCAAGAGAGCCGCCAGTTGAACGTGGGCCTGTGCCTGTTCCAGCGTGGGTGGAACAGCGTTCTGATCTACATGCCGGTAGTGCTGACCAGACCAAAGCGTTTGCAGCATGTGATGGATCGTTGTGTTGGGGGGAGCCTTATCACTATCCACACGAAGGTTGTGCGTCCAGTTACCCTGATCGCGGACGTAAGCAACGGCATTGCCGAGGGAGGGCTTCGGGTGGTTGGGGCAGACAACCGGGGTCACGACGAGTTCGACTGCCTTAACAGCGAAGTCCATCGCCTCCGCTGGCTGGGGTGTCAGTCCGAAGGCGTATTGCCACGCTTTGAAAAGCAAGGGTCCAGCGTCTTGGGAACTGTCGATGGCGGCCTGGGCTACCTCCTGCACACCTTCTGGCAGCCGAGCTGACAATCTTGCTGTCGGACCCGACATGTCCACCTTGTACTTACAGTGGGACCAGTCCAGTGTGCGTGCGAGAGCGGCAATCACCTCCGGCTCATGGCTTGGGTTAGTGCAACTGAGCAGGAAGTCTGCCACCCGCATAATGACCGGAACGCCCTTCGCGTAGATCGCACCGATGGCGCGATCCAGCTCCATAAGACCGTCGGCTGGCGCCCCGAGATTGATTCGAAGTGCAGTTTGCACGTTGTGAACTAGCGACAGATTGGCGTAATCAGTGCCTGTGTAGACACTTGATTGGCGACGCAAGCGGCCCCCTATCCAGCTTCGAAGAGGTGCCTCCATCTCCGGGGGTAATGCCTCGCGAATAACAGAGAGGGCAACTATCTCGTCTTCCGTGGCATCAAAGGGAACAAAGACCATGGATTCATTGAACCAGCACGCGGCCGAAATCTGGCCCAACGCGGGGGGTTTGGAGGGGATGCGGGACTTCCGGGCAAGACAAAAGCGCGCCGCTACCGGGCTAGGTCCCAGTAACGGCGCGGTTCTTATTGGAGCCCCCTGTCGGATTCGAACCGACGACCCCCGCTTTACAAGAGCGGTGCTCTGGCCAACTGAGCTAAGGAGGCGTGCCCGGGACGCCGGGCCTGCGCCCGACGGGCGCTAGATAAGGTTAGCCCACGTCCGCCCACGGGTAAAAACAGCAGGGCCGGCCCCGGAAACGAATCCGGGGCCGGCCCTTGTTGCTGAAACCGGTGCGGGCGGTCCCTATGCCTTCGCGTCGATGGCGGCCTGCAGGAATTCGGGGAACGGCGTCTGGGCGCTGTCACCCTTGCCCCACTGCTTGCCGTCCACCAGGACAGTAGGCGTGCCGGTGACGCCGATGGACGAGGCGAGCTTCGTGGAGTACTTCACGTACGGACGGTATGTCTTGTCTTCCACGCAGGAATCGATGCTGGCAGCTCCCACGTCAGTGGCCATCTTCTTCAGGTCGTCGTCGGAAATGCCCGCGGTGCCTTCGGCAGGCTGGTCGGCGAACAGGGCGTTGACGAAGTCCGCGTACTTTTCCGGCGACTCGTTCACCACGCAGGCGGCGGCATTGGCGGCACGCGAGGAGTAGTTGGTGCTCGAGCGGTTGTCCAGGAAGCCCAGGGGGCGGTATTCGACGCTGATCTTGCCCTCGTTGCGGAGGGAGGTCAGCTGTTCGTTGAACTGCTCTTCAAAGTTCTTGCAGACGGGGCAGATGAAGTCGATGTAGATGACCACCTTCACCGGCTTGCCGGCCTCGGCCTCGGCGCCGGGAGCGGCGATCTGTGCCGGCGGAGTCTGCGGGGGCTCGGGGACGCTCGCCGCGTCCACGGTGCCCGCTTCGGTGGGTGCCACCTCGGTGTTGGCCAGCAATGTTACGCCGCCGTTGACGTTGGCATTGGCGGGGACCGGTCCCTGGTCCGCCACCGGAGCGTTGTTCCGGATGTTGCTGGTAACCACCAGCGCAACGACCGCCAGGATGGCCACCACGGCCACGACGATGCCCCAGCCGATCAGCTGCTTGTTTCGCTTGTCCTTCTTAAGCTGCGCTTCCCGGATCTGGCGGGCTTTCTCGCGCGCCTCGGCGGTCCGTTCAGCCTTGGACTTACGGTTTTCGTTTGCAGGGCTCATGTGTTCCTTGGGTCGGTCGACGTGGGGGGACCACTAAGTGGCAACCCGCCCAGTTTAGGGGACAAAGCCGGAAGCTTGGGCCTTCAAGCATCCCGCCCATTGACTAACGGACGAATAGCACCGATCATTCCGTCCCGTTAGGGTGGGCTGAGAGGCACAAGCAACCCCAGGGGGCCGCAATGCAATCACCCGTCCAGGAAAAACCCGCCGGCAAGGCGGTGCCGGCTGCCGCCGCGGCACGACCCGGCGCACACACCAAATACGACTTCATGGTGGTCTCGAACAGGCTGCCCGTTGACCGCTGCGCACCGGGAGAAGGCGGCGACGACGGCTCCGGCTGGCGCCGCTCCCCCGGCGGACTCGTCACCGCCCTGGCGCCCATGATGACCAAGACGGACGGCGCTTGGGTGGGGTGGCACGGCGCCCCCGACGAAACCGTCAGGCCTTTCAGCCACGGCGGAATGGACCTGGTGCCCGTCCAGCTGAGCACCGATGACGTCGAGCTCTACTACGAGGGCTTCTCGAACGCCACCCTGTGGCCGCTCTACCATGACGTCATCGCTCCGCCGGAATTCCACCGGACCTGGTGGGACGCCTACCGCAAGGTCAACCGCAGGTTCGCCGACGCCGTCGTACGCCATGCCGACGAAGGCGCCACCGTATGGGTCCAGGACTACCAGCTCCAGCTGGTCCCGCGGATGCTGCGCGAAGCGCGGCCCGACCTCCGGATCGGGTTCTTCAACCACATTCCGTTCCCGCCGCCGGAGATTTTTGCGCAGCTGCCGTGGCGGCAGGCGATCATCGACGGCCTCCTCGGCGCCGATCTGGTGGGTTTCCAGCGCAGCAGCGATGCCGGGAACTTCATGCGCTCCGCCCGCCGTTTCCTGGGCGCCAGCGTCAAGCAGCAGCAGGTGCACGTCAAGGGCCAGGACGGCGCCATCACGCACATCGCCCGCGCCCAGGCGTTCCCCATCTCCATCGACGTCCAGCAGATCACGGAGCTCGCCCAGCGCCCGGACATCGTGGAGCGTGCCCGGCAGATCCGCCAGGACCTCGGCAACCCGAAAACCATCCTGCTCGGCGTGGACCGGTTGGACTACACCAAGGGCATTCGGCACCGGCTCAAAGCCTTCGAGGAGCTCCTGGCCGACGGCAAGCTCAAGGTGGGCGACGCGACCCTGATCCAGGTGGCCTCCCCCAGCCGTGAACGTGTGGAACAGTACCGGCTGCTGCGCGAGGAAGTGGAGGGCACGGTGGGGCACATCAACGGCACCTACGACACCCTCGAAAACACCGCCGTCCGGTACCTCCACCACAGCTACCCCGTGGAGGAGATGGTGGCCCTTTACCTGGCCGCGGACGTCATGCTGGTCACCGCGCTGCGCGACGGCATGAACCTGGTGGCCAAGGAGTATGTCACGGCGCGGACCAAGAACGACGGCGCCCTCGTCCTCAGCGAGTTCGCCGGCGCCGCGGACCAGCTCAAGCAGGCCCTGCTGATGAACCCGCACGACATCGACGGCCTTAAGGACTCGATCATGCGGGCCGTCGAGCTCTCCCCCAAGGATGCGTCGCGCCGGATGCGTGCCATGCGCAAGCAGATCCTGGAGCACGATGTGGACCACTGGTCCGCCGACTTCCTCACCGCGCTCAACGAGAAGGTGGTCCGCGATGACTCCTGAGGCCCGCCGGCCGGCCCTGGGCCTGACCCCCGAACTGCGCGCCGCGATCCGCCGCATCGCGCAGACCGACCAGCTCCTGGTGGCCATGGACTTTGACGGCACCATGGCACCCATCGTGGGAAGGGCCGGCGATGCACGCCCCCTTCCGCGCGCGGCCGCGGCATTCGCGGGCCTCGCCGTCCTCCCACGTACGACGACGGCGCTCATCTCCGGACGCGCCCTCGCCAGCCTGCGCGCGGTGGCGTCGCCCCCGGTTGATTCGCTGCTGATCGGCAGCCACGGGGCTGAAGCGTGGATGGGGCCGGGGTCCGCCGCGCTCGCGCTGGACGCGGACCAAGAGGCCCGCCTGGCGGCGGTCCGCTCAACCTTGGCCGAGATCGTGGCGGAAGCGCCGGGGACGCTGCTCGAAGACAAGCCCGCCGGTGTCGTCCTGCACACCCGGCTTGCCGACGACGACGTGGCCGAGGACGCCGTGGCAGCCGCCCGCTCGCTGCTGCAGGACCGCAAGGGCGTATACCTCAAGGAAGGCAAGCGCGTCCTGGAGACGTCGGTGGTCAACGCCTCCAAAGGCGAGGCCGTCACCTTCCTGCGGCAGGCCAGCGGCGCCACCGCCGTATTCTTCGCCGGCGACGACACCACCGACGAGGACGCGCTGGCCCGCCTCGAACCGGGGGATGTGGGCGTAAAGGTGGGCCCCGACTTCACCTGTGCCGAGTTCCGCGTGGAAGCCCCGGAGCATGTTTCCGAGCTCCTGGAGGCCCTCCTCCAAGAGCGCAGCCTGGCAGTGGCGGAGGAGGATCCGCAGGCCGCGTCCGGCTAGAAACCCCAAGGAACGGCTCAGCTCATGTGTGACCCCCGTAACATTTTCGACAATAAGGTCACTGGCTGACATACTCTTGGTTGTGATGTGGCGCACAACAACCGTGCGGCGTCACTCGATGCCTCCGGCTCCGGCCGGCAGGCATCATGCATGACAAAACTGAACAAACATGAACCATTCACAACGGATCGTCCGGCACGTACCTGCCGGTGAAGGGATTGATAACTGTGGCTACAGTTACTTTTGATAACGCTACGCGTCTGTACCCGGGCACAGATAAGCCCGCCGTCGATAAGCTCAACATCGACATCGCCGATGGCGAATTCCTGGTCCTCGTTGGACCCTCCGGTTGCGGCAAGTCCACCTCCCTGCGCATGCTCGCGGGCCTTGAGGACGTCAACGCCGGCCGGATCCTGATCGGTGACCGCGACGTTACCGACGTTCCGCCGAAGGACCGCGACATCGCGATGGTCTTCCAGAACTACGCGTTGTACCCGCACATGACTGTGGCCGACAACATGGGTTTTGCCCTGAAGATCGCCGGCGTTTCCAAGGAAGAGCGCGCCGAGCGCGTCCGCGAAGCCGCCAAGCTCCTTGACCTCGAGCAGTACCTGGACCGCAAGCCGAAGGCGCTCTCCGGCGGCCAGCGCCAGCGTGTTGCGATGGGCCGCGCCATCGTGCGTAACCCGCAGGTCTTCCTCATGGACGAGCCGCTGTCCAACCTGGACGCCAAGCTTCGCGTCCAGACCCGTACGCAGATCGCCTCCCTCACCCGCCGCCTCGGCGTCACCACGGTCTACGTGACCCACGACCAGGTCGAGGCCATGACCATGGGCGACCGCGTGGCTGTGCTGAAGGACGGCCTGCTGCAGCAGGTTGACACCCCGCGCAACCTCTACGACCGCCCGAAGAACGTTTTCGTTGCCGGCTTCATCGGTTCCCCGGCCATGAACCTGCTGGAACTTCCCGTGGTCGACGGAGGCGTGCAGTTCGGCGGCACCGTTTACCCCGTGCCACGCAACGTCCTCGAAGAAGCGCACGGCAGCACGGTCACTTTGGGCACCCGGCCCGAAGACCTCGAAACCGCACCGCAGGGTGAAGGCCTGAAGGTCGAAGTTGACGTTGTCGAGGAACTCGGCGCCGACGCCTACGTCTACGGCCACACCACGCTGGACGGCAAGGACCACGACATCGTGGCACGTGTCGACGGCCGCCGCCCCCCGATGAAGGGCGAGTCCATCTACGTCCGTCCGCAGTCGGGCCACGTGCACCTGTTCGACACCAAGACCGGACTTCGCCTGGGCGACTGATCCTCTCCACCGGCACCCGACGGCGGCCCGCACCCTTTCGCAATGGTGCGGGCCGCCGTCGGCCGTTAACCCGAAGCCACCGCGGCATTTAGCCGTCCGGCGCCAAGTACGGAAGAATTGACGCATGACCGAGGAAAACAGCGCCAACTGGCACGATGAACCCACCGACTACGGGCAGATCGGCAAGCTGCCGCGGTTCGTCGCCGCCAGCGCGGACGATGGCAAGGCCGCGTCGGCCGCCAGCTCGCTGAACATCACCGCGGCCGCTGCCGATCCCGAACTGCTGGATCTCCCCTGGCACATCGCGCTCGAGGACTGGCCCGCGGAGTACCTCGCGGCGCTCCCCCGCGGCATCTCCCGGCACATCGTGCGCTTCGCGCACCTGGGCGGGTCCGTGATCGCCATCAAGGAAACATCGGAGCACGTGGCCCGGCACGAATACCACATGCTGCGGAAGCTGGCCCGGCTGGATGTTCCCTGCGTGGAACCCGTCGCCGTCATTACGGGCCGCACCACCGTGGACGGCCGGCCGCTGAACCCCGTCCTGGTGACCCGGCACCTGAAGTTCTCAATGCCTTACCGGGCACTGTTTTCGCAGATGCTGCGAAAGGACACCCTGACCCGCCTCATCGACGCCCAGGCGCTGCTGCTGGTCCGGCTGCACCTCATCGGGTTCTACTGGGGCGACGTATCGCTGTCCAACACGCTGTTCCGCCGGGACGCCGGCGCGTTCGCCGCCTATCTGGTGGATGCCGAGACGGGTGAGCTGTATCCGGACCTGTCCACCGGCCAGCGGGAATACGACCTGGAAATTGCCCGCGTGAACATCGCCGGCGAACTGATGGACCTCCTGGACGGAGGCCTCATCGAGGAGAAGGTGGACCCCGTGGCCACCAGCGAACTGATTATGGACAGCTACCGGCGGCTGTGGGCCGAGCTCACCGAGAAGGAATCGTTCGAGCTCGGGGAACGCTGGCGCGTGGGTGCCCGCATCCGGCGGCTCAACGAGCTCGGCTTCGACGTCGAGGAATACGCCATCAAGACCACGCAGAACGGGTCCACCATCCAGCTGCAGCCGAAAGTGGTGGACGCCGGGCACCACCAGCGCCGGCTGCTGCGCCTGACCGGCCTGGACGCCCAGGAGAACCAGGCCCGCCGCCTGCTCAACGACATGGACTCCTTCCGCGCGGACAATTACCCCGACATGGACGAGGAGTACAGCGCGCACCTGTGGGTCAGCCAGATCTTCGAGCCGATCGTCCGGTCCATCCCGCGGGACCTCTCCGGCAAGCTGGAACCGGCAGAAGCCGTCCACGAGGTCCTGGAGCACCGCTGGTACATGTCGGAGAAGCAGGAACGACACATCCCGCTGGCCGAGGCCGTGCAGAGCTACATCGATTCCATCCTGCGCCACCGCAGGGATGAAGCAGCCATCATGCTCAACCCGGACACTGAGCTGCTCAAGATCCTCGAGGTGGAGACCGAGGAATCCCGTTACGGCGGCGACGAATCGATCGACGAGTACCCCGATGCGGACGACTAGGCCCTAGATCGCCTTTCCGGGATTCAGGATGCCCGCCGGATCAAACAGTTCCTTGATCCGGCGCTGCAGGGCGCGCACCGGCTCCGGCTGCTCCTGGCCGAGCCAGCGCAGCTTGTATTGCCCCACCCCGTGCTCACCGGTGATGGTGCCGCCCATGTCCAGGGCAACGGTGATCGAGTCGTCCAGGGCACGCTGGAGGCCCGCCATGGCGTCCTGTTCCACCGCGTCCGCTGTGCGTTCGATCCAGAAGGTGGGGTGGAGGTTGCCGTCACCGGCGTGGGCCACCACTTTGAGGTTGACCCGGTGCCTGGCAGCCATGGACTCCAGCTCCGCGATGTAGTCCACCAGCCGGGAGCGGGGAACCGCCACGTCCTCCCCCACCCGGTATTGGTCGTCGACCTCCACGCCCCTGCTGTGCCGCCGGAGTTCGACCAGCCGTTCGGCTTCACTGCTGGCCTCCGTGGTGACGGTGGCACCGCCTGCCCGCAAAACATCACGGACCTCTTCGGCCTCTGCAGCCGCGCCGAAACCGTCGGTCTGGATCAGGAGCAGCGAGCGGCCTCGCGCGCTGAGGTCAGAACCGTGGATGTCATCCAGCTGTTCCAGCGTCCCGCCGTCGAGCAGTTCCATGATGGCCGGCTGGACACGGGCCCGGCCCACCGCGAGCACGCCGGCGGCGGCCATTCGGAAGTCCGGATAGAACGCTGCGACCGTGTGGACTTCGCGGGGCAGGTACTTCAGCCGCACGGTGATTCCGACGACAATCCCGAGCGTGCCTTCGGACCCCACGAGCATTCCGGTCAGGTCGTAGCCCGCCACACCCTTAAAGGTCTGGTGGCCGGTATGGATGAGGGACCCGTCTGCCAGCACCACATCCAGTGCCAGGACCGAGTCACGGGTCACTCCGTACTTGGCGCAGCGCAGTCCGCCGGCATTGGTGGCCACGTTGCCCCCGATCGTGCTGGTCCGGAAGCTCGCCGGGTCCGGGGCATACATCAGTCCGTGGGCGGCGGCGGCCTCGTTGAGCACGGCGTTCACCACGCCGGGTTCGACGACGGCGGTCTCGTCGTCAGGGTTAAGGTCCAGGATGCGGTCCATGCGTTCAAGGGACATCACGATGCAGTTCCGCACCGCGTGCGCACCACCTGAGACGCCCGTGCCGGCGCCCCGAGGGACCACTGCCACACCGGCGGCGGAACAAGCGCGAATCACCGCTTGGACGTCAGCCACAGACTCCGGGAAGACCACCGCGAGGGGTAGTTGGAAATCTATGACCGGAGCCTGGTCCACGGCATAGCGGCGAAGCTCCACCTCGGAGTCTTCCAGCTGGTTGGAGCGGAGCAGGCCACGCAGCTCGGCAACGATGGACGCCACCACTACGCTCCCATAAAGCGCGCGTACCGGGCCAGGATGCCGGGCCACGCCTCAGCATAGTGCGCGCGTGTTGCCGCGGGGTTTTCGGCGCCTTCCCAGCCGTTATGGAAGACCCTTACTTCAGTGCCGTCTTCGACGGGCCTGAAGGCCACGAGCAGCTCGGTGGACCAGAGGGCAGTGCTTCCCGGGTGCCATGTGGCGTGGAAGGAAAATGGGGGGTTCCATTCATCGATCGTGCCCCAGATGCTGGTACGGCCGTCGTCCGCAGTTTCCAGGATGAGGTTCTCTTCGAACTCCACGTAGGATCCTTGGCCATAGACGCCATGGTCCTGGAGGGGCCACCACAGGTGGGTGTGATCGGTAAAGCCTGCAAAAGCGTGGGCCACGGTGCCAGGCATCACCAGTGTGTTCACGACGGGTTCCAGCGCGTCGCCGGCGTCGTGGCCGTCACCGTCCTGGGCCCCGGGGGCGTGGCTGAAGAGGTTGTCCATGGTGCCCAACTCTACCGGTGGCACACGGACCGGTTGGTGGGTTTAAATGTGGGAGGCCCCAACCGTGTGGTTGGGGCCTCGACCAGGTGTGTGTCCGGCGGTGACCTACTCTCCCACACCCTCCCGG